>JAQVSS010000114.1 GCA_028700415.1 Kiritimatiellia bacterium
TGTGTGCTTTCACTAACATCGGTGTTCGCGGTCGCACCGCAACGGGAAGTGGAGGTTTATGATGAATACGAAGACTAAGCGGCCTTTGTACACGTTAGGTTTGACTGTTTTTGCCCTGTGGTCCGGGTTTTCGGGTTTCGCCGGAAATGTCTACTACGCTTCACCGACGGGATTGTCGACCGCAGCGGGCACACTCGAGTCGCCGTATGACGCGGTGACGGCCGTAGGCAAGGCGGTCAACGGCGACGAGGTGCGCCTTCTTGACGGCACGTATATGCTACAGGTGCAAGAAGTGCCTGCAGATAAATGGAATAACGGCGTGTTCAAGCCGTCCAGTGGCGTAACGATTCGCGGTTGGATCGCCCAGTCCGACGCACCGGCACTGGGCGACTTGCGCGAGAAGGTCGTGCTGGACACCCAACAGACCGGACGATGCTTTTACATGGATAGCGCGTCCCAGTGGATGGTCGTTCGGGACCTCGTCGTCACCAATGCCTGCCCGCCGCGTCGCGAGAGCGACCAGTACGCTTATTTCCATGGTGGCGGCGTTTACCTGAAAGGCAGCGCCGAGGCGCTCGTAACGAACTGCGCCTTCCGTGGTTGCGGACCCGGTTATTGCACTCAAGGCAGAGGTGCCGGCGCCTTCATCTCCGGTGAGGCACACATCGTCGATTGTGAGTTTTCTGGCAATGTAGGAAAAATGTGCGGGCTGGGGCTGGGAATTGACGACAATGCCGTCGCGCGCAACTGCCGCTTCTTCAATAACGACATCAATGCCTACCAGGTGGGTGTCAGTGGCGCGGGTGTCTACGCCAGCGGCGGTTACATCTACGACTCAATCGTCACCAACAACGTGTCCGTTGGCGAAGGCGGTGGTCTCGGCGGCTATCCGAAACTTTGCTCGAATACGGTCTTCAGGACCAATCGGGCGTTCCATTACGGCGGTGGCGCCGCATATCTGGCCGGGGGGACGTCGGTCACGGGGTTTTTCGTGAACTGCACGTTCGAGAATAACTGGACGACGAACAAGGCCGAGCGCGGCATGGGCGGCGGTGCGGTCAACATAAACGCCGGCTTCCACCTCTTCTCGAAGTGCACGTTCCGCGCGAACCGGTCCGCCAGGTACGGCGGGGCGATCTCGGCCGTGGCCGGCAATCCCACTTTAGCGACCGAGGCCGGCACCTGCGGCTTTAGGGTGGACGGGTGCGTCTTCGAAGGAAACACGGCGGAGAATTCAGGCGGAGCCCTGCGCTTTCATTCGCGTTCTGCCGGAATGGGCATCTTCACATGCACGTTCACGAATAACGTGGCGGGCATCGGAGGCGGCGCAATCTTTACGGAAGGCCCTTACCTGACCGGCTCGGCGTTGCGTTTGCCGGTGGCCGATTCCGTTTTCGTGGATAACGTCGCCACAAACTACGGCGGCGTGTTGCGGTCTGCCGCGGATGACTGGGGGTATCACGGGTTTGTCGGCGGCTTTACGAACTGCGTGTTCCGGCACAACCGGGCGTACCATGGTGGGGCCATTTACGCGCTGGGCTCCTTCTCGAACTGTACGTTCGAGGCCAACCAGTCCCTGAATCTCGCCGGTGCGGGCGGCGACAGCAAGGGCGGCGCGGTTCACGGACAGGCGAACGGCGAAAATCCGCAAAGCGGCGTTACGGTGCCGGAGGCGACGAACGGGCTCTTCTTCGCCGACTGTAAGTTCTTAAACAACTCCGTCAGCTACCGCTCGGCCTCGGCCGTCTGGTGCAAGTACGGCACCTGCGAGTTCCGGCGGTGCGACTTCACCGGCAACGTTTCGTCCGACAACACGGGCGCGGCGGCAGGCGCGGCGGCGATCGTGGCCCTGAAGAAGGTCGACACGATGCTCGTGGACAGCTGTCAGTTCCGGGCGAACTCCAGCGCGGGCTACGGATCGGCCATAGCCTTCGAGGCCACCGGTTCACTGCTTACGTCCGCGCTTCTGCGCAATTCGCTGTTCGCCTGCAATACGAACCGCTCTAACTACGGCGGCGCCCTTGCTCTCGCCCCGAACGTTAAAATCGAGAACTGCACGCTGGTCGGGAACGTGGTGAATTCCGGCGGCGGAGCCATTTACGCCCAGTCGACCAACAACGCCTTGAGCGTCAACTGCCTCTTCGCCGACAACGCCTCCGGTGGCAGCACGAGTGCGGCGGACAGCGATATCGACTTGGCCACCTATCGTGACAATTGCGTCTCTTACAGCTATTCGCGCAACGGCTCGTTCCCTGCGGGAAGCCACAACGTTTCCGGGGGCGATCCGCTTTTCGTAGATGCGGCGCAGGGGAACTACCGCCTGCGGGGCAAGTCACCGTGCGTGAACAAAGGGCTTGCGCTCGACTGGATCACTGCGGATGCGCGGGATCTCGACGGCGGGCCCAAGAACCCGCGCCTCGTCGGCGCTTTTGTCGATCTCGGCTGCTACGAGTGGCACCCGATCACTGGTTTTATACTGGGTCTCCGCTAAACTTTTCAAACCTTCTGGACCTTCCAAACCTCATAAACATCATCTCTCAAAAATTGGGTTGGCCGACTGATGAGAAAATGGAAATTCGGATGAAGATGTGCGTTTATGCGGCGCTTGTGCTCATCGGAGTGGCGGCTCGGGCCGAGATGGAGAAGGCGACTCCCGAATCGCAGGGCGTCGAGTCACGGGCGATCTTGCACTGGATCGACGCATGCGAGAAAAAGTTCGACGGCGAGAAGGAGGGACGCGTCCACGGCTTTGTGATCGTCCGCCACGGAAAACGATCGCCGAGGGAAGCTGGAAGCCGTTCAAAACCTTCTGAGAGTAGACTTTTTCCTTATAACGAAAGGCAAGAATATGAATATGACGAAATGTGTGTTTTCACTGGCAGCGGTGTTCGTGGTCGCGCCGCTCTTCGCGGCGACGTACTATGTCTCGCCGACCGGTTCGCCGGAGGCGTCCGGTACCGAGTCGGATCCACTCGATCTGGCGACGGGCATCGAGAAGTGCTACAGCTACAGTCATGACGAACTCCGTTTTTTGCCCGGCACCTACATGTGCGGCAATCCCAACAACACGTATTGGCAGATCATCGGTGGAGACACGACATTCACGGGCTGGGGCGCGACGCGTGATGACGTCATTCTCGACTACGAGGGCGCCGGCAGAACTTTCCGTATCACGAACGGACGGGTTTCGAACCTTGTCATCACGAACTTCAACTGTGGGTCGGGTACCGCAGCGGTCAATGTTTTCGGGGGTGGCATCCTTTCGAACTGCGTTGTCACGTGCGGTCGAAGCTACGGTGTTAATCCGGCGATTGAAGCGGCGCTTGTTGTCGATTGCGAGATCAGTCATATCGATGGCGTCGGCGCGACCTACGGTGCCGCAATCGGCAACAACAGCGCGGATGCGAGAGGCAAGATTGTGCGTTGCTTCGTTCATGACAACGTCTATCCCGGCAACAGCACAGGCGGCGCCGGCGGCTACCTAAAATATGGCGAGGTCAATTCGTGTGTCTTTTCAAATAACATTTCGGCTGCTTGGGGCGGTGGATTGCTTGTTGTGAATTCGGTGCGCATCCTCAACTCAACATTCTATGAAAACAGTTCCGCTTCAGTGGGCGGTGGCGCGATTTCGATGAGCTCAAATTGTCTTCTCGATAACTGCACGTTCGTCCAGAATAGCTGCACGGGGTCGGGCGGTGCGCTCTACTGCCCGACGGCGACGGGCGTCGCGGTTCGCAACTGCCTCTTCAATCACAACGCGACGTGGCGCGAGGCGGCGGACGCGGACATCGACTCAGTGACCGTGAAGTCGACGTGCGTCTTCTCGTCCGCCTCGAACCAGAACTGCTTCAACGCCGAGAACGGCAACCTTGTCGTCGCGGATCCGCTTTTCGTAGATGCGGCGCAGGGGAACTACCGCCTGCAGCGCAAGTCGCCGTGCGTGAACAAAGGGCTTCCGCTCGACTGGATCACTGCGGATGCGCGGGATCTCGACGGCGGGCCCAAGAACCCGCGCCTCGTCGGCGCTTTTGTCGATCTCGGCTGTTACGAGTATCAACCGGTTCTCTTCGGCTCGTGCATCTATTTGAGATAAATGGACTGCATGGAGTTAGATGAGATCGAATGAAAGGTACCGAGGGGGACCCCGTACGATATCGTGGTGGCGGTATCGAAAGGGATCAGTAATCACGAGGACATGGCATGGATATGCGCAGGCGCGATTTTTTGAAAGGCACGATATGGATGGGCGACTGATGAAAAGGATCGCGTTCGCCCTTGCCCTGTTGCCTGTAGTCGCCGTTGCGGTTCGGGCCGAGATGGAGAAGGCGACTCCCGAATCGCAGGGCGTCGAGTCACGGGCGATCCTGAACTGGATCGACGCATGCGAGAAAACGTTCGACGGCGAGAAGGAGGGACGCGTCCACGGCTTTGTGATCGTCCGCCATGGCAAAATGATCGCCGAGGGAAGCTGGAAGCCGTTCGAGACGCTCGAGCGTCCCCACGAGCTCTGGTCGCACTCGAAGAGCTTCACCTCGGCGGCCGTCGGCTTCCTCGTTGACGAAGGCAAGCTCGACCTCGACGAGCGGCTCGTCGACATCTTCACCAACGACCTGCCAACGAAGGTTTCGGAAAACCTCGCCCAGCTGCGTGTGCGCGACTGCCTGACGATGAACGCCGGCAAGGCACCGCACGTCCTCGGCCACTCGCCCGAATCGTGGAAGAAGCTCTTCTTCCGTCAGCCGTTCTCGATCAAGCCGGGGACGCGCTTCTGGTACGATTCCGATGCGACGTTCATGCTCGCGGCGATCGTTGAGCTGCGCTCGGGCATGCCGCTGCTCGATTACCTGCGCAAGAAGCTCTTCAATCCGATCGGCATCGGCGCCGTCCTGACGGGCGTCTCGCCCGAGGGCATTGCCTGCGGCGGCTGGGGCCTCAAGATGACGACGCGCGATCTCGCGCGGTTCGGGCAATTCCTCCTGCAGGAAGGCCGCTGGAACGGCAAGCAGCTTCTCTCGCGCGAGTGGGTAAGCCTTGCCTCCGCGCGCCAGACCTGGAGCAGCGGCATCGTCATCCACTCCAAGACGATCGGCTCGGGCAGCGACTGGCAGCAGGGTTACGGCTTCCAGTTCTGGCGCTGCCGCCATGACGCGTACCGTGCGGACGGCGCGGCGGGACAGCTCACGGTCGTCATGCCCGGCCAGGATGCGGTCGTCTCGGTTCACGCCGGCCTCAGCGACATGCAGGGCGAGCTGAACCTCATCTGGGAGCATCTCCTGCCGGCGATGCAGAAGGAAGCGCTGCCCGCGAATCCGGCCGCGGCGGCGGCGCTCGAGAAGCGCTGTGCGACGCTCGCCGTCCCGCCGGTCGCGGGCGAACGCCTCGCGGACTTCCGCACGTTCATCGGCTCCTACACGATCGATCCCAATCCGCGCGGACTGCGGGCGATCTACCTCTTCCAGGACGCCCAAACGAACATGTACATCCGCCTCTATTCGCGCTCGTTCCCGTATTGTTTCCGCATCGGGCACAACGCGTGGAAGGAGGATCACTGTCATCTCGACCCCGAGCCGTTCGAGGGCATCGGCATGCTGACGGGTTCGCCGCGCACGGCCGCTTCCGGTGCGGTACAGACGAACGGCCACTATGCCGTGCGCGTGTACCTGCCGCAGACCATCTACAAGATCGACCTGGACTTTGCAAACAGCAACGGCGTCAGGACCGTGCGCGGCAGTTTCGCGACGAACGGCGGCGGTGCTTTCGTCGGCCACGCCACCGACGAGAATCCGAAGCCGTGGGCGGACGTGCCCGCGCTCGACGTCTCCGGCGACTGGACCGAACGCCGCAAGGCGCTCCTTTACCAGTTCACCTGCGCCGAGTTCGGCCAGCGTCCTGTCGAGCGTCCCGCCGACCTTGCCTTCGAGGCTGTGTCCGAGAACCCGATTCTCGGTGGCAAGGGCGTCCATCGCCGCGTGAAGATCTCCTGCACGGGACCTCACGGACCGTTCGCGTTCCCGGCGGACGCATACTTCCCGAAGGACGCGAAGGGCGTGCCGACCTTCGTCTCGATCAGTCTTACGGGGCGCCTCCAGAGCCAGAAGTTTGATCCGAACGCCGCGGATCCGTCTGTTCATTCGCTGCCCGTCTCCAACATCGTCGCCCGCGGCATGGCGGTCGTTACCTTCAACCACACGGATGTCGCGGAGGACGATCCGGAAACTTCCTTCCGGTCGGGCGTCTTCAAGGCGTTCGGTCCGCTGCCCGGGGAACGCAAGCAGCGGGACTGGGGCGCCCTGAGCGCGTGGGCCTGGGCCGCGAGCCGCGTCGCCGACTGGGTCGAGACACAACCCGAGTTCAATGCGAAGCGTCTCGCGGTGATCGGGCACTCCCGCGGCGGAAAGACCGCACTCTGGGCGGGTGCGACGGACGAGCGCTTTGCGCTCACGTGCGTCAACTGCTCGGGCACGGGAGGCGCGAAGCTCAACCACATGGACCTTCCGTGGAGCGAGTCACTTGTCGCGATCCAGAAGGGGCTTCCCCATTTCTTCTGCGGCTACTATCCGGTCTTTGCGGAGTCGCCGAAAAAAATGACCTGCGACCAGCACCAGCTTCTCGCGCTCATCGCGCCGCGGCGGCTCTCGGTCGGCTCGGGGGCGGAGGACGCCTGGGCGGGTCCCGCGGGTGAGAAGGCCGCAACGGAACTCGCCGCGCCGGCGTGGGAGGCGAACGGCGTGAAGGGGCTTGGCGACCGCGTGCGGTATCACGTCCGCAAGGGCCCGCATGACCTCGCACCTTTTGACTGGAACGAATACATGAACGCACTGGAGGAAACAAAATGAACAGAAGGGACTTTCTCAAGGGGACGGCGTGGATGGGCGCCGCGGCATTCGCGGGCGGATTCGCGCGTCCGCTCTTCGCCGGGGAAGCGGGCGGAAAGATGGCGCTTTGGGCGGACAAGCCGTTCAAGAAACTGCGTGTCGGCGTCGTCGGACTCGGGCGGGGACACGTCGCGCTCTGGAACATGCCGAAGATCCACGGGTGCGAGATCACGGCGATCTGCGACATCACGCCGATCCGCGTCACGCGCGCGCTCACGATGGTCGCGCAGGCGGGACAGAAGAGCGTGCCGAAGGTCTATGACAAGGGTCCCGAGGACTGGAAGTGCCTCTGCGACGACCCGAACGTCGACCTCGTCTGGAACTCGACGCCGTGGGCGCTCCACGTCCCGATCGCGCTCTACGCGATGCGTGCGGGGAAGCACGTCGCCATCGAGGTCCCGGCCGCGTTCACCGTCGAGGAGTGCTGGGAGCTTGTCGAGACGTCGGAGAAGCTCCAGCGCCATTGCATGCAGCTCGAGAACTGCTGCTACGGCGAGATGGAGATGCTCTGTCTCAATCTCTGCCGGAAGGGCATGCTGGGCGATCTCGTCCACGGCGAGGGCGCGTACATCCACGACCTGCGCGGTCACAACTACGCGCGGTGGGATCCGAAGACGGGATACGCGTGGGACATTCCGGGCGGGGCCTACTGGAACCACTGGCGGCTCAAGCACAATATTGCACACAAGGGAAACCAGTATCCGACGCACGGGCTCGGTCCGATCTGCCAGTACATGAACGTGAACCGCGGTGACCGCTTCGACTATCTCGTCTCCCTCGAGTCGAACCAGTTCAACTTCGAGCAGTACGCGCAGCGGAACTGGCACAAGGACTGGCGTCCCGAGGCCAAGGTCGCGATGGGCGACATGAACATCACGCTCATCAAGACGAAGGGCGGACGCTCCATCATGGTTCAGCACGACATCTCTTCTCCTCGTCCCTACAGCCGCATCAACACGGTGTCGGGCACGCGGGGCATCTTCGCGGACTATCCCTACCGTGTCGGCTGGGAGCCTGCGGACAAGCGCGGCAGTGGCGTCCATTCGTTCTTCGACGAGAAGAAGGCCGAGGAGGTCCGCCAAGAGTACAAACATCCGCTCTGGAAGGACTACGGCGAGCTCGCGGCAAAGCAGGGCGGCCACGGCGGCATGGACTTCATGATGACGCTCCGCCTCGCGTACTGCCTGCGGCTCGGGCTGCCGCTCGACCAGAACGTCTACGATCTCGCGAGCTGGAGCTCGCTCTGCGAGCTCACGGAGAAGTCAGTCCGCTCGGGCTCGACGCCCCAGCAGATTCCCGACTTCACCCGCGGCGCCTGGCAGACCACCGCCCCGCTCGGCATCGAATCGGCCGACCTCGCGAAGATGGGGCTGGAAGGCTGATGAAAAGAATCGCGTTCGCCCTTGCCCTGTTGCCCGTAGTCGCCGTTGCGGTCGCGGCCGAGCCGTTTCCGAATTCGTACTCGAAGCGCGAGGCCGGGGATGTCGATCTCTGGCCGGAAGGTCGGATTCCAAGTGCCCAGACGAATCAGTGTATCCCCTGGCTCCGCTGGCACACGCCGCCCGAGCAGAAAAAGGATGCCTGTCTCATCGTGTCTCCGGGAGGAGCCTATGTCGGCTGGGGCCATACGGCAGAGGGAGAGGACATCTGCCGGTGGGCAAATTCGATCGGCATGACGGCGGTTCTGCTTTGCTATCGGACGCCGCGCCCGATCGGCCTCGCAAAGCACGTCACGGCCTGGCAGGATGCGCAGCGTGCGATCCGCCTTGTCCGCAGCGAGGCGAAGAAGCGCGGATTCAGTCCGGAAAACATCGGCTTCATCGGTTTCTCCGCCGGTGGGCACCTCACGCTCATGGCGGCGCTTTCGTCCCAGACGCCCGCATACGCGCCTGTTGATGAACGCGATCGGATTCCCTGCCATCTCAACTGGGCGGTGCCAGTCTATCCCGCCTATGTCCTTTCGGATGGCGAGGACGGCCCCAACAAGGGCAACGACCTGTCGCTCGCAATCAATCCCGAATTCAAGTTTGATGCGAAGACGCCTCCGATGATTTTCTTCCATGGCGACGGGGATCCGTTCTCGGCGATGGGGTCCTTGCGAATCTACAACCGCCTCCGCCAGATGGGCATATCCGGCGAGGTTCACATTCTCGCGACGCGCGGACATTGCTTCCATTTCTATCCGACGCCCAAGAAGGATACGTTTTCCGCGATGTGGCTCGATACGCTCCGTGCCTGGCTCGTTCAGACCGGAAGACTTTAAGAAAGAGGAGATTGTCATGAAAAAACTGATGCTGCTGTTGAGCCTGACGGTCGGGGTGTCGGGCGCGTTTGCGGCGGAGGCGCCGCAGGTGAAGGTCGAGACGTTCGCGGATCATGCGGACTGTCTCTATTCTGTTGGCGACAAGGCCGAGTTCGTCGTGAAGGCGACGTATCCGGACGGTTCGCGGTTGACGAACGGGACGGTGTCCGTTTCGGTCTTGGGCGTGGATGGAAAGAACTTCGACGCCGCGAAGGATCGTTCGTTCGCGCTCAAGGTGCCGGTGCAGAAGCCCGGATTCCTCCGCTGTATCGCCTCCTACAAGGGACCGGATGGCAAGAGCGTGTCCGCGCCGGAGGTCGCTATCGCGTGTGACCCGCGTGACATCAGGCCCGCCGTCGAGCGGCCGAAAGACTTCGACACGTTCTGGGACAACGCGATCACGAACCTCGACAAAACCGTGCCGGCCGACATCCGCTACGAGAAGGAGGCGCATTCTTACACCAAGACCCACACCGCGTTCCGCCTGAGCTGCGCGACGGCCGGGGGCAAGCGCACGTGGGGACACCTGTGTATTCCGAACGAGGCGCTCAATCCGAAGGCGTCAAAGAAATTTCCCGTCCGACTGACCGTTCCCGGCGCCGGTCCGGGCTGCTATTGGTTCACGCCGCGCGAGGGCGAGATCACGCTCACGATGAACGTCTTCGACTTCGAGCCGGGTTGGGATGCCCACAACGAGTGGAAGGTGCATTACGACCGCTATCATGAGATGCACAAGCGCTGGACCGAGAAATACAAGCTTCAGAAGGACTATCAGGGCTGGGCCGCCGGCTTCGGCGTGAGCCGCGAGGAGGTTTTCTACTACGCCCCCATCCTCGGCATGAACCGCCTCGTCAACTGGCTCGCCGCGCAGCCGTATGTCGATACGCGCGACATAACCTATTCGGGACAGAGCCAAGGCGGCGCCTTCGGCATCTTCCTCTCGGCCCTCAACAGGCACATCACCGGCGCGACCATCTCCGAGCCGGCGCTGACGGGGCTTACCGAGCAGTTCGGCGGACGCCAGAACGGTTGGCCGAATCCGATTGCCGCGCAGTCGACGAAGGAGGCGCAGGACATCGCGGCGAAGGTCGCGCCGTATTTCGACGGTGTCAACTTCGCCCCGCGCATCACGTGTCCCGTCCGTTTCGGCGTCGGCTACATCGACACGCTCTGTCCGCCGCACTGCGTCTACGCGGCCTACAACGCGCTCAAGCCGACCGTCGACCGCCGCATCGTCCTCGGCCCGGGCGTCGGCCACGGCACGCCGAAGGAGACGTACGAGCCCTTTGACAAGCGCCTGACGGCCAGCTGGATGAAGGCGAAGCCGCTCGCGTGGTCCGAGGAGCTCTTCAATCCCGAGCATCCCAAGCTCACCGACCGCTACGCGTATCCCGACCGCAAGGTCTCCTCCCGTTACCTCTATGTCGCGCCGGACGGCGACGACCAGGCCGAGGGCACGATCGAGAAGCCGCTCCGCTCGCTCGAGGCCGCGCGGGACCGCGTGCGCAAGATGACGTCGAACGGACACGTCTACTGGCCGGTCGGCGGCATCACCGTCTTCATCCGCGGCGGAACCTACGTCGTCACGAACACGGTCGCCTTCGACACGCGCGACGGCATGGGCTTTGCGGGCAGCCCGACGGTGTACCGCGCCTATCCCGGCGAGAAGCCCGTCTTCACCGGTGGCATCACGACGCGCGGCTCGGTGCCGCTGACCGATCCCGAGAAGCTCGCGCGCCTCCCGGCGTCGGCGAAGGGCAAGAACGTGCGCGTCATCGACTTCAGGGCGGCGGGATATGATGACTTCGCACCGCAGGCCGCCTACGGCTACCGTCCGATGAAGCCGTGCCACACGGTGACCGATCTCTACCGCGACGGCAAGCCCCTCGACGTGGCGGTGTCGCCGAACGCCGACGTCCGCCTCGAGGATTATTACCGCATCGGCGAAGTGCTCGACAAGCAACACGATGTCTTCAAGGCAAACTTCCCCGACATGGACAAGTGGGCGAAGGAGGAGGACGTGATGGCGCAGGGCTGGTGGACGTTCCTCTGGGCGTCGACGACGATCCCGGTCGAGAAAATCGACCCCGTCGCGAAGACGGTCTCCGTTGCGCGCGAGACGAACATCTTCTACTACGCCGCCACGTCCAACAGAGTCTTTACGCTGGAGAACGGCCTTCCCGCGCTCGACCGCGAGAGCGAGTGGGTGCTCGACCGCAAGCGCGGCTCCGCCTACGTGCTCGAACCCGAGGACGCGAAGGCGCCGGTCTACACGATCACGCGTCTCGCGAAGCCGATGATCACGGCGACGGACGTCAACAACTTCCGCATTGAGGGCCTTACCTTTGAGTACGGCAGGACCGACGCGATCATCGTCTCGAACGCGGCGAACTTCGCCTTCCTCGGGAATACGGTCCGTAACTTCGGCGGACGCGGCCTGCAGGTCTACGGGGCGAAGGAAGCGTGCGTCCAGAACAACACGTTCGACCACTTCGGTTTCGCCGCGCTCATCCTGAACGGCGGCGACTGTCCGACCCTGACCCCCGGCGCGTGCATCATCGAGAACAACGAGATCTCCTTTACGGGACGCCGCCAGCGCACTTCGCCCGAGTCCAGCACCTGTGAAATCGGCGGCTGCGGCAACGTGCTCGCGCACAACTGGTTTCACGACACCCCCGCCAGCGCGCTCCGCCTCTGCGGCAACGACCACCGCATCTCCTTCAACCGCTTCGAGCGCTGCTCGTTCCTGAGCGACGACAACGGGGCGATCGACATGTGCAACAACATGTCCTACGCCGGGAACCGCTTCGTCTTC
>JAQVSS010000475.1 GCA_028700415.1 Kiritimatiellia bacterium
CTCTGCCGCTCCCGGAGAACCACGAATGGTTCGGCGTGTGGATGTGGAACGATCAGACCAACTACGGGATGAAGAAGCGGTTGACGCCCGAATACGGGTTGGTCTTCATCGGCCCGGACGGCAGGGAGTTCCGCATGCGGATGCGGAAAAACGGCTATGACAAGGTGCTCTACTGGCAGGAATGGCATTATCTAACCAAGCGGTTTTCAAAGGACGAGCGTCTGCTGCTGGATCGTCCGGGCGTCAGGTTCGACGGATTCTATATAAGCGGTGACGCGGGAGTCGATTCGCGGGAATTGCATTTCGACAACCTCGCGTTTTTCAACCGCGACGAGACGCAGCCGCTCGCGATGAAAAAAGTGCCGGACGCTGGAATCCCGACCCGGCCGGAAGGGGCGTTGCCTGATTCGAATCCGCGCGGAGGCGTGAACGACGTCAGTGCCGGGGACGACGAAACCGTCTATTCGTATGCGGGAACCGATGGTAGGCTGGTCTATTTCTGGAAGGGCTGCCCGGACACGCTTGAAGCGAGTTGGAACGGTGGCGCGCGGTTCCGGCCTGCCCGCTGGAGCGGGGCGCGGCAGAATCCCGCCGCGGCGGAATACTCGGCCAAGATCGCGGGCAAGACACTGGTCGTGGACGTGAAGGCGCCGGTCGGCGAGACGTTCGTGTCCATGGGACGCCCGGACGGGATAAAGGCGCTTTCGCGCTCGAACGTCGCCAGCTTTCAGGACGGGTACGACTGGGAGAACTCGCGTTCGCAGGTGTCCGCGCTCGACGACGGCAACTCGAAATTCTTCACGCTGACGTTCAATGACTGGTACGTCTCGGGGGCTTCGCGGATGGGCTTTTCGCCGGACACCGCTGCGGTCACCAACCGGGCGGCGCAATACCTTCCGAAAACCGACGGAAGGCGTAACCCCGTTTTCGAGCGGCTCTATATCACGGTCTCGCCGGAGCTGATGGAGACGTTGCCGGTCATCGCGAATCCGGTTTCGCCGTGGAAGTCCGAAGTCGGCTCCCGCGCTTGGTGTGCCTACGGGTCGAGTGCCGACCGCGATTTCGACAAGCACTTCTGGAAAGAACTGTACGACCTCGGGGTGCGGAAGGTCACGATCAATGACCATGAGTGCTGCATGCGTGACGACGGCGAAAGCTTCACCTTCCGGGAGAAGGCCGCTCCAAAGAAAGGTGGCGACAGGGCGTTGCGCGACTACGCGGATTACCTGATCGGAGAATTGGGATTCCGCTACGGGCCCTACAACAACTTCACCGACTTCGCTCCGGTCAACGCCAACTGGCGTTTCGACCGCGTCTGCCGCGAGACCGCCGAACCGTATTACGCCTACGGCGAGATCAAGGATTGCCGCGGCGGCATGAAGCCGGCGTGGATGCGCAATTACGCGCCGAAGCCTCAGTACGCTTACGAGGCATGCGCATACTATGCGCCGCGCCTAAAGGAAAAGTTCGGGTTCAACACCGCTTATTGCGATGTCCATACCGCGGTCTTCCCGTGGGAATACGTCGATTACGATTGGCGGTGCGAAGGCGCTGGCAAATTCCATACGGTATACGGCGCTTACGCCGCGATCATGCTGGAGCAGAAGAGGGCATGGGACGGTCCGGTTTATTCCGAAGGCGGTTGCCACTTCATGTACGCCGGTCTCACCGACGGCAACTACGCGCAGGTCCGTATCGACGCGGACAAGGATCCGTGGATTGTCGATTTCGACCTTAAACGCATCCATCCGTTGGAGATCGATTTCGGCATGGGCAACCCCGGCATGTTCCTGCATCCGAAAGGCGATCACGCGGCACCGGAGTTCGCCGCAATCTATGACCGTTTTTTTGCGGCGACACTCGCTTTCGGACACGCCCCGTACCTGCTTATCGAGGCCATGTTTTCCAAGCGGTCCGACCACGCCCTCGGCTACCCCAGTCCCGACGTGAAGTATGCGCCCGAGAAGGGACTCGCCTATTTGTTGCGGAGCTATTACATGGTCCTTCCGGCGTCGGCGCGGTATGCGCTTGCCGACGCGGAGAAGATACTCTATCTAGGTGACGACGGGGTCTGGCGCGGCGTTTCCGCCGCGCTCCTTTCCGGCGGCCGGAAGATGAACCGCATCGCAGTCCGTTATTCAGACGGCACACATGTGGTGGCGAACGGCGACACGGTCAAGCGACTCACGGCGTCCGTCTTCGGACGCGATCTCGACCTGCCGCCGACCGGCTACACGGTCTGGTCTGACGATGGCACGCTCGAAATCGAATCCTCCGACCGCTTTGGGACCCGTGTCGACTATTCCGCCTCTCCCGAAGCGATCTTCATGGATACCCGCGATTCGAAAAAAGCCGTTTCTTTCCCGAAGGCGCGCGGTCGCGGCTGCGCCGTCCGGTTCCGCGACGGTGATGCGTGGAAGACTTGTCAGATAAAAGGAAGTATCCTTTTCGAAAATGAACCGTAGAGACTTCATCAGGGCCGGGACAATGGCCGGGGCATCGCTTGCCATGCCGTTCCAAGACGCGGTTGCAGCGGCCATGCCGCGGATTTCGTTTCACGCCTTTTCCAAAAACTTCATGTTTCTCACGAAAGACGCGCTTTGTGAAATCGTCGCGGGAGTCGGGATGGACGGCGTCGAGTGGTGCGTCCGCGGACAGGGGCATGTCGAGCCGACGCGCGTGAAGACCGAGATGCCGCTTGCGGTCGAGGCCGCCCGGAAGCAGGGGATCGACGCGGCCATGATCTGTACGCGTTCTAAAGGCGACGGCACGGACGCGGCAAACGAAGGCGACATCGTAGAAACGCTGAAGGTGTGCGCCGACTGCGGTGTGAAGACATGGCGTCCGGGATCTTTCATCTATGATGCGAAGGTGTCGTTGAGGGACAACCTCAAGGCCATGGAGAAACGCTTCCGCCGCCTGGAGGAGATTTCGCGCATATCCGGGGTCAAATGCACCTATCAGAA
>JAQVSS010000476.1 GCA_028700415.1 Kiritimatiellia bacterium
GCCGACAAAACCGCGACAAACGCCAGCACCACCCATTTCCAAAGGTCATTTCTACTCATTTTTAGAACCGCTCCAACTTTGCCTGTACCCTCAAAAAATTCAAAAGAAAGATAATCTTAGCATATTTGCCGCAGATGTTTCACCTACGAAATTTAAAAACGCGAAAAAGCGCGTTGCGTCTGGACAAAAAGACATTGCCGGGAGCCGCTTGCGGCACCGCGTTGCGGAAGCCGGATCAATCCTGCCCGTACCGCAAAAGGTCTTCCGGTGTAATATCCGACGCGGGCACTAAAATGTAATGTTTCTGATCCACAATGCAAACCGACTCATTTGACCAGACCAGTTCAAAAACCGCTATACGATTGTTGCTTAACGCATGCACGGAGACTGGTCGGCATATCAGGTTCGGGAATCGCTCTTCGCAAAACGCGATGTCTTGTTCCGTCTGAACAACCCCGTGCCGATCACGACCGACCTTAGCCTGCACAGGCACAACAAACTGGCTGCCGCGGCGATTAATCCCCACGTAAAGCTCATCAATCTCTATTTGCCCGATGCCTTTGACCGTAGTTCGCAGATGATTCTGAAGTGAATGCGCGGTTATCCCAAGAAAAAGATCAATCAAACGATTATAGCGGACTTTTGCCAATAACGACTGTTCATCATCAAAAGCATTAGCCAAAAGTATTTCAGGAGTAGCGTTCGGAACTTTAATCGGCAACATTGCTTCATCGGGCTCGATTCGGCTCATTTTTGCCTGCATGAATTGATAACGTCCAGAACCGGCACCTTTAATGATCCACTCCATCCCTGGTTCAGCGGTATTTGCAATGGCAGTCGGCAAAGCAACCCGATACCTGAAAGAGTACAGCACATCCCCGAGGTTTTTAGGCAAAGCGATTCCTAATTCTCGCGCTGTGGCCGCAAGCTCATCGCGCTCAAACACAAACGCACGCTTACCGTCTTTATAATGCTGCAAAAATATTTGTTCTATTAGTGCGGAATAACGGTTTTGTGTTTTAGCCATAAACAACATCCTTCCTTGTTTTTCGGGTGCGTTGCGCGATAACGGAGGCCGGAACACTGAAATGCTCGGCCGCCTGGCGCATATTCATGGCAAGCAAAGCTTGTTCCCCAAGCGATATAGCTCCAGCCGGGCGTGAAGGCGTAAGGCCGAGAGCGTTAATGATTTCGGAAGCCACGGCACGCCCAAGCAAAGGCGGAACGCTGTTGCCGATCTGCCGGAAACCATGCCATTTAGTGGCATGGAAACGAAACCAATCCGGGTATGAATGCAGTCGCGCGGCCTCGCGCACGGTAATCACACGGGGACAGGAAGGATGTATCGGACGCGGCGAGGTGAATGCCCCGCGCGCGCTATCGGTTCCCGCCCTCAGCGTGTTGCACAGTCCATCGTACGAGAGCTTGTAAAACCGGCTGACCGGCTCTGTGGCTCCCGGGGCAGCCTCGATAAACCGCCTGATTGATTCATCCGTGTGCGTTGTGCGAAGACTGCATGTCAATACATCCTTTTGATAACAACGCGGATAACTGAAATCAGCAGGATCAATCAGCAACCCCCGCAGCCTTCTGGCATATTTTGATTTTGTTTTCCAGCCTGCGGCCACACTGTCCGATGACTTCAGTTCCGCAAAAAGATCAGCATCCGGCAAGTCGCTGATCGCATCCGCGACGGTTACCTGTTGATTCTTTTTTTCAGGATAAGCCGGCGGGGGTTGTCCGTCCCTGTACGCGACAAGGAAAAGCCTCAACCTACTTTGCGGCACACCGTAATCGGAGGCGTTCAGAACCTGATAAGGCAACACGACATGATAACCGGTTTCTTCCAAAGCCTCAATGAGTTGCTGCAAAAAATGCTTTTGCTTTCCTACGGTTAAACCCTTAACGTTTTCAAAGACGCAATACCTGGGAATAAGTTCCTTTACCAGCCGGACATAGTGGACAACCAACTGGTTGCGCGGATCGTCCATAGCTCGTTTCCCGATCATCGAAAAACCTTGGCAAGGCGCGCCACCGAAAACCACGTCGATGTCTCTATCTCCAATGCCGGCCATTTTTCTAATGCCTGCCCCTGTCAACTCGGTCACGTTCCGGCAAATTGAAGCGGAGTACGGGAAATTATATTCATGTGTGGCACAATGGACAGGATCTATTTCCACGCACGCCGCAATGTCGAAGCCAGCCTGTTCAAATCCTAAAGAAAGTCCGCCTGCACCTGCAAACAGATCGATGCCGATTGGGCGTCCTTCAACAGGCGGGGCGTAGGATCTGCCGTGCGGGCATGGCGACGCCGAAAAGGTCATCCCCTCAGGCAAAAACATGAACTGTCCTTGCACCATAAATTCCGGCCGCGAATCATGGGTCAAAATTTCAAAACCGGCCTTTTTTAAGCCAGTCTTATAAACGGCTAAATCTTCACATATCCCGTCCGGCAAATCCACCGGCCAAAGCGCGCGTCCTAGGTTATCCCGCACAAAACTTGCCAGTCTCTTAGGCAAACTGTTTTTTGTGCTGACCTTATAATAGACACTCTTCTTATGGAATGTGCTTTTCACGCCTTAAGGTTATCATTTTCATGTGCATCCTTTCAAACGTCAATTGCCGCGCCCTCATTTGAAAACAGAGTCAGGAGGTCAGAGATCGGAGAACAGAGGTGCCGCAAACCTCGCTTTAGCCGATCGGCAGGCGCAAGAGAAACTCGGCGCCTTTTCCGACCTCGCTGCGCACCTCAACCGTGCCGTCGTGGATCAGCGCAATGTGCTTGACGATCGCCAAACCCAGCCCCGTCCCGCCCAGATCGCGGCTGCGCCCCTTGTCAACACGGTAAAACCGCTCGAACAGCCGCTCCAGATGCGCAGTCTCAATGCCTTGCCCGTGATCACGCACCGCTATCTCCACCGAGCCGCCCTCACTCCGCGCAGTCACTTCGATTTCCGCGT
>JAQVSS010000477.1 GCA_028700415.1 Kiritimatiellia bacterium
ACCAACGTCTTCACCCGCATCCATCCGACGCTGACGCCGACAAACGGCATCACTATGATCGACGGCGTGGTGCGCGATCCCCGCGCCGGATACGCCACCCCGGGCTGGCAGGTTGTCTGCTTGCAGGTTCCCGCGTCGATCATCAGTATGATCGGCGCCACGTACGGCTACGCTTACGCCGGCGGTTTCCAGCTTGCGGAACTCGCGCTCTACAACCGCATGCTCACCGAGGAGGAGATCCGCGACACCGAGGCGTATCTCACCAAGAAGTGGTTCAACCGTTCGCTGCCGGGCTATGAGCGCACCGCCTCAGAAGCGGAGATCCCGCAGGTGCAGTACCTGACAGTCGAGAACGGCGCTGAAATCGAGATCCCGTCCGGCAAGACCGCCCGTATCGGCACACTTACGGTCAACGGCGCGTTCACCGTCAAGGGCGGCGGCACACTCGAAGTCGTGACGCCTTCGACGATGACGCCGGCGGTGACGTTCAAGGACGGGAGCACGCTCGTCCGTGCCCAGCCGCCGACGGTTTCGTCACTCACGGACTTCGCGAAGGGCGCTTCCATGCACCTCGACGCGATGGCAACCAACACGGTGCTCATGAACCCGTCGTCCGGAACTTATGTCCGTTACTGGGCCGACAAAACCTATCGCAACTACAGTTACGATCCGAACGGGCTCACCACGGCCGGCACAACAATTCCGCCGCTTGTCCAGGATGGCGCGGCCTTGGGCTTTGCGGGAGGGACCCGGCTTTTTTCCTTCGGGGATTTCCGCAGCCAGCGCCGGATGTATTTCAAGAACGACGTTTACGGCGTGCGGTCCGCCTACATCGTCCGTTACACGTCCGGCAATGCCGCCGCCACCGGCTACAGGGGCGGATTGCTGCTCGGCACCAAATACGACTCGGCGTCCAACTTCTGCGACTTCCTCTACCGCACCGACCCCAGCGGATGGCCAAACGGTCCTTTCAAGCTTGAAACAAAGTCGGTGACGAAACTTTCAGGAACCACGGTCTACACGAACGGCACGCAGGTCTCAACGCTTTCATCGTACCTCTACGACAAGAGCCCGCAGCTCATCGAGGTGCATCTTCCGGCCGGAGCGCATGTTTCCGCGCTGAGCTGTTATGGCGACAATTACTTATATTCAGGCGGCAGCGCCTATGGCGAGATACTCCTTTACGAACGCGAGCTCACCGACCGCGAGAAAGTCGCGACCCGGAACTACCTCATGAAGAAGTGGTTCGGTACGGATGACGGCGATCTGACGCCGCTTCCGGATGTGACGGTTAACCCCGGGATGACCTTCGAGGTCGTGGTTCAAGACGGGGATGAGATCGGTTCGGTCGACGTCTGGAAACTTTCCGGTGAAGGCGACGTCACCAAGATCGGCGACGGAACGCTTGACCTGTCGGACTTCCTTTCCTACACCGGCAAGCTGACAGTCGCCGCGGGCACGGTGAAACTGAATCTCGGCATTCCCGCGCAGGAACCGCTGCTCCCTGCCCGCGACGCTCTCATCACGCGTTTCGACGCGACGAAAGGCGTGACGACTGCCGCGGGATCGACTTCAGTCACGCGTTGGGACGAAGCCGAGGGCACCAACGGCTGGTATGCGGTTCCGAACGACGACAGCTACAAGCCGACCCATGTCAACGACGACACGCTCTCGGGCAACAAGATCGTCAAGTTTGACAAGAGTTCGAACCAAGCGCTCAGGTTCAAGAACGCAGATGACGCCTACGCGGATCTGACGGGATTCTTTTCCGTACTCTGGGTGATCGGCTCGCAGGAGGGAGGCGGGTTCCTTCTCGGCGGCGGGACTTGCTTGCGCAACCCCAATGTCAAGGACTCGTATCATCGCGGCGTGTCGACGGAATCCGGAGTCGGCGACACGTACGGAGACAATGCGACGGATGCGCTGCTCTACACCGGAGCGGCGGACGCTTCCCGCACCGCGGAATTCTACGTGAACGACACGTGTGTTTACTCTGGCCAGACCGACCCCGTCACGCCGATGAACACCGGACTTTCCGGAGGATGGGACGTTGTCACCATGCGTCAAAAAAATTGGATATATACCGAGGGCGGAGCCGCCGGCGGTTTCGCGTGGTGTACGACCGTTCCGTATCGCAGTGGCAGTCAGCGGCTCGCCGAGGTCGTGTTCTACAACAAGCGCCTGACGGATGAAGAGCGCGAAGCGGGCGTCTATTACCTCCGCACCAAGTGGGGCATGAACGGCTCCTATCAGATGTCCAGGACGAATGCGCTCGAAATCGCGCTTGCTTCCGGGGCGTCGCTCGACCTGAACGGCGCTGACCAGTACCTCGCCTCGGTCGAGGGCGTCGGTTCGGTCGTGAACGGCGGCACGCTTTCCGCGGGCAACCTCGTCCTCGACTGCTCGCAGGAGGGGATGATCGCAGTCGACGGCGAGTTCGAGGTGCGTGAAGGCATGACAATCGAAATCAGGAACGCCTCCGCGGTCACCGGCACCGGCTTTTATCCGATCCTTTCGTGCGCTGCGGTGACCGGCGCATCCCTGTCGACTGTGACGTTTACCGGCGACACGTCCTGTCTGGAGCGCTTCAACGCCAAGGTCAGTTACGTCAACGGTCAGCTTGGCGTCGAATTCGTCGACAGGGGCCTGATGGTCATTATCAAATGACCGCGAAAAACCTGTTTTCGGCAGTTGCCGCCCCCATTTTTTTCCTTGCGCTTACGTCATGTGACGCACCGTATCAGGCTCCCGAGCGTCATGTTCCGAAGCAAGTTCTGGGGAGGGACTACTGGACGTTTTTCTTCTCGTGGAAGTATTCCGATCCGATGGTGAAGCTTGAGGGCAAGTGGGACAATCCGGAGCTCGCGAACCTTAATATGTTCAAGGAGTGCGGGATTGTCTTCTGGTCGGGACATCTCGCGCTTCCGAGGGACAAGGCGACGTGGC
>JAQVSS010000478.1 GCA_028700415.1 Kiritimatiellia bacterium
TGTCCTGCGCCCGCTCCGCCGTTGACAACCGGCGTCGGCAGGGTATACTCATTCTTCATGACTGCTCTTAAAACCATTTATCTGGACAACAATGCCACCACCCGCGTCGCGCCAGAGGTGCTGGACGCGATGATGCCGTTCCTGTCCGACCTTTACGGCAACCCTTCCAGCATGCACGGCTTCGGCGGACAGGTGGCCCGGCACATACAGGAGGCCCGCGAAAAAGTCGCCGCCTTCATCAACGCCGAACCCTCCGAGATAATCTTCACGAGCTGCGGCACCGAGAGCGACAACATGGCCATCCACGGCAGCGCGGAGATTCTGGAACCGCAGGCCAGAGTCATCACGTCGCGCGTAGAACACCCTGCCGTGCTCGGCCCCTGCCGCCGGCTCCGCGACATGGGCATGCGTGTGATCGAACTGCCGGTCGACCGCCTGGGCCACCTGGATCTGGATGCCTACCGCGAGGCGCTCAAGGGCAACGCCCCGGCAATCGTCAGCATCATGTGGGCGAACAATGAGACCGGCGTGATCTTCCCCATGCAGAAAATCGCGGAACTGGCCAAGGAGGCCGGCGCAATCATACACACGGACGCGGTGCAGACAGCCGGCAAAATCCCGATCAACGTCAAGCAGTTGCCGGTGGACATGCTCTCGATCTCCGGCCACAAGCTGCATGCCCCGAAAGGCGTGGGGGTCTTCTACCTGCGACGCGGCACACGCCTCAAGACCTTCATGCTCGGCGGCCATCAGGAGCACGGCCGGCGCGGCGGCACCGAGAATGTGCCGTATATAGTGGGCATGGGCCGGGCGGTCGAGCTAGCCGCGCGCGATATGGCTGAAGAAGGCCGCCACCTGACCCGCCTGCGCGACAAACTGGAGAACGGCCTGCTGTCCGCCTGCCCCGACGCGAGCATCAACGGAGACCCGGCGGCACGCCTGCCTAACACCTCGAACATGAGCTTCGAGTACATCGAGGGCGAGGCCATCCTTTACCACCTCAGCGATCTGGGCATCTGCGCCTCGACCGGCTCGGCCTGCGCGGCGGGTTCGCTGGAACCCTCGCACGTGATCCGCGCCATGGGCGTACCGTTCACCGCAGTTCACGGCTCCGTGCGCTTCTCGCTCAGCCGCTACAACACCGAGGCAGAGGTCGACTACGTGCTGGAGCACATGCCGCGCATCATCTCAAAACTGCGCGACCTCTCGCCTTTCGGCAAAGGCGACGCCTTGCCGGTGGAACTGTAAAACACTCAAGGCCCAACGCTCAACTCTCAACGCCGTTTCAACACAACCTTGATTTCCACGGCTTCATACAAGTTTTCCGCTGGAACGGAAAAGGATTTAGCCAATCGTTCGGACGACCACGCCTGCCGCGCTTTTTCATCACCATTTAATATTTTGATCGAGGAATCGGCAGCGACCCCCGCCAACACCTCCACCGCCAGCTTGGCGCACGCCAACGTGCGCCTGTCAATATTGCAGGCTTTGAGTGTCACCGCCTCGTACCCATCGGCCGCCACACTTACAAGCAGATTCGGTTCCGGCATCTTGCCTTCGTAGAACAACATTCGCGCCAGATGAAAGTAGTTGAAGATGCCGATGCCGTTTTCAAACACCGCCCGCCCGCCCGCCCCCGTCTGTTCCGTACGTTCCCAAGGTTTCCAGTTATCAGAGACATGTCCCATAGCCTGCGCCCGCCCGATCGGACGCGAGTCGCCGAACATCGCGGTCTGCCGCAAAGCGACCCGCGCGTTTTCCACCGGCTTGCCGTTCCCGTCCGAAACCGTGACCGCCACGTTCACGCTGTTCCAGGCCGGGGGGATTGTCACGAATGATTCACAACTTTTGGCAAGCAGCATCAAGGCGCTCTCGGATTCAAAATGCGCCTTTCGCATGCTGGCGACCCAATCGAGCATGCCGGGCGGGAGCGATGCGTAGATATCTGGAGGCAGCAGCGACTCTATTTCTGCCGGCAGCTTGAATCGCACTATCGGTTCCGAAGCCGCGATAACAATGGCCGCCGCCGCGTCCTTCTCGTCCTCCGCGGCCTGCCGCGTCTGCTCTGCCTTGAGCAGGCGCGCACGCGCCTCGTCCGGTGTCTCTCCCTGCAAAAATGGTGCCCAATACCTGTCGTTCCCCGGCTTCTCCTCCTTGATCAGTTTGCCATCGCCGGAAACCGTCGCGACGAACTGCGACTGCCGATTGAAAACCGAGTAACGCGCCTCGCCGTCACGGCCCGTTTTCTTGACGTAATGGATCCGATAACTGTTCGTGAAGTTGACCCTTTCCTCCACCTCTTGCGGTCGGTCCGAACCCGGATAGTAGAGTTTTTTAACGGATTGGATCTTAGTCCCCTTTTCATCATAGGTCGTTTCTGTGATCTGCCGCCATTTGCCGCTTTGATTCGATTCATTAAGGTATCTGACCTTGCCTCTCGCGGGGCCTTTGAGGATTCTCTCGGTTTCGGTGCGGTATCCGTCTGACCGCACAAAAATTTCGCGTCCGCTCACTGTATTCGTATAGGTGTAATCGGCAGGTATAAAGTGACAGATGTTGGTGCCCTGCTGTTGATACAGTTGCCCGATGCCCGGATAAGCGAAATGCATGCCGCCGACATACAAAATTTTGTTTGTTACAGCGAACGCCAAAACACGCCTACGCGTCGCCACAGCCTGAGCGGGATCGACATCATAGGTGACCGCGACCTCCGGATGCGGCACCTGAACCGGAGCGGCGTGTGTGATGTCGCCCCAGATCAGCAATTTCTTTTCTTTACCCTCGACGAGATAAACCGTGTGCCCCGGCGTGTGGCCAGTAGCCGCAAACGCGACGATGTTCCGGAGTAGCGGATCGGGGTTCCCAGCGTCCAATTCCTGCGGATGAAACAGACGGAAGCGCCCGGCATACGCATCAGCAATCCGTTGCGCATCAGCGCCCGACGC
>JAQVSS010000115.1 GCA_028700415.1 Kiritimatiellia bacterium
CGACATCACGGACTGCGCCTCGCTCATGGCCGGCTGCTCTGGGGCAGCGGGCTGCTCTTCTTTTTTGACAGCTTCTTCGCTCATGCGTCTCAGCCTTAGGAATACGTGGCGGACGCGGCACAAACCCACCCTTAGACGGGCAAGGGGGCACCGCGCCGACGCCGGGGTTAATTATGCGGTGGTTTTGGACTTGATGGCCGCGCGGGCGGTCTTATCGCGCACCGCACCCACCGTCCGTTTCGCCCCTTTACGGGTACGGGCATTGGTACGGGTCCGCTGGCCGCGCACCGGAAGGCCCCGCTTGTGGCGCAGCCCGCGATACGTGCCAATGCTGATCAAACGGCGGATGTTCTGCGACACTTCGCGTCGCAGATCACCCTCGACCCGGTAGTTGTCCTGAATGAACCCGACGATCTGGCGGATCTCGTCCGGAGTCAGATCGTCGGCCTTCTTGGCCGGGTCGACTTTGCAATGTGCGACCACATCACCGGCCCGCTTGGGGCCAATTCCGTGAATATAACGGAGCGCGTACTCCACGCGCTTCTTGCCCGGAATATCCACACCCATCAATCTCGGCATGGTTGTCCTCTCCAATTAACCCTGGCGCTGCTTATGGCGGGGATTCGTACAAATAATGCGTACGACGCCCTTGCGACGCACCACACGGCAACGCTCACAAATGCGCCGCACCGAACTGCGAACTTTCATGGTCTTTTATCCTTGTTCAAAAAAGATTGTTGATTTAACCAAAAGTCCGTTACCTTGTCTATCATAAAGTTTGGAAATTCTCTATGCCAGCGTCAGAACTTCCACACCTTCTTCAAGCACGGCCACGGTATGCTCGAAGTGCGCGGACGGTTTCCCGTCTCGCGTAACGACCGTCCACTTGTCATCCAGCACGACCACGTCCGGACTCCCGAGGTTGACCATCGGCTCAATCGCCAACGTCATCCCCGGCTTCAGGACAGGGCCGCGCCCCGGCGCCCCGTAGTTCGGCACTTGCGGATCTTCATGGAGGTGACGCCCCACGCCGTGACCGACAAATTCCCTCACTACGGAACAACCGGATGCCTTCGCGATGCCCTCAACCGCGTGAGAGACATCCGAAAGACGACCGCCGGGTTTGGCTGCGGCCAGCGCCGCCTCCAAGGCCCTTTTGGTCGTCTCCACCAACCGGATCACATCGGGATCCGTCACGCTCACCATGACGGTGGTGGCCGAATCCCCATGGAACCCATTGTAATACACGCCGACGTCGAGACTCACCACATCCCCCGGCAGGACAACCCTCCGCCCCGGAATGCCGTGAATCACCTCGTCGTTAACCGAAATGCAAATCGCGCCAGGATACCCCCGGTACCCGAGAAAAGAGGGCTTGGCCTTCATCCCTCCGATCAGCCGCCGGGTCAACGCGTCCAGCTCGCCTGTCGTCACCCCCGGTTGCACGGCCGCCGCCACCTGGCTCAAGACTTCCGCCGTCATCCGGCAACTCGTCCGCATCGCCTCCAGATCGGCCGCACTCTTCAACGGGATCTTGATCATATCGCTTGCCTGACCCGTTCAACAATCCCGTCGAGCGGGCCTGTGCCGACCACCCTCCGCAACACGCCGCGGGCGCTATAGAAGTCGATCAGCGGAACCGTCTGCGCCTGATACACCGCCAACCGGTTCTTCACGGTGGCCAGGTTGTCATCCTTGCGGACGATCAGCCCGGTTCCACACCCATCGCAAAAACCTTCCTTGCGCGGAGGAATGTTCGTCACATGATACCCGGCCCCGCACGCGGGGCAAACGCGCCGCCCTGTGATCCGGTCCACCAGAATCCCGTCCGGCACCTCCAACAGAACCGCCGAAGTCAGCTCCGCCCCGTGCTGCGCGATCATCTCATTCAGAAGCCCGGCCTGCGCCACCGTGCGAGGGAAACCGTCCAACAGCAGCGTCCGCGTTCCGCCGACTTTCTCTATCTGCTCTCCGATCATCCGCGCGATGATGACATCGGGCACCAGCTCGCCCCGCTTCATATAGCCCTCGGCCTCGACGCCGGCCGCCGTCCGGCACTTCACCGCGTCGCGCAACAGGTCGCCGCTGGACACGTGCCTCAGCGTGCTGTCCTCCGCAACCAAACGCCCCGCGACAGTCCCTTTTCCGGAACCCGGCGCACCAAAAAGAACGACTATTTTCATGGAGAGTTATTAAAAATACCAAACGTCCCTCTTCAGCGCAATCGTGAATTTTCCTTTTTCAGAGGCAAAAGCGCTAAACGCTTGGGTGTTGACGCGGATGGCGGTTTGGGCCACACTTATGTGTTATTCAAAACGTGAGGAAATGGATGTTTGCCTGCGGAGGACTTTTTGGCATGAACCGTGCAAAAATGGGGGCGCTAATCGGGGGAGGGGTGCTGGCAGGTCTTGTCTGCGGCGCGGGTCTGGAACGGTTAAGACAAGGCTCCCCAGGGGCAAACCCGGCTGCCGTTGAACCGCTGCCCAAGGCTGAGCCCGTTTCCAGGCGGGAGCCTCCTCCGCAAACGGTCGTTGTGAAGGACGAAGCGGCGTTGCGTACCGTCGAGGCGCTGCGCAAACGCGTGGCCGAACTTGAGAAGGGGTTGGCAGCACGTGAGGCCGAACTTGAACAGCTCAACCGCAAACGTCAGGCCGAGGCCGCCTCTCCGCAGATGCCGGGACGGGGGGATTTCCGGCGCCGTATGGAACAGTTTAAAAAAGAGAACCCCGAGCGCTACGCCGAAATGGAAAAACAGCGCGAGGAGATGCGGCAGCGTATGGAACGGGACAAAGAGGAGCGTGCGAACTTCCTGGCCTCGGTGAACACCCAGGGCATGAGCGAAAACCAGAAGGCCAATCACGAGAAACTGCTTGAAAACCTCGCGAAAATCGAGGAGTTGCGGGCGCAGCGGGAACAGGCCAACGTTGAACCCGGTTCGGCCGCCGACACCGAATTCCATCAGGCGATGCGACAGACCATGACGGAACTGGGCACGCTGTACGAACAGGAACGCATCTCCCTGCTGGAGCAGGCGGCGTTTGCGGCCGGGTACGAGGGGAACGACGCCGCCACGTTCGTCGACTATATTCAGGAAGCGGTTCAGAGCACGACGATGCCATGGGGTTTAGACGGTCACGGCGGCGGCCGCCCTCCCAGAATGCCGTGAAGGGTTAAGGCGACAGATGGTCTGTAAGGGAATGGCTCAACGGTACCGGACCGTGCGGCAGTGCGCGCGGGGAGCGGGGTTTGTGGCACTGGTGTTCAGCCTCACGGTGGCGGCGCTGCTGGCGACAGACGCGCACCGGTCCGGCCCGGCGGCGACTGTCCGCGCGGAAGTGCTCGGACAGTCGCTGGCGCAGGGACGCGCCGCGCCTCAAAACGCTCAAGCGGTGGCCTTCGCGAGGGAGATGGACCTGCTGGCGCGAAGGGCCTATTTCAACAGTCTCACCTTTAGGCAGGGCGGCATGGTTTTGCTGGTGCTGGGGCTCTTGCTCACCGCCGGCTGTTTCGGTGTGGCCTGGCGGTTAAGCCTCAACATCCCGGATCCCCGCACGCTGGGGGGGGAGGATCCGGCGCGTTCCGACCGCCTGGCGGTGAACGCGGTGCTTGCGACGGGCATTGTCTTGCTGTCTGGGGCAACGGCGCTGCAGGTCACCTATGGCCGGCGGCCCACGCAACCGGAAGACCGTGCCTTGCGTGCCAGCCTCAAAAACCCGGACCTGAAACCCGGCGAGGAGCATGTCTGCCCCTGCCGGAAGGGCACACCGCAGGCGGCACTGGCGGACCAGTGGCCCTTCCTGCGCGGGCCGGCGATGGCGGGACGCGCCTCCTTTACCAATGCGCCCGTCGCGTGGAACGGCGTGACCGGACAGAACATCGCGTGGAAGGTCGAGCCCGCGCGACGCGGCTCAAGCACACCGGTGGTGTGGGGCAGCCGTCTGTTCCTTACGGCGGGGGACGCCGCGGCACGGACCGTGATGGCGCACGACACCGGAACCGGCGCCTTGCTGTGGCGCACGGATGTTCCGGACGGCGCGAGGGGAGGCGCACCTTTGCCCGAGGTCGCGGAAGACACGGGGTTCGCGGCCTCGACCCCCGCGTGCGACGAGTCGCAGGTGTATGCGGTCTTCGCGACAGGCGACGTCGCGGCCCTGGACCACGCGGGCAAGATCGTGTGGCAGGTGTATCTGGGACGCCCGAAAAACACTTACGGCCACGCCTCTTCCCTCGTCTATTGCGGCGAGATGCTGATCGTGCAATGGGATCAGGAAGAGCAGGCCCGCATTCTGGCGCTTGACAAAAACACGGGCAAGACTCTGTGGGAGACGCCTCGCGCGGTAGGGATGTCGTGGAGCACCCCCGTCATGATGCCGTTGTGCGACCGGTTCGTCCTGCTGGTCCACGCGAGCGGGCAGACGTGGGGCCTGGAACTGGCTACGGGCAAGAAACTGTGGCAGGTCGAGGCAGTCACCGGCGAGGTCGCACCCTCCCTGGCGTGGGAAGGCGACGTGTGGCTGGCCGCCAATTGTTACTCGAAGATGATCGCCTTCAAACTGCCTCAGCAAGGCGAGCCGCAAAAACTGTGGGAATGGGAAGACGGCAACCTGCCGGATGTGGCAAGCCCCGTCATCGCAAACGGACTGGTGTATCTGGCGACCGACGCCGGCGAAGTGATGTGCCACGGGCTGGCGGACGGCAGGCAGGTATGGCGCAAAGAGTTCGAGGATGGGTTCTACGCTTCGCCGGTGGTGGCGGGCGACCGCCTTTATCTGGTGGATCGCGTCAACGGCGTGTTCCGCGTTTTTGCCACAGGGCGGGAAGTCAAGGAGCTGTCGGCCAACCCGATGGGCGATCCCGTCTGCGCGACGCCCGCGTTTGCCGGCGGGCACATTTACGTGCGCGGCACGAAATATCTCTGGTGTGTGGGACAATAACCCCCTTCACCCGCCGGATTTCAGTAATTCCCGCATCGCGGCGTCCAGAACATCCCTGTGGAGACGTTCAAGGGCGGGCGCCAGCCGGAGGATTTCACGGACATTGTGATTCGCGCGCAGGGCCGCATAGCGGGACCTCACCTGGGGATAATCGCTGGAAGCAAAGACCGGCCCGGCTTTCCCCTGCGCCGACAGGCGATCCAATTCCAGGATCATGCGGTCGGTGTCATGGAAATCATTGCGCGGAGTCCACTTCATGCTTCGCAGCAGAGCCTGGATCTCCCGGCACTCGCCGGTTAAGAATCTGGAGACCACCTGTGAATAATGGAGGCCCTGCGAGTATCCAAGCGCGAAACGGATGCTCCGGACCCCCGGCCCCGGCTGGAGTTGGGCGCCGCGGGAATCATAGCGCCCGGCGGTCTCCTCGGGCAGGTACACCAGCATCCCGCAATAATCGGCATATACCGGGTCATGCCTGGCATGCATGACCATGCCGCAATCGTTGGTTTTCAGCGCCACGGGGGGGCGCCGTTTATGGAGCAGATTGATTTCCTGCCAAGTGCCCACGTTATAATCGCCGCTCTGGGTTGAAATCCAGCCCTCCCTTAAAGGCGCGGGCGCGCTGCTCGGGCCTATGAAATACCGCAGTTGGATTTCCTGAATCGGCGGCAACTCGCCCTCCCCGGAAAGGCGGGCAAATACCCAGCCGGGATATTCTTTCAGCTTGAGCAGTTTCAACGCCGCGCAATCGTCCTGGCCGGCCCGGAAAGGCCACAACAGCTCGGCCATTGCCCGCGATTCCGTCCGTTCCAACAATAATAAATCCCCTAAAATGCGGGAACGGGTCAGATCCAGGCAGGACGGCCGGCCCGAAACCACGATGGCAAGAAACTGCCATTTGTCCCAACCCCCGCAGGCGGAATAGCGCCCGAAGTTGCAGCCAAAGTCTAGAGGCGCGCCTTTTTGATGGCTGATTTCAAGGGAGCCCGCCTGATGAGCGGCCTGATAATTCAACGTCAGGTTGTCCAGCACCAGTTTTCCTGAAGCGACCATCAGGCCGAGGTTGGTGTCCGGGCGGGTCTGGTACCCGGCGTGAGCCATCATGAGTTCCGGGCGGGAGACGATGCTGCCATTGACGGTCAAAGGCGGGGGCGGCCCGGCCTTCACGACGGCGCATAACGACGCCCCAAGCGCCAGGGCCGTGGCCCTTTTCAAAACAGGTTTAACGCGCATGCTGACCCTCATCGGAAATTAACTTGGGTTTCGCCGGACAGTCCGCTGGCCACATCCAGAGCCCTCAGCAGATAGATGCCCGCAGGCGCATTGAGCGGCAGCTGCAAGCTGCCGGCGGCCTGCCCGTCGACCCCGGTAAGATTGCGGGACAGTTCCGGCACTTCCCTCCCGTCCCGGTCCAACAACATGACATGGAAAACGTTTCTGCCCATTTTGGACGAAGCCTTGGCCTGCAGTTTGAATTTTATCACGCGGGACGGTCCCGCCCGCGCAGTCAGAGTGACCTTCCTCATTTTGTAAGGCAAAAAGGCCAGCATGGCCGGGCGTCCCGGTGACAGGGCAATGGCGGCCCGGTCGGTTTCGCCGAGGTACTGCCGGTCCCTGACGTTGTACACGTGGCGCGCTGACGCGCCGGTCACATGCAGCAGGTTCGCCTTCAGATCTTCATAGCGGTCGCTGACCACAATCAGATAGGCATTCTCCCCATCCTTGAAGCCATACCCGCGGGCGCCGACATAGGGATTGCCATTCTGTTCTCTGATGGCAAAGGGCGGCTTCACCCCCGCATGTTCCGCCAGCAGGCGCCGGATTTCATAAGCGTTCAGACGCACATCGCCGGTCTCTCGGCTACCTTCCCGCGGCTCCTCATACATGACGCGGCCATCGGCCATCCGTCTCACGCTCGAGCGCCGCAAGGCATAAGCATCCAGGAATTTCCCGAGATACACGCCCTTGCCTTTTCCGAGAGAGGACTGCGCCAGCGGCGCCTGTTCCGGAAACAGTTCCGCCAGGGAACCTTGGGGACGCCTCGTGTATTTTTCATCGAAGATGCCGGTGTCCACGTCGGCCATGACCGTGCCGCCATGCCGGACAAACTCAAGAATTGCCTGCGACTGCGCCTGCGTCAGCACCCGCACTCTAGGGAGGATCAGCGCCTTGACCGTGCCCGCCTTCAAAGTTTCCGCAGTCAGCTGGACATCGGTAATGACCCGGTAACCCAGCCCGGCGTCTTCCAGAGCCCAGAAGAGGTCCGTCAAGGCGTTTTTCATGTCGTCGGAATCCGCGGCCGCCGCCATGCAGACATGCACGGAAGGCTGGGAATATACCACGCAAAGGCCGTCATCCTGCCTCTCGGACTGGAGGATGAGGCGCCCGGGCCCCGCCTTGATTTCCCGCACCCCGGCCATGGGCAACCCGAAAGACTCAACGGGCAAGTCGAAAGTCGGCGTCAGGATCGCCGAGCCGCCCTGGCCCGCGGAAAAACCGAACATGAAAAACATCGGGCAGTTCATGTGCCGCGCCAGGATATCCCAGTTGATACTGCGGAGGCGGTCGCGCTGGGCGTCGGTCTTGCATGCGCCGTAGGTGCCATAAAATGTCCCCCGCCGCGTGTTGCGATCGGTAAATTGGACGCCCAGGCGGATCATGGCCGCGCCATCATAGGGTCCGACCATCTTGAACTTTCCGAACAGGTAGGGAATATCGAACCCGGTAAAACTGTTGATGAAAGAAATGCCCTCGACGCCCACCTTGGCGTTCGGGTCCGCGGACTTGAAATGGTCCACCAGTTTGCCGATCCACTGGCTGTACCCGATTTCCATATGCCGGCGGTGATGCGCCCAGCGCACATACTGTCCGTTGGCCTTGGCCTCCCGAAGCGTAATCCCGGTCACCCCGTCCCAGTTTTTGAAGTGCGTACCCCACGAGGCGTTCAGGGCTTCCAGCGATCCGTAAACATCCCGGGCATACTCGCGGAAGCTTTGTTCGCACGCGGTGCAAAAACAGGCGTCGGAACAATTCCGATCGATTGTGACTTCATCGCCCAGATTGTAAGCCATGATTCCAAGGTCACGGATGGAAGTGACGGTGTCCCCGACTTTTCCGTAGAGCGTGCCGGCGGGGAGCGGCGGATTTTTTTCAAAGGCCGAGGGACCCACTCCGCCCATGAGTTTGGGATACTTCTTCTGCCAGTCCGGCCCCCGGAAACACCATTCGTAAATCGGGCGCCCCTGCGCGTCGGTCGGCATCCTGGTGACGCCCAGATTCTTGGCGTTGTCCATGGGCCACTGAAAGGACAAGTGCATCATCATGGGCTGAATCAGGAACCCGAGCCGCGCGATGTTCTGGCAGGCTTCCAGGATTTCATCGTTGGGATGCGCCATGACGCCGGTCAGCACGGTATCCACGCCCATCGCGCGCGCGCGCCGGAAAGCTGTTTCAGCGATCGGGCCGCACATGTCCCCCCACATGACCATCCGGAATTCGTCCGGATCGTCGCCGACTCCAATGGAGAAATCGCGGCGCGCTTCGGCCATGCCGCCGTTCTCGTCCTCCAGACGGACACGCAGCGAATGCAAAAACACCCGCGCGTCCGGAACCGGCAGCGCGAAGACCCAGTGCGCACCTGCCCGCCTGGCAACGCCCCGCGCTTTCAGGGCGCCCAGGCAATCCCACACCTCCACGGCCACAGCGCGGACTGCCGCCTGCGCGCCGGTCACCACCACTGTGCCGCTGACCGTCTCGGCCGGGGCAAACAACGTCTTCGGCAATTCCATTGCTTGGATATCCGCCTGCGCGCGCACCCTGAACAACGCCGTTGCCCAATCCAACACTTTGCCGGACTGGTCCTGAGCCCACAGGTCCAGGTGGTGCGTCCCGCTTTTCAGGACAGGCAGGGACAGTTCAAACGTGCCCGTTTTTTCTGGGGGTGGCAGGTTCGCTTCCTTTTCCGTCATGCCGGCCGCGTCGCGGATACGCCAGCGCAGGCCAACGGCAGCGGAGGCAGACGCCGCGGAACCGAGCGACACCGTCAGCGCGACCGGCATTTGGGCGCGTTCATATTCCGGCAAAACGCCGACTTCCCTGATCGTCACAGGGGGATCGGTGCGCGTCGCCCACGCGACGCCACGCGCCACCAGGCTCATGTAGTAATCGTAATCGGGGCGATCCGGGCGGTATTTGGTGTCCTGACAGGTATACTGCTGTGCGGCCGCCGGAGAGACGGCGTGCAGGGTTGACCCCACTCCGTCCGCAGGGTACGCTATCATTAAAACACGGCCCTTCCCGAATTCCCCGGCCCGGAGAAACTGCCCCGGCACCTGGCCACCGAAATAGGGCAAATCCCGGTAGGGCGCCGCATATTTGAAATAGTCCAGGGAAGCCACCGGTTTTTTTGCGAAAACCGTTTTCAGTTCGGCCGGCAATCTTTCGCGGGGCTTGTGCTTGACGACCACTAGGCCCGCGCCGCGGTCGTGGACCTGACTTAATATGGCATAGCGGAATTTGAGCGGGATTTTTTCCCAATTTCCGCGCCCCATCACCAAGGCGTCCCATTGGGAGTCCAAGGCCATTTCCGCAGCCCGCTCGACCTCCCCGGCCAGAACAAAATCAAAACCGCCGCCGCCTGAGTTTCTCCCGCCGGGCACCGCGAAGGCGTCTGGGGAATGAGTCATCACCGGCACAATATCCAAATCCATGCGCTGGGCCAGCTCCACGCCGTCGCGCTGGGCGTTGCCGGGCGCCCAGAAGACGATCCGTCTGGCACCGGCGTGCCAAGGCTTGGCCCAGGGCGTGTGCGGCGTTGTAAAGCTGGCTGAAAAATATCCGTAATTGACATCCGGGGCGCAAGTCACGGCCGGCTCCGCCCATGCGGAAAAACCGCATATCCCGGCCATCGACATCTTTAGCCAGAGCGCTTGCTTCATTGTTTCAAAAGCCCGTTCTGTCCGCACCATGCACCTACGGACAAGCCCTTGCGCATCCTAATGCACGGACAGAGTGGAACCGGTGAGCAGCGGTCGCTCGTAGGCGCCCATGTCAACGGTTCCATTTCGGATGCGCGCTTTTCCGTCCAAGTCGAGCGAATTGGTCATCCAATTCTCGTTGAACCCCTTGTTGATACAGGGCGAATGAACCGCCAGCCGATAGTTGCCGCCCGCAAAATCGAGAAATCTCGGATTGCCCTCAATGATTCCCGGCCCCGTGAAAGAGGCGGGCCTTTTGCCCAGACAGCAATATGCGACGGTGTTGCTGTTCAACGGCTCGCGAAGGTCGTAGATGTCGGGGTACGATGCGCTGGCGGAACTGTTGGAACAAATGATGCAGGAGGAAATCATCGCCATGTTGGTGGATCGAATGACCAGCCCGCCACCATATGAGGACAAATAAGAATTGGACACAATCGTGCAGCCCGAAATCAGCGCGTTCGTGCATGATTCCCAAATAATAACGCCTGACATCCCGCTGTTGCCAATGATCAAACAGTTTCTCATATAACTAGGATGGTACAAACCCACACCGCCCTGCTGGTTATAACAGACCACCGTGTTGTTGCACTTGAATGCCTGGTCGGCTGCCGGGCCGCTGCAATCGATGCCCTTTGCGTAGTTGTTACTGATGATGGAATTATTAACGACGTTACCATAAAAACGGAGGTACAGGACACTGCCGCTGTTGGTATGTTCCGAAAGCGTGCATTTTAAAATATATCCACCCTGTTCGGAGTAAACCCCCGAGCCACTGCCGTTTTTTGCCACATTGCCTCTGAAAATGCAGTTGGACACCGTGGCGCCAGCTTGCAGCGCGACACCGCCGCCGCTGCCTTCGCTCCAATTATTCAAGATCTCGCTGTTCAAGAGCTTTCCGGCATACGAGTAAGCAGCCCCTGCGTAGGCTGCTCCACTACGGGCCGTGTTGCCGCTGATCACACAATCAGTCGCCTTGCTGCTATGCACATAGACACCTCCGGCTGTATTGCTGATGGCGGTGTTGTTCAACACGAGGCAGTTGGTCATAAATGCGTTGCCGGTGCCGCTCATGCACACCCCGCCGCCGCCGGCGGCATTGCCCCCCTTCTGACCGTCCAACAGGTTATTGATTATGGTGCAATTTTTGACAATGCCGTTATAGGCATGAATTCCCCCGCCCCCAATATAGGTGGCTCCGACGGTCATGACAAAGCAGCCGTTGGAAACCGTAAATCCGTCAAGCGTAGCGCCTGAACCGTTCAAATAAACGCAGCGGTTGGTCGAGCAGGGATAATTGCCGTTGATGACCGTCTCGGTCCGGCCCTCCAAGCTTTTCAATATCAGCCCAGCTTTCGTGATGGAGATTTGCTGGTTGATTGTATAAATCCCGTTGCTGACCAAGACGGTGTCGTTGGGGTCCGCGGCATCCACCGCCAGTTGAATATTCGTCGCGGCACCGACCCAGTTGGTGTATCCACCGATGGCGTCGTTTGTGCCATCCGGTGAGACGTAGTGCGTATCGGCCCGACCCAGTTGGGCGCCCAGCAAGAGAAAGCCGGTGATTCCTGATGCCATCAAAGACGCAACCTTCATTTCCAGCGCAAACGAAAACCCGCGCCGAGCGGCACGGGCTGTACGGATGCGCATGACCGTCGCGTAAGGCAAACCGTAAACAGGCGTTTTTTTCATTGAATCAAGCCTCCATAAAATAAAATGTACCATCTCATCACACCGAATCAAAAGAAAAAAAGTGACCTTCTGCAGAAGAGGGGGCGACAAGGGAGATACCCCGCGCGTGAGAAAAAAAAGGGGGGCCGGAGACCTCGCGGTCTCCGGCCCCCAGAAATAAAACCCGGCGGCGTCCTACTCTCCCACAGGCGCGTCCTGCAGTACCCTCGGCGATGGGGCCCTTCACTTCCGTGTTCGGAATGGGAAC
>JAQVSS010000116.1 GCA_028700415.1 Kiritimatiellia bacterium
CAAGGTGAAGACCAACGGCAATCCGAACGGAATGGTTATTTTACTCCTTTGATGATTCTGACTGTGAAAAAACTGGGGGGGGCATTGACCGTCGCCGTTATGGCGGCAAGCGCTTTCGCCGATGTTTTCTGCGCGGGGTTCGCGAGGACGGATCTGGAACCGCAAATGGGGCTTTCCCTTTCCGGATATTTCGAGCTCCGTCCGTGTACCGGCGTGAAGGATCCGGTGGAGGCGAACTGCGTAGCGATGTCCGCCGGCGGCAAGACCGCGCTCCTTTATTCGCTTGATCTCGTTGAACTAAAGGGCGTGTCGACGGCATGGCGGCGGAAGATCGCCGAGGCGTGCGGAACCGATCCCGCGGCGGTTTATCTCGCGTGCACCCACACGCACACAGCGCCGTCCATCGGCCCCGCTGCGGATTCTTACGAGATTTCTTTCGACGGGACGCACGCATACGACGCGATCGTCCTTGGAAAACTGATCGCCGCGGGCCAGGCCGCGATCGCCGACCTTTCCGCGGCGGAAATGCGGGTCGGACGCACCGGGGCGAAGGGACTTTCCTTCATCCGCCGCTACCGCATGCGGGACGGGAAGGTGAGAACCAATCCCGGACGCGGCAGAATCGATCAGGTGATTGGTCCCGCAGGAGAGCCGGATGACGACGTGCGGATCGTGCGCCTCGAGCGCGGCGGCAAGCCGTCGATTGCGCTCGTCAATTTCCAATGCCATCCCGACATGATCGGCGGCAGTGAGGCGAGCGCGGACTGGCCGGGTTTCATGCGCCGCGCGGTCGAGCGCGATCTCGGCGTCAAGGCAATTCTCTTCAATGGCGCGCAGGGGGACACGAATCACCTGAACCTGCACGACTGGCACAACGGCTACGACGCCTCGCGCGTTTTCGGAGAGAAGCTCGCCGCGGCGGTCTGCTCCGCCTGGAACGGTTGCGAAAAGGCCGCTCCCGGCGGTTTGCACGCAGCCGTGCGCGAAGTCGAGGTCAAGATCCGCAAGCCGGCCGCAGCGGAACTCGCGTCGACGAATCTCACCAAAGTCGCCGCGAACCGCATTGCCAAGCTGAAGGATCATCCGGAAACGGTCAGGGTTCCGGTCACCGTTCTGAAGTTTGGCGATACGCTCGCGTTCGCGGGACTTCCCCTCGAGCCGTTCACCGCCATCGGACGCGAAGTCAAGGTGAAGTCGAAGGCGAAGATGACGTTCTTCACCTGTCTCACCAACGGCTCGTTCGGGTACCTTCCGACCGCCGACGCCTATGACGAAGGCGCCTACGAAACCGATTCCTCGATCTTCGCCCCCGGCGTTTCCGATGCGCTCACGGCGGTTGCCGTGGAGGAGCTTAACACAGGACAGAAAGACAAATGAACATGAAGACGCTGATTGCATGGGTATCGATGATGACCGTTTCCGCCGCGTTCGCAGGGCCGGCCGTCTACACCCATTACATGAATCCGCGGATGCATCCGGACGACGCGCGCCGCGACTCGAAACCGCCGTCGTGGGAGTCGCTCGGCAAGGAGACCCATTTCATGGCGCTCCGGCACGCGACCGCCGAGAACTTCAAACGCTACATCGACGAGGACAAGCTCGGCGATTTCGTCTGGGCGTACTGGAGTTATTTCCTTAATAACGAAAAGCAGCTCGACGGCTTCATCCGGGAGGTCAAGAAACGCAACGCCTACGTTCTCGACACCTACGCGTTTCTTCCCGGAACCGGGGACACGCTCTACGGCAACCGCAACGAGTTCTTCATGCCTTCCTGGGCGAAACAGAAGCTCGAGTCGGAACTCGGTGACCACTGGCTCGGCATGGACAACGGCGAGCAGGACGGGCTCTACATCGCCGCCTACGCCAGGGCGGTGGAACCCTCAAGCCGTTCGCGTTACGCGCAGTATTTGAACTTCCAGCGTCACTTCGAATCGATGCACTGGCACCTCGGCAACCGCATGTCGACCCTGGTGTCGCTCACCTACGGACACTACTTTCTCAAGGAGAACTGCTATCTCATGATTGGCGCCGAGACGGCGCAGATGCTCCCCAACGCCCAGATGTACTACTCGTTCATCCGCGGCGCCGGCAAGCAGTACGGGGTGCCGTGGTGGGGCAACGTCTCCACCTTCAACCGCTGGGGATACAAGCAGTATCCGAAGAATCCGAAGGACGAGGACATCGGCAAACGCGGCAAAGCGCATCCGCTAAACGGCACCTCACTCGCGCTGCAGAAGAAGCTCATGATGGCGCAGATCTTCTACAATTCCGCGGCCGTCGGCGTCGAGTGGGGCTATTACATGAAAGACAAGGACGGCAAGGATGTGCTCACTCCCATCGCCGATGTTCACCGCGAATGCCAGAAATGGCTCCGCGAAAACGGTCAGCCCGGCGTCATGCATGCTCCGGTCGCCGTCCTCTTCGACTTCTATTCGGGATGGACCTTTCAGCGCGAAAGCTACGGTTCGAATGCGACCGCCTGGGGCAATGTCAACTACGATGAAGGCGACTTCTTTGCCCACGGCGTGATGGACACGATCTATCCCGGATACGCGCAGAGCGGCTTCATTCACAACGAGGACGGTTTCAGCGTCGAGACTCCCTACGGGGACCTCGCCGATTGCCTTCTGACCGACACCCCCGTTTGGCTCCTCGACCAGTACGGGCTCGTCGTCCTCGCGACCAAGATCGAACCCCGTGCTGAAACGGCCGACAAACTCCGCCAGTACGTGAAGGGCGGCGGACACTTGGTCATGACCCCCGGCAACGGAAAGCGGCTTTTCCCTGAGGGCTTCGGGTCCGCCGGATCCGGCAAGGTGACCATCCTCCCCGGTGGCGACTGGGGAATCGTCGACAAGCCCGTCTGTAGCCTTCCTCCCGGGGCGCCGGACGACCAGAAGATGAAGAATCCCTTTCCGCTTCGTCCGGAGACCACGTCCGCGTTGGCTGGGGCACTCCAGGAACAGATGGTCTTCGGCACGTCGAAAACGCCCGCGGAGAACGGTCTCTCGCTCGTCACTTGCCGCCGCAACAAAGGCGAATACACCGTGCTCGTCTCCAACAGCACCTGGGAAGAAAAGCCTTTTGAGATCGTCTCCTTCGCCGGCAGGATCGAGAAGATGGACGAATTGCCGCTTGATGCGAAGGAACTCGACGACCCCGCGTATGTCGTTGACATCATCGACCGCAAGACGGTCGGGAGGAACACTGCGAAGACGATCGTGGGCGGCGGCACCCGCACGTTTCGCGTCTGGCTCGCGGACGAGAACGTGCGCGAACTGCCGGAGTCGGTCCCTCCGGCAAACCCGACGAACCGCATGCTTTTCCTCCGCGACCACGACAACGCGATCGGCGCGATCAAAGAGGCGGTTCTCCGCCGTCCCTCGTTCTTCCAGCAGTACGGCAGCGTGATGCTCGACTGGCGCTATCTTTCGGGCCGGTCGAAGGAGGACGTCGGTGAGCAGTCCAATTGGGTGAAACTGCAGCGCCTCGACGTGGGTGTCGATTTCGGCAGCGGCTTCAACCTCTATCCCGATCTCAGGATCATCACCAACAACGTCTACGAGGCGAAGAAGAGCTGGCGCAAAATCGACGACGTCCTCGAGAAGATGGAAATTCTCGGCGCGAAAACCGTGGTCGTGACGCTCCATCAGAGCGGTTTCACCTACCCCGGCAAGCGGGCGGAATTCGAGGCGGATTTCACCGCGGGGCTGAAAACGCTCGCGCGGAAGGCCGCCGCGAAAGGGATCACGGTCTACATGCGCAACACCCACCGACGCGGGGGAAAGTCCGACTACGAGACCTCCGAAAAATTCGTCGCCGCGGTCGGGGAGCCAAACTTCAAGGCCGCGCACGCGATCGCCTTCGACACGTTCGACGGCAAGCGCAAGCTCTCCCTCTCCGCTGAACGGGCAGCCGCGGCGAAGGCGGAACTCGTCTACCTGTCCGTGCCGGTGTACGGTTTCGCGAAACAGATCGAAACGCTGTTCGGGCGTCTCACCGAAGCCGAGGACCGTGAGGATCTCCTCAAGGCCCTCTCGATTATCAAGAAGTCCGGGGCGAAGGTCGTCTTCGCCCCGTTCTACGCAGACCACAACGAAGAGTACGCCGACCTCACGCTTTATGACTCGGTGAAATGAATGGCTTGACATGATGAACAAACTGCTGATTGCCGTAACCACTGCCGTATGCGCGTCCGCCGGTTTCGCCGAAGTCGAGCTGAACACGTCCGCCGAACGCGTCGACACGCCGCTTACGCTCAACCTGAAGCGGGCGGGCACGCTCCGTCCTCGGTCGACCATGGAGATCAAAAGTTCCAGCTTTATGCTCGGGTGCGAGTGCAGTGACCGCGATCTCGTGGACTTCGACGGCTACAAGAAGTTCCTGCCTGCGCTCGGACTCAAGACGATCCGCGTCCAAGGCGGCTGGCAGAAATGCGAGAAGGCGCAGGGCGTCTACGACTTCGCGTGGCTCGACAACATCGTCGACTTCGCGAACACGAACGGCATCAACGTCTATCTCGACACCGAATACGGCAATCCCATCTATCCCGGAGGAGGCGGAACCGACCTTTCGGCTAAGTTCCCGACCGGCGAGGTGGCGGTCGCGGCGTGGGACAACTGGGTGGATGCGATGTCGAAGCACTTCAAGGGACGCGTCCGCGACTGGTCGATGTGGAACGAGCCGTGGGTCTCCGCGGAGGAGATCGCCGAGCAGAACATCCGCACCGCGAAGGTGATCAAGCGCAACATCCCCGATGCGCGCATCGGCGCGCTTTCACTCGGCGACTGCCGCGCCGAACGCATCGAGAAGTGCGTCAAGGCGCTGGGAGAGGACAAGAAGCTCTTCACCTGGATCGTCTACCACGGCTATAAGTACGCCCCTGAACAGAATTTCGAGGAGATCGGGAAAATCCGCGCGATGCTCGACCGCGAGTTTCCCGAAGCGATCCTCCGACAGGGCGAGAACGGGTGCCCGAGCGAATACCTGCCGAAAGGCTGGGTGCTGAACGGGGTGCCGTGGAGCGAACACAGCCAGGCGAAGTGGATTCTCCGCCGCATGCTCGGCGACCTCGGACACGATGTCGTCTCCGGCGTCTTCCAGATCGTCGACTTCTACAATCCGAAGCGCAAGGCCGTTGACGGCGTCTTCAACACCAAGGGGCTCCTCCGCACCGACCTCGACAAGAAGGTCGTCGGCATCAAGCGTGCCTACTACGCGGTGCAAAACCTCGCGAGCGTCTTCGACGGCCGCTGGACGCGCGTCAAGGATTCGACGTTCTCGTCGACGGACTCCGGCATCGCAACCTACGAGTACGTGAAAGATACGGGCGAGAAGCTGTATCTTTTCTGGCGCTTCACGAGCACCGTCCCGCAGCCGATCAAGAGCTGCGACTCGCTCCACGGTGACGACCTGAAACCGCAGCCCGTGAGACCCGGCGACTCTTTCGAGACCGCCCCCGCGGTCTTCCTCGTGAAGGACGGCACCTTCCTCAAAGACCCGGTCTGGGTGGACGTCTTCTCCGGGAAGGTGTTCGAATTTCCCGACCGCGAAGTCGCGCCTTCACGCGATGCGACGCGCTACATGAACGTTCCGGTCTACGACTCGCCCTGCTTCCTCACCACGCGTTCGGCGCTCGACCTGACGCCGCCGGGAGAGTCGGCATTCCCGCACTGATTTTATGGGTTTCAGGTTCCAGGTTTTTGAGAAGTGAACAAAAGGAGCAGAAATGGCAATATCAAGACGTGCGTTTTTAGGAAATTCCGCTTTAGTGGGCGCTGGGGCGATGTTCGGTGGTGCCGCAACAGATGCGTTGGCAGTGAAGGCAAAGGACGACGGGATGATCTGGGCGGCGCTTCTGCATCTCGGGATCAACTCGTGGTCGGACGGTCCGCTTCCCAATTGGGGCAGCAGAAAGAAAGGCGATCCGGACGATTTCTCGGTTTATCTTCGCGAGGCGCAGCCATATATGCGGACGACTGACGAGGAGTGGCGATTCTGCGTGGATGGTATGGCGAAGGCTGGGATGAACATGATTGTCATCGACATGGCCGAGGGCATCCAGTATGAGAGTCATCCCGAGCTTGCCGTGAAGGGGAGCTGGTCTATTGAGAAGTTTCGCAAGGAGCTGGACCGTATGCGGGCCATGGGGCTTGAACCGATTCCGAAGATGAACTTCTCTGCCTCGCATGACACCTGGCTCAAGGACTATCACCGCATGGTCTCGACGAAGAGATACTATGAGGTCTGCGCAAACCTGATCCGGGAAGTCTACGACATTTTTGATAAGCCGCGTTTCTTCCATCTCGGCTACGATGAAGAGACCGCGCAGCATCAGTCGCTCTACCAGTATGCGGTCGTCCGTCAGGGCGAGCTCTGGTGGCACGACTTTCTCTGGTTCAACAAGACCGTCGAGGCGCTTGGAACACGCACCTGGATTTGGGCTGACAAAATTTGGCATCACCGTGAGGAGTTTGAGAAGCGCATGCCGCGCTCGGTTCTCATGAGCAACTGGTATTACGGTGCGGAGTTCGACATCGCGAAGATCAAGAACGAGAACATCAAAAAGTACGTTGGCGCCTACGCGTGGTTGGAGAAGGCGGGCTTTGATCAGATCCCGGCGGGGTCCAACAACGGTTTCCGGACGAACACCCGCAATTTCCAAAAGACTGTCGAGCATTGCGTTCCCCGCATCGCCCCTGAACGACTCAAGGGCTTCTGCATGGCTTCCTGGAGCCGTCAGGTGCCGAAATACCACGAACAGAATGCCGATTCGTTCGTAGAATCCGCTGAAGCGAAGGCGATTTACAACCGCATCAAGGCTGGATGACGTTTTTCCGGATGCAACCTCAATCAGATCGCGAACTACCGATTCACCGGTAGTAGAGGTTCGGCTTTCTGATTATGATGTCATTTTGCACTGAGAAGGTCGGTAATATGAGATCCCGTATGTTTTTGGCGGCGTTGTTTTCGACGCTGTGCGGTTGCGTTCTTGTACCGAATCCGGAGATGGAATTGCCGATGGATTCCACCGCGATTGTCGTCGGCCGCGAACTGACCGCCGGCGTGAGCGACAGAGTGGTCTTATTTACAAACCCCAACAAAACCGGTTTTCTTTGAGGGGTTCACAGGGTGGTCCCGGCAGAACTACGCCCGCGCGACAGAGGCCTTCCCGATGACCTTCAGCGGCAAACTCCGCCCCTACGGCGCATCGATGATCCGCAACGCCCCGCCCCAAAACTCATGCACTAACGAACTCCCCCCACCCCCTTCGCGCCTTCGTATTGCAAGTCACCGATGACCGGGAACGCCGGGTGAAGGCTCGACAATCCGCAACCAGAGTGCTATATACAAATCAATTTGTGGTTGGAATGAGCCCCGGGGCTCTTCATAACGAAGGGCGCCTGTCCAGTTCACGGTGGACCAATACAAAAGAAGTAGAGCGGGGAATGGTGCGTCGCAGGCGCACCTTACGGAGTTGGAGAATGCTATGCCGAGACGAGTGGCCGTCGTTCGATGGTTTGCGGGGATCTGTTTGGTTGCGTCGGTTTCGATGCAGGCGTGGGGCGAAACGCCTTTGACGGTGCGGGTGGGCGATGGGCCTCAGAGGCGGATGGAAGTGCGGGCGGGCGACCGCGTCGTACTTCAATCGCCGGCGGAAGGGCTGTGGTCGGTTGCCACGGCGTGGAAGGAAGGCTGGCCGGACGCTTGGCGCCATCAGAATATTGAGAAGGTGGAACAGACGGGCGATTGGACCGTGGTGTCGGCGAAGCTTACTCTACCGCAAGGTGTGTTGGAACTGCGCGACGCTTACCGCCCGGACGGCAATCTTGTGTGCGGCGTGCGCCGCTTTACTTGGCATGGAAAAGAAGCGTTGCCGCGATGCACGCTTTCGGTGCGTTGGATTGTGCCGGGGGCGGTGAATGCCAAGCCATTGCTGCCGGGCATTCTGTATTACGGCAATCCCTCCGGAGCTCGGACGGGCGCCGGGGCTGTGGCGGTTCATACGGGAAAACCGGGCGAAGAATCGATTTTTGAAGAGCATCGCTATCCGATTCCGTTTGCGAGCCTTGAATGGAAGGGCAAAGCTGCGTGGCGCGGTGCGGCGCTGCACACCGTTCCGTCCCTGGCGGTTGGCGGGAACCATGCGGATCAGTGGTGGTCGTTGGGCGTTCTTGCGCGCGGGGACGCCGCGGAACTCACGCTGTTGTCGGGGCCGTGCGCTGCGAACGGCAAGCATAGCGTGGTAAAGGCGTTGCAGGGGAAATTTCTCGAATATCACGATGCATGGGTTTGTTTGAAACCGGGCACGATGGTTGAGAAAGCGTTTTTTCTGGAAACGTATCCGGTCGTCAGGCAAGGAGCCGGTTTTCAGACGCCGCTCCGGACGGCCATGAAGCTGTATCATCCTTATGGTATTGATGGGTTGCCGAGCTACCACCGGATTATTCGCGACAAGTATCGGTTTGCCTGTTCACGTTTTCGGGTTCGGCAGAAGGATCCGGGATTTGAGATGTTTCCTGATTTCGTCGAGGGAACGCATTACGTGATGGGGTGGTGCGGACAGGCTGCGGCTTTGGGCGGGGCGTTGCCGGCATTGAATCAACGGCTGGGTGACGTGAATGCCGTGAAGATGGCGGCGCGATCGCTCGATCTGTTGGCCAGCAGCCCCTTCAACAAGGATGGCTTTCTGTTGAAGTATACGGCCGAAACGGGAAAATGGTCGAACCAGGATCCGGTTTCCCAGGGGCAAGCCATGGAGAATTTTGCCCGCGCGATTTTGATCGCACGAAAACATGGCGGCGCGGACACGAAAGGTTGGGAGCAGTTTTTGAAAACTGCCTGCAAGATTCACGCGGACCGGATCTTGCGGGATGACTGGCGACCGGTTTCGACGGCGGAGGCTTTTTTTGTGTCGCCGCTATGTAAGGCGTATGGTTTGTTCGGCAACTCGGAATTTCGGAACGCCGCAATAAAAGCTGCCGACTATTACGCCAAGCGACATCTCGATATGTCGGAGCCGTACTGGGGAGGCACGCTGGACGCGCGATGCGAGGATAAAGAGGGCGCGATGGCGGGGTTCCATGCGTTTTTGGCGGTGTATGAGATGACCAAAGCGCCCCGGTATTTGGAGTGGGCCGAACATGCGATGGATGTGGCGCTGACGTATACCGTGGTTTGGGATATTGATTTGCCGCCCGGACGGCTGCGCGATCATGGGTTCAAGAGTCGAGGCTGGACGGTCGTTTCGGCGCAGAATCAGCATCTGGACGTTTATTCGGTGCTTTATACCCCTGAAATCTGGAGGATGGGAGATTATCTGCACCGCAAGGATCTAAAACGGTTGGCGGCGGTGATGTATCGCAGTTGCGGGCAGTTGATCGATCCGTTCGGCAGCCAAGGGGAACAGATCCAACAAACGAATTTCGGCCAGTCCGGCGATCTTTCGGATGTTTTTCGGATGCGAGGCGGTTATAGCGAACACTGGACGGTGTTTTGGATCACGGCGCACTTTCTGAATGCTGCGGGACAGTTTGAGGAGATGGGGGTGGATTTGGATCGACTGGAAGAAGCGATGGCGGCTGCGGGAAGCAAGTGAGCCACGTTCATCTGCAACACACGGCCCTAGCGCAACCCCGTCACGGGCGTGTCCTTGTTTCATTGACCGACACCTTCATAATCGTAATCTTTATCCTAATCTTAATCGGCCCCCTCTGGCGGATTTCCGCCGCCCGATTTTTCAGTGCACCCCAATGTCTGAATGCGGCCCCTATTGCCCCGCGTGTTCGGCGTCCCCGCCCGGTGCCTGGCGTGTCGAGGTTCGCACACGCCGACTCAACAGGAAGATGTCGCGCAGTTGCTCGGCGTCACGCGTGTCCATCCAGCGATCCTCGAACTCGGGGTGTTGAACCACGTAGGCGATGGCGGCCAGCGCCTTTAGGTGCAGGTTGCGGCAGTCGCGCGAACCGACAATCACGAAGACGGCTTTCACCGCGTTGTCCACGGGCGAGAACCTTGCCCCCTCCCGGCATCTGACAAGCGCGACGTCGAATCGGTTGTCACCCTCAATAATCACATGGGGGATCGCAACGAAGGGCGAAATGACGGTGCTGGTCTCGTGCTCACGGTCGATCAGGTCTTGGTACAGGAGATCGCGGTTGACACTCAATCTGCCGCTGAGCAGCTCAGCCACCTGGGCGAACAATTCGTCCCGGCTGACACGCCTGTCAACATCCAGCACCTTTGCTTTCTCCACAATCCCGTCGAATTCGTCGCGCCCAATCTGATCACGCTCGTGAACGACATCGCGCAGTTCAGATTCGAGCGAGCCGGTCGCGAGTGCACGCGACGTGACGCTGCGGATCAGGTAGAGCAGCGCGTACTCCTGATCCGATCTCTTGCGCCCGTAGAACACATAGACCAGCGTTGAAAACAAAACCAGCCCCAAGCTGATTTCGATCGTCGCCGCGCCCATGTCAATGATGAGGAGAACGAAGACGACGGCGCCGGTGATTGGCAACCAGGGGTAAAACGGGACCTTGAAGGTCGGGCGATAGTTCTGCAGCCGGATCTGCCGCAGAATGATCACGGCGAGAGCCGCAAGGACATAGGCCGTCAAGACGACGGTCGAAGCGGTCTTCACCAACAGTTCAAGCGGGAGCATCAGCGAGAGGAATATGGTGGTGCCGGTCAGAATGATGCCCACCCGGGGGACTCCGTATCGCGGATCGATTCTGCTCAGGAACCCCGGAACAAGTCTGTCGCGCCCCAGGGCAAGCGGATAGCGTGACGCGGACATGATGCCAGCGTTGGCCGTCGTAACAAAAGCCAGCACGGCCCCCATGCTGATCAGCCAGTAGCCAACGGCGCCGGTCTTCATCCTCGCCACATCGGCGAGCGGCGTGAGCGATGTTGCCAGGGCCTTGGCGGGCAGGATGCCTACGGTGACGAAGAGGATGGCTGTGTATAGAGCGGTAACGGCAACGACCGCGCAGACCATGGCGGTCGGCATGGTGCGCCCGGGACATCTCACCTCCTCCGCAATGGTGGCGGCTTTGAGGAGCCCTCCGAAGGACACGAACACAAATCCGGCCGTCAGCAGCGTGCGATTGATGCCATTGGGCGCGAACGGCAAGTAGGACGTTGGCGTTACGTGCCGTACGCCCACCAGAACGTAGAGTGCCAACAGCGAGAGCAGCGCGCCGACCAGCCAGACCTCCACCCGGGCCGCATCCTCGACGCCCTTGATATTGAGCCACGTGAACACGACGCACATCGCAGCGCCAATCAGCAAAACGGGGATTCCTGTGATCGAATGGATCAGTGCCGACAGGCCGTAGATCGCGAAGGCGCTCTTCAGCGAGAGTGCGAACCAGCCGAGGATGCCGGAGGCGGTTCCCGCCAGCGGCCCCAGGCTGCGCGTAACATGGTAGTAGTCGCCGCCGGCCTTGGGCATGGCGGTGGTCAGCTCAATCACGCTCAGAATACCGACCAATGCAAGCAGTCCGGCCAGAAGATAGGACAGGATCACGGATGGGCCGGCCTGTCGGAAGGCCACCCCGGGCAGCACAAAAATTCCGGAACTGATCATCGCCCCCGAGGCGATGCAGAACACATGGCGTACGCCGAGTTCTTTCTTCAACTTAGACGCCGGCGGCTTCATGACGCCTCCGCGGTTTCGTTTTCCGTCATCCTCTGCGCCTCCGCGCCTCTGCGGGAATCATCTCTTCTCCCCTCTCTTCGGCTTCAACGCCTTGTTGGAGCTTGGCCTCATCCGAATCGCTATCGCTATCGGGATCGACGCTTTCCGTTTCCGCAGGGTTCTTCCGGTCGGTGTTG
>JAQVSS010000479.1 GCA_028700415.1 Kiritimatiellia bacterium
TTCCATTGCCGCAAATCAAGTCACGAATGCCCGTCTTTCATTATCAAGTCTTCGCTTCAATCGGCTTTCGACAACCTCACAAACGAAACCCCGATCGGATCGAGATAGAATCTGACCGTCGACAGACCGGCCATCGCCGCCGGTGTCCCGACTTCGGCGCCTGACATTTTCCACGCGCCGTCCGAAAGTTTCACCGACGTGTAGAGCGGCTTATCTGACAGGTTGCAGGCAAGAAGATAGAGGTCGCCGTCCTTCACCCACGTGCGGCAGATCAGATCTTCAGAGTCCGGCTCGCCTTGTGGCGCGGGTTCGACGGAAAGGAGCACCGGGATCATTTTCGCGACTTCACGGTTGGCCTCAACGGTAAGCGCCCATAACGTACGCCAATCCTGCTTGTTTAACGGATAGAAATAGCAGTTGAAGGCAAACGAGAGCAGCCCGTTAGCCCCATTGGCGATGTGCTGCCAATTCATCGAGCGCATTTCCGCCAGCGTGGGGAAGCGTTCGCTATCCTGCGTGTTTGCGCGGTACCACTGCCAGCTGAACGCTTGCGGAACGCTCCAGTGAGGACGAGCGTCAAACATGGCCTTGCGCCCTTTGCGCATGAAATCCGTGACCATCCTCACGGGTTTCTGGCTGACCGGATATGGATCAAGCCCAATGACATCCGTCGTCGGGGTGAATTCCCGGAGATCGCACGTCCGGTCCTGCACGGCGTAGACGGGGTGTCCGGCATCCAGCTTCTTGAGGAAACAGTAGAGATCGGACTGGCTTGGAACGGCTGTCACCTCAAACTCGTCGCCCACATACCACCCAAGCAGTGCCGGATGGTTTTTGATGGCATTGACGGCGCGGGCCAGTTTTTCCCGCGCCGCCTTCATGTCTTCCGGCGGCAAGGAGGCGTCATTTGCGGCTTTCCACAGCTTGTGGTCGATGGCCGAGAAGGACTTGAGCCCGACCCCGCTGCAGAAATCGAGACGGTGGGGGGCAAGCATCTCGTAATGCACGACGCAATTGAACGGGCCGTTGGTGTAGTCCGCTATATGCGGCGTGCCGGGATTCCAATACATTCCAAGCGGGAAAAAAGGGCTGCCGTCCACAATGCAACGGCCGTGCCCGTCGATCCAGACATGGCGGTCTGGAAGTTCCGATACCCGCGTGAAATCGGTCGAAGCGGAACCCAGCGTCTTGCCGTCGGCCTTGAGATCGAAAGTAATCACCTGTTCGCCCATCGCGAGCTTTGCCACGTCAAGCGTGATCGACGCCTCACCGTCGGGAAGCACCTGCGCAGGCGTACACACATCGTTGCCCTCAGAGTTCTTCCAGGTGAAGAAGCCGGACGGTTTGCCGACAGTGCCATCCGGTATCTTGGTCGCCGCATGAAGATCGACCTTGCCGTCAACGGCAAGATTACGGTATGCCGAGGTGCAGAGGAAGGACACGGGCTTCGTCTCGACCTTGCTGACGACCAAGTTGTCCCAGCTCACCCTGCCTTCGCTGTCGCCCGAGACGTAGATCTGGATAACGACGCTTTCGGCATTATCAGGAACAAGTCCGCTCGAGCGGATCAGCGTCCATTCCCCGTCCGGCTGGTCCCGCTTCATCGTGGCGTAAAGCGCGCGTATCCACTTTTTATTGGAATCGAGCATCTCGACGCTGAAAACCGCACCCTGACTCGAGGCGGTTTTGAAGCCCTCCTTCCGTGCGAGCGCGGAGAATTCGATGATGTCGCCTTTTTTCAACCCCTTGATGTGCTGCCTGGCGACATGAAGTTTGCCGCAGGGCTTGTCCGATTCCCAGAAGAGCCCACCCGAACCATTATGTCCCGCACCTTTCGAGATGCCGAATTTCCCGCTAAGTGTCCATCCGACCGGCTTGCCGTTATCATATTCTTCAAACGATGTGTTGAGCACCTTCACTTCTGCCGAGAGCGCCCACGGCAAGAACAACACGAAAGCAAAAAAAGATTTTTTCATGATTTAGTAGGCATGACCAGTGACGCACCGGTTCTCATGGTTGTTATTGCCTACTATGCGGAGGGGGGCTAAAAGAGTCAACCCCGAAATTTTGTGGAAGCGTGTCGGGCTTCGGAGGTCGGCGAGGGCGCGCCTTTCCTCAAGAAGGGCGGCGGCGGCGGGCTCACCCTCGGCGGACGCATAGATGTTGAACAGCTTTTCCGCTTGAACCCCGTGGATGCCCTGTATAACATTCAAAACAAGAACGATATTCGGCTCTCTTTCCGTTTCTGAAAGCCGGGTTTTCAGGCGGTTTTTCCCCGTTTCACAGAAGAGTCAAGTAAGGAGCGGACATGACGGAAAAGACATTGGCAGTGTTGTTTTCGCTGGGGGCGGTGGTCGCGTTCGGCGCAAGGGATGCGGCGTGGATGCTGCAGACGAACCTGCTGGAGAGGACGGAAAGGGCGGCGGCGGAGCTCCCCAGCGTGCTCATCCTCGGGGACTCGATTTCAATGGGCTACACGCCGTTCGTGAAGCGGCGCCTTGCGGGAGTGGCGAACGTGTCGCGTCCGAAATGCAACTGCGCGGCGTCGCAGTATTACTTCCGCAAGGGCAACGGGATGAAGGAGTGGGTAGGCACCAACCGGTGGGACGCGATCGTCGTCAACTTCGGCATCTGGGACGTCTGCTACATGCGCGGGTCGGTTACCGGGAGCGACCACTTCTGGGGATCTGAGATCAAGAAAAAGCTGCCGCCGCTCGAGAAGGGCACGGCGATCCGCGACCTCGGCTTCCGCATCCGCACACCCGTCAGGGAGTACGAGGCGAACACGCGCAGAATCCTCGCGTTCCTGAAGTCGACCGGGGCGAAGGTCTTTTTCGCGCTCTCGACGCCGGTGCCGTGCTACCAGGACGACCGGTGCGGCATGATCCGCGTCTACAACGAGATCGCCGAGTCGGTCTGCACCGAGCTGGGGGTC
>JAQVSS010000117.1 GCA_028700415.1 Kiritimatiellia bacterium
GCTCAAGTTTTGACGTCGGTCAATGAAAAGGGGATGCGCCTCAACCGATCACACGCCAGAGGCGGACGGCGGGTATTGCGAGAGCCACTCCGCGACGGCTTTGCGGACGGTCTTTTTGGCTTGGGAGAGGGGGGCGGAGAGCGTGAAGCCGGCCGCGCGCGCGTGGCCGCCGCCGCCGAACTGTTTGGCGAGGACGGTGGCGTCGAGCGGGGCGCGCGTCCGGATGCTGACCCGCGTCTCGGCATGGTCATCCTCGTTGCCGTAGAAGAAAAGCGCGACGCGGTTGCCGACCAGGCTGCGGGGGATTTCGATGACGTCTTCCGCATCGGCCTTGGTTCCGCCGGTCTCCTCAAAATCCTGCCCGGTGAGCGTGACGGAGGCGATCTCGTTGTTTTCGGAGACGGCCAACGTGCGGAAAGCGCGTTTTTTCAGTTCCACCGAAACGCGGCTAAACGAACAGTAGAGCTTGTCGTTGATGAGGGAGGTGCGGACGCCGTAACGCAACAGGTCTGCGCCGCAGCGCAGCGTGGCGGGCGTGGTCTGGTCGTAGGCGAAACGTCCGGAGTCGGTGATGACGGCAACCCACAACGCTTCAGCGGCAACCGTGTCGAGTCTCCAGCCGGCCTTGCGGGCGAGGCGCCAGAGCATTTCCCCGGTGGAGGAGGCCCTGCTTTCGATCCAGTTCCAGGTGCCGAAGAGCGTGTTGGTGCGGTGGTGGTCGATGTTGATGGTGGGCAGCTTTTCAGCCAAGGGCTGGATGTGTTCCGGCAGACGGTCGAACGCGCCGCAGTCCAGGGAGATCAGCAGGTCGAATTTCTTTTTCCCCGCCTTTTCAGGCGCAAGAAGTTTCTCGACACCCGTCAGGAACCCGGGACCTCCGAGGCCGTTGCGTTCGGCGGTGGCGACGGCTTTGATGCCCGCGCGGTTGAGCAGGTGCGCCAAGGCGATCATACACCCGAGCGAGTCGCCGTCCGGACGGACGTGCCCGGTGATCAAGACGCTCTCCGCGCGGGAGATGGTTTTGATCAGCTCTGCAGGTTTGGCTACCCTGGGGTTGAGTGTGTGCTTCATGCGCGTGTTCAATCAACGGACCTGTCCGGTACCGCTGACAAGGTACTTGTAGGTCGTCAGTTCTTCAAGCCCCATCGGCCCTCGGGCATGAAGCTTGTCGGTGCTGATGCCCATCTCCGCCCCCATTCCGAACTCGCCGCCGTCCGTAAACCGGGTGGAGGCGTTGACATACACTGCCGCCGAGTCGACCTCTTTCAGGAACTTTTTGGCGTTGCGCGCGTCTGAGGTGACGATCGCATCGGAATGGTGTGAACTGTAGGTGTTGATGTGTGTGATGGCGGCCTTGAGATCCTTCACGACGCGCACGGAGAGAATCAGGTCGAGATACTCGGTTGACCAGTCCGCTTCGGTTGCGGGTTTGCAGGCGGGAAGGATCGAGCAGGCGGCTTTGCAGCCACGCAGCTCCACCTTTTGGCGGGCAGCCAACAGGCCGAGCGCCGGCAGGAAGGCGGAGGCGACATCCTGATGTACGAGAAGCGTTTCCATGGCGTTGCAAACGCCGGGTCGCTGGCACTTTGCGTTCTCGGCGATGGCGAGGGCTTTATCCATGTCGGCGGAGGCATCGACGAAAACGTGGCAGACTCCCTTGTAGTGTTTGAGCACGGGAACGCGCGCGTTCTCGACCACGGCGCGGATCAGGGACTCTCCCCCGCGCGGGATGACGACATCCACGCGGTCCTCCAGTTGCACCAGTTCCCGCACGGCTTCGCGGTCGAGGGTCTCAATGAACTGCAGGGCGTGGTTGGGCAAACCTGCACTCGCCCCGCCTTCTTGCAGGGCGCGGGCAATGGCGAGATTGGAATGAAAGGCCTCTTTGCCGCCGCGGAGGATGACGGCGTTGGAGGTCTTGATGCAGAGCACGGCCGCGTCGGACGTGACGTTTGGGCGCGATTCGTAGATGATGGCGATGACGCCCAGCGGCACGCGTTTCTTTTCGATCGCCAGGCCGTTGGGGCGCGTGCGTTTCCAGATTTTCTTGCCGACCGGGTCGGGCAACAGGGCGACATCTCGGATGCCTTTGATCATGTTCCCGATCCGCGCGTCCGTGAGCGCCAAACGGTCAAGCATGGCGGACGACAGGCCGTTGGCCCTACCCAGCGCGAGATCTTGGCTGTTCGCTTCTTTGATGAGGTCGCGCTGCTGGTCGATGGCATCGGCCATGGCGTTCAGAATGGCGTTCTTCTTCTTGGTCGAAAGGCGAACCATTTTACGCGACGCCGTGAGCGCCTGGTCGCCGATGAGCCGGATCGTTTCGTGGAGGTTCATAGTCCGTTAGAAGTTGATCGCACAACTTCTCCTTTTTTCAGAGGGCGCTGCTGAGGATGAGCGTGCCGGTATCTTTGCCGGCCATCACATCCGTCAACACGTTCTTGTCGCGTCCGCAGGCGATCACCACGCCGCAGCCGGTCTTGACCGCGATTTGTGCGGCACGCAATTTGGAGTCCATGCCGCCTTTTGAAAGGCCGCCGGCCTTGGGGGGCGTGACGAGCGCGAACGCCTCGTTGAGGTTCTCGATGCAGTGGACGCGCTTGTTGCGTGCGTCCAGCACGCCATCGACGGTGCTGAGAATCACGAGGATGTCGGCACGCGCGAGTTTCACGACAAGGGCGGCGAGGTAGTCGTTGTCGCCGAGGGAGAGGTCGGCCTTGAGCTCCTCGTCGGCCACGACATCGTTCTCGTTAATGATGGGGATGACGGCGTGCCGGATCAGGTGCTCCATGGTACGCTTGGCGTTGGCGAAGCGGATGCGGTGTTGAAAATCGGCATGGGTGAGGAGAACTTGGCCGACGGTGATTTTCTCGGCTTTGAACAGGGCTTCGTAATGGGACATGAGGCGCGCTTGTCCCACCGCGGCACACATCTGGAGATCGGGGACGGTGGTCGGGCGGGCCTTCATGCCGAGAGCCTCGATGCCCGCGCCGACCGCGCCGGAGGAGACGATCAGGATCTCATACCCTTTGCGGTGTAAGGCGGCGACCTGCCTGACCAGACTCTTCAGCGGTTTCATGTCGGGACGCCCCGAACTCTGGGCGATGACCCGGGTGCCGATTTTCACAACGATGCGCCGGGCTTCCGGAAGAAATTCGCGGTAACGGTGTTCAGCATTCATACAGGTTACACGGGACGGTTTACACAGCCATAAACAACGGGAAACAGTTTAATGGAAGCCGCGGGGGAAAGCAAGCGGCCCGCGCCGAACAGAAAGGCCGGAGCGGATGCCCCGGCCTCTGTCCGATATCAGGAGCGCTCCCGGCTTAAGAGGCACCGAGCTGGAACCGGACGAACCGCTTGACCGTGAGGGTGTCCCCGGTGGCTTTCGCGCAGGCGTTCACAACATCGGTGACCGACTGTTTGGGCTCCTTGACGAAGGGCTGGTGGATCAGGCAGACGTCGGAATAGAACTTCTTGATCTTGCCCTTGAGGATGTTTTCAACGATGTTGGCGGGTTTGTCCAGCACCTGTTTGCGGTAGATGTCCTTCTCCGCCTCGACCACCTCGGCGGGAACCTCGGCGGGTGTCAGCCAGCGCGGCGCGGCGGCGGCGATTTGGAGAGTCAGGTCGTGGACCAACTCGCCGAACGCCTCGTTCGCGGCGGTTTCGGGCTTGCCGCACCCGACTTCGACCAGCACGCCGACCTTGCCCCCCATATGGATGTAGGAGGCGATCTGGCCGTTGCCGCTCAGCACGTAACGGGCGGTGCGCCGGATTTTCACGTTTTCACCGGTCTGAGAGACGATGGTCATCAGCGCCTCTTTCATGACTTCGCCGAGGTCTTCGACGCCCGCGAGCACCTGACGGGTTACGGCTTCAGCAAAGTTCTTGAAGTTGTCGGTCTTGGCCACGAAATCGGTTTCAGTGTTGACCTCGGCCATGCCGATCATCTTGCCGTCCTCCGAGGCAATGGCCTTGATGGTTCCCTCTTTCGACTCCTTGTCGGCGCGCTTGACCTGAATCGCCAAACCTTTTTCGCGCAGCATTTTGATGGCGGCGTCCAAATCGCCGTGGGTATCGATCAGGGCCTTCTTGCAGTCCATCATGCCGGCGTTTGTGCGCTGGCGGAGATCGTTAATTGCGGCAACGGTGATATCTGCCATGGTGAGCTCCTTTTTGAACGTTAGAAAATGAAAAACACGGCCAGGCGTGCCGCGCATAGCGGACACGCCTGACGGTCGTGGGTTAGCCGGCGGCAGGCGCTTCCGGTGCGGGCGCGGCAGGCGCTTCGGCGGCAGCCGCGGGCGCAACCTCAACGGAGGCGGCTTTGGCATCTACCGCATCTTTGGCGGCCTTGGCGGCACGTTTGCGGGTCTCGGTCAACTTGGCCTTCGCCTTGTCGGCGCCTTCGGCGGACGATTCTTTGCGGGTCTTGCGGACGGCACGCTCTTGCGCTTCTTGGCTGGCCTGTTCGGCCTCCTTCTGCTGCTGCCGCTCGGCGGCGATGCGGGAATACTCGTCGTTCGCTTCCTTGATGACCTTCGCAAACGCGTCGGCGATCATCTTGACGCCGCGGACGGCATCATCGTTGCCAGGGATCACGTACTCGATCGGGTCGGGGTCGGCGTTGGTATCCACCATGGCGACCATCGGGATGCCGAGACGGGCGGCCTCTTTAACGGCGTTCGACTCGCGGCAGATATCGACGATGAAAATGGCGCCGGGCTTGCCATCCATGTCCGCGATGCCGCCCAAGTTCTTCTGAAGCTTCTCCAGCTCGCGGCGGAGGCTGGCGGCCTCTTTTTTGTGAACCGAGAACACGCCGTTGTTGTTGCGTCCCATGGCTTCGATCTGGCGCATGCGTTTGACGCTCTTGCGGATCGTCTGGTTATTGGTGAGCGTTCCGCCCAGCCACCGTTCGGTCATGTGATACTGCCCGCACGAGACGGCCGCTTCGCGGACGACTTCCTGCGCCTGTTTCTTGGTGGCCACAAACATGATCTTCTTTCCGCTCAGGGCGATGTCGCGCAGGAACGCCGCGGCTTCATCGATGAGGGTGACGGTTTGCGTGAGGTCGATGATGTGGATCCCGTTGCGCTTGTCGAAAATATAGCGCTTCATTTTGGGGTTCCAGCGTTTCGTCTGGTGGCCGAAGTGAAGACCCGCATCCAGCAGATCTTTCAGCGTGAGTCCGGTGAGACTCGAGACAGGCATTTCCATGAGGAGACCTTCTAACTTGTGGGATTGGCCAGAACCTGATGCGACAGGCGCGAACGGCGCCTTTCGCGGGCATGTTCCGGTTTTCCCGGGTTAATCCGCTTTGGCGTGCCAGCCGGTAAGAACAGGCACGCCTTCGCTTCCGCACGGGGGAGCCACTCGGCAGTCCGTGCCATTGAATAAGTTACATAAATTAGCGTTTCCGCCGCAAAAAGGCAAGCGGGGCGCAGAATTATTTTCAAATATCTTCAATAGCGAGTTTTACACATGACGACTTTCGCTACGTGCGTTCGGCGCGGCGTTCGCCTTCGCCGATTCCCGCCCGATGGCCCACGGACTCCACACGGTCCCGTTCCCTGTCATTTCCGGGGGCCTCCTTTACGCGCCGGGCAGCCCGGCATAGGCCTTGGCGGCGGGAAGGCCGCCCTTCACCGCTTTCGCCGCGGCGAGTCCCGCGGCTTCGCCCATCTGGTTGCAGTTCACCATCACGCGCAAAGCCCCGTAGGCGTCCCGCGAACAGTCCAGCATCCGGCCGGCGCAGAGGACGTTCTCCGAGCCGACGGGGACAATGGCCCGGTAGGGGATCGAGTAACACTCCGGTGAAGGCGTGCCCTCCGCCCGCCAGCGGGAATTTTTCCACCGGACGATGCCGGCGTCGTCCACGTACATCAGGTTCTCGGTCCCGTCGAGATTGAGGAACCGGATGCCCTTCCCCTCGTGCACGTCGATGCGATAGGTGCCGCGGGCGATCACGTCGCCGTACGTGCGTCCGGAAAGGACGTCGTCACGCGTGACCGAATACAGGCACGTGGCGTGACGCGATTCGCGGATGCCGAGCATCGGCGCGATCGAAACGATCGCCAGCTTCGGCTCGTCCGGCGGCATCGGGAACAGCTTGTTCGCGTGGTCAACGATCCGTCTGAGCTGCGCGCGCGCTTCCAACATCGCGCGGGTGAGGTCGCCGGCGACGGACGGATCAAGGTCCGACACGCGCGTGAAAGCGTTGAACGTCACGTCCGGACACCCGATCACGGCATGATCCCAGCCGAAAACATGCCTGAAGCCTCCGCCGTTCCGCGGATCAAGCACCGCGTGAAACGAAAAATCGGGGTGACGCTTCTTTACGGCCGCTTCGTTCGCGATAATCGCGCAAAGCGTGTGGGCCTGCATGTCGCAGGGCTTGAGTTTCCAAGTCCGGAAGCCGGCGCGCTCCAGAAGATCGGCGTCGCCGGAGCAGTCGATGAAGAACTTCGCCTCCAACGCCTTGCGGCCGTCCTTGTCCTCGACGTAGGCGCGCGTGACGTGCCCGGGACGGTCCGTCGCGGCCGCGACAAAGCGTGTCGACAGCATCGGCGTGATCGACGGATGTTCCGTGACCAGTTCGTCTAACGCGATCGACAGCGCGGCGACATTCAACGAAGATGTCCGCCAGACCGGCGTCTTGTTCTTGTTATGGGTGACGGCCTCTCCGCGCGCGGCAAGACGGCCGAGTATCGTCTTCGTAAGGCCGCCGATGACCGCCTTGGAGCCGTCCAGCGACTGCATGGAATGCCACACCGGCACGAAGCCTGCAGTCGCCGTACCGCCGAAAAGCGCATTGTTTTCGATGAGCGCCACCTTCATGCCCTTCTCGGCCGCCCGAACGGCGGCGAAAACGCCCGTCGTACTCCCGCCGATGACGGCGACGTCAAAAGACAAGGCTTGAGAGGTTTGAGAAGAGTGATCGGTTTGAGATATCGGCGCTGCCGCGGCGGCGAGCGGCGACACGGCGGCAAGCCTGATGAACCCCCTGCGATTCATTTGGTCTCCCCTTTGTACTTCTTGCCGTTCTTGTCGACGAGGAAGAAACGGTCGCAGACCATGCGGTTCTTGCCGTCCTTTGTTTCGGAGCCGAATTTTGGCCCGATGAACTTGAGCGAAGCCCAGATTTCGAACTCGCGGTCGGCGTCGCCTTCCGGATAGTAATTGGCAAGATTCTCGCCGATGCCCCACCAGCTCGCGAAGGTGATGAGCGCGCCGGGCACGATTTTCACCTTGGCGACGAAGTAAAGCTTGTATTCGTCAGGCTTGAAACCCTTGAAATCGACTTCCCCGTGCCGAATCGTGCGCTTGAGGTTGTTGTCGTAGTAGTCGAAGCCGACCTTATAGGTAGTGAAGACCGTGCTGTTCGTCGGGAAGACCTCGCTCTTCGCCCCGCCGCACGCGGCGTCGGGATCAATGACGCCGTGAAAGCCGCCGCACTGGGGAAGCTGATAGACGGCAACGTCGTCGCCGAGCTTGTCCAGAGGCGCGGGAATGGGTTTGTCGAGCGCTTTGGATACAAGGTACGCGTTCTTCGCCTGCGCGTACATGCCCGTCGGTTCCTTCCCCGGCTTCGGCGCGGCACCGTAGCGCTTCCAAAGGACGACCGGCTCCATGCGCGCACAGATCCTGTCCGGCATGAGGTCCGCGGGACGATCCTTCCGTTTCCGCACATCGCCCCAGAACGTGAGCGTCAGGAAGTCGACGTCCCAGCGGAAGATGCCGAAATTACGGCGGACGTACTTGTCGTCGCCGAGAAGTTTTTCGGCCTCGTCGAGCTCTTTCTGCCAACGGACGAGATCCGCCGCGCGGTAGATCTTGCGGGTGTTCGCCGGCTCGTCGATGCCCATGAAAGACTGCTTTTCGAACCAGAGCCGGTCCCAGTCTCGGATGATCGAGACGATCTTGGCGCTCGCCGGACCGTACGCGAAACCGCAGAACTCCTTCACAATCGCCCACTCGTCGCGCATCGGATCGAGCGCGAGCCGGAGAAACAGATAATCCTGCAGGCACGTGAGGGACGGCGTGTAAAGTCCACAAAGTTTTGCGCCGTCCGTCCCCGACTCGTCCATGCGGCGGAGATCGCCGGCGACGCGGCTGACGGGACCGAACGGATGCTTCATGCAGGAGTAGAACCAGTAGTCCACGTTCTTGCACGCCTTGCACCACTTCCTGAGGTTGTCGAGCGTCTTCTCGTTGCGCTCCCCGCCGATCCAATGTCCCTGGTCGTCGTCAACGGGCGCAAAATCGCAAATGAAGTTGTCCGGAAATTTCTCGATTCCCTTCGGGAAATTCTCGCTTTGCTCCTTGCGGTAGGCGAGCGTTTCGATGCGGATTTCAGGATACTCCCTGGCGACCGCTTCGCAGAGCTCGGGAAGGTAATCCCAATACGGACCCGACGGCGTCTCGTACTTTTTCTGCAGGGCGACGCACGCGGGGCACCAGCAGAACGCGCCCGGGACGTCGTTCGCGCCGATCGTGAGAACGCCGTTTCCGCCGACGCGGCGGCACCGTTCGAGGACGCGCTTCGTGAAGGCCTTGCGCATGTCCGCGTTGGAAAAGCAGAGCTGCATCCGGTCCGTGCGTTTGCCGTTGCGCGTCATCGAGAACCATTCCGGGTGCTCGGCGAAGAAGTCGATCTTCTCATCCCAGGGATAAGCGTCCATGTACAGCCGCTTGCACGGCATGTAGAGACAGAAGCCATGTCCGGAATCGCGAATCGGGAAAGGAGACTCAATGTCCTTGTACTTGGTCTTTTGCGCCCAGCTCTTCTTCCCGAAAGATCCGTTGCGGAAAAGGTAGGGGATGAGATGGGTCGAGCCGTAGAGGTAGGTATGGGTGAGCCCGCGCCCGAACGCAAACGACTGGGTCTTGCGGAGGGAATAGCCCGCCGTATCGACGCGGTCGGTTCTCACGATCTTCTCGCCGCCGTCCTCGGGGAAGAAGTGGCGGTAGCCGAGCACGTCCTCGCAGAACGCGTAGACCGCGAGCAGCGTCCCGTTCCAGTTGTTTCCGCGCAGCCAGATGTCACCGCCACCGAAGAGCCCGAGGAACGGCTTCTTTTCGGTCACCGCGTAGTCGTTCTCGCCGAGGTCGTCCTTGCCGAACACGGATTCCGCTTCCGGGGTGCGACCGACGAAGAGGAAACGGTCCGCCTTTTCGAGCCGGTCCTGTTTATCCGAATGGGCGGCGCAGACCACCGGCAGTTCGACGCCCGTCGACTTCAGGATGATTTCGCGGAGTTCGTCCGCCGCGACGGCTTCCGCCGCTTCCGCGCCGGTCACGATCGCGTAACCGCTTCTCCCCTTCTCCACGATCATCGCCGCGTTTGCGGCCAACGTTCCCGCCGTTACAAGCACGGCAATCCTGAGCGCGTTCGCTTTCATTCGATCTCCTCTAACTCCATGCAGTCCACGTAAAGGCCCTCGATGCCGGGATTCTCCTTGTTGGTCCTGTCGAAACCGCCGGGCTGGACCCAGACGTTCTGCCCTCCCATGATCGCTTTACGCATCTTGCACCCTCTTTCTTTACAACGTGATTTCCGGGATCTTCAGGATTTCGCCGCCCTTCATCGCGCTCTTGTGGGCGTAAATACCCGCCACTGTGGTGTTGAGCGCGGTGATCACGTCCACGCAAATCCTGTGCGACGGCACGAGGATGCCCTTGATGAAATCGTCCGTGAGGTAACCGTGCGAGCCGCCGTGCCCGCCGGCGGACATGGCTTTGGGGAGGGCGCGTTTCGTCCACTTCTGCGCGTCAGCCTTCACCTCTTTCTCGAACCAGCCGCGATAGCCGCCTTTCTCGGGGACGAAGCAGCCTTTCTGCCCCCAGATGCGGCCGTCCTCGCCGACGAAGGACGGTGTGTCCCAGGAGACGAGCATACGCGCGGCGGAGCCGTCCTCGCATTTGAACATCGCGTATTCGCTGCCGTAGGGGTTGTTGTACCTGTTCTTGTGGTAGCGCAGCTTGAGCGAGGGAATGCCCGTGCAGGTCACCTCGGTGAAGCGCTTGTGCGTGACGCACGTGTAGTAGCCGTTCGAGTGCGTGGGATAGTACTGCGGCGGCAGCCCGATGCGCCAGCCGTTGTAGGAGGGCGTGCCCTTCCCGTCCAGCTTGTTGTCGCCGCAGTGGAAGTATTCGCCCTCGGTGTAGGTGATGGCGCCGAGCATCTCCGCCTCGTAGAGCTTGCGCATCTTGAAGCAGGAGTCGCGGAACGCCGAGGTCTCGTTCATCTGGTAGAGCTTGCCGCTGCGTTTCACCGCATCGAGAAGTTTCGGGATGTATTCGAGCTGGTCCTCGCCGAGGAGCGCCGGCACGGCGCTCGCCACATGGAGTCCGTGTTCGAGCGCCATGATCGCGAGCGTCACATGGCTCAGCGCGTCCGTCGCGAGGTACACGGCCTCGAGCTTGTCCTCGGCCGCGTGCTTGATCATCTCCTCGCAGCTCGGATACGTTTTCTGCGCCTTCACGCGCCCCTGCAGCAGCTTGCACTTCGCCGGATCGAGATCCGTGCAGGCCACCACCTCCACGTTTGGGTGGCTCTGGTAATCGAAGGCCGAACCGAACGAGCAGAAGCCCTCGCCCGCGATGCCCACGCGTACCTTGCGGTCGGCGTACGGGATCCAGGCGAGACTCTGGTCCGCGCCGCTGTTGACCTCATCAAAACCCTGAATCTTCGGCATTGGCGTTTCCGCAGCGTGCCCCGTCACAGCCGCCATGCCTGCGCCGATGAGCGTGCCCTGGAGAAAGCCCCGTCTTGTAAATGGAATCTGCACGTTTCCTCCTTTTTTACTTCACTAGCGTCCAAAAAGTTTTGCCCGGCTTCCAGACGGAACCGAAAATCAAAGCAGTTCACCGTCAAGCTGGAAACCGGCGAGCTCAAGCTCGGTGCCGCCGTGTTTCGGGTTGCGCAGGAGTTCGATGTCGACGGTATGGATCGAGTCGCAGCCGCTGAAGATTTTCTCGGGCCAGATCAGCGTCGTGCCCGCGCTCCACGGATCGGCGAGAACGCGGATGAACGGCGGATTGCCGTCCACGGAAACCCTGATCGCGCAGCTCTTCGGCCCGCGGATGTTGTTGAGCTGCACGGCCCGTCCGCGGAAACGGAAGCGGATCTTTGCGCCGACCTTGTCCGTGAACCAGATGCGGTCCGTCGACCGCGCGAACTTCTTCGACTCGGGATGGTCCTTCGGCAACACCAACCAGTCTCCCTTGGAGAAGACCGAGGCGTCCGGAACGACGACCTTCGCCTTCTCCATGTTGTCCAAGGCCATCGGCGGCTTCTTCATCTTCGCCGCGTGGTCGGCCGCCGGATCGCCCTTCGCTTTGAGCCTGTCAAACGCCTCGGCGAGAATCTCCGTGTAGAGCTGATGTCCCTCGCCGCTCGGATGGCAGTTGTCGAAGGTGAAGATCTTGCGCGGATCCTTTTTCTGCGCCTCGGCGAGCTTCGCCTTGAAGTCGGGGTCGGACGACTTGAGCCCGTGCTGCTCGAGGAATTCGCTGCGCATGTAGATCCACTTGCCGTCCTTGATGAGCTTCATCAGCCGCGGACAGAAGTTGACCGTCGGGATGCCGTAGTGGTCGGCGACGCGGTCGTGCACGTAGGCCGTGTGCGAGATGCGGCCCTGCGCGTACGACTCGAACTGCGACATGTTCATCGTGTAGACGAACATAAGGTCCATCTCGGGATACTTCGCCCACGCCTTCCGCACGCACCCCTCCATCGACCGGACGATGCTCTGGGGGCTATCCTCCGTGTCGTTCGTCGCGTACTCGAAGATGACGAGGTCGCACTTCGTGTGCAG
>JAQVSS010000480.1 GCA_028700415.1 Kiritimatiellia bacterium
GCCTGTTACCGGACTCAGCGCAAGCCATTGCGCCTGCAGTGGCCGACAATGGGCACTGTCGCTGCCGTGCAATGCGCTGACCATGCTTCAGCCGCGCGCGCCCGCGAGATATGCGAGGCGTCGTTCGAAGAGGTCAACCGAGATTTATCGGCATGGCGGGATGACAGCGTTCTGTCGGATATCAACCGGTCGGCTGGCAGCGGTCGGCACGTTACGGTCACTCCTTCCGTCGCAACGGTTTTGTCCGAGGCCTTGAACGCGAACATGCGTAGCGGAGGAGCGTTCAACCCTCTGATAGGGCCTGTCATGCGCCTGTGGGGCTTCAACGGCTCCTCGAAAAAATTCAATCCGCCGGACTCCGACGCCTTGATGACGGCAATGGGACTGGCAGACTGCGGCGCTATCGGCATAGTGACGGATTCCACCGGGGCGGGTGTCCGTTTGGCCAAGCCCGGCATGAGTCTTGATCTCGGCGGCATCGCCAAGGGTTATGCCGTCGATGTGGCGTGGAGCAGACTTAAAGGAGACGGCCACATTAACACGCTGGTTGACCTAGGCGGCAACCTGCGCGCCATCGGCGAGGCCGTGCCCGGCCGCGGGGGCTGGCGCACCGGTGTCCGCAACCCTTTCGAGCCGGAGGGGCTGCTCGGCATTTTCCTGCTGAAGGACGGCGAGGCCGCCGCCACTTCCGGACACTACGAGCGGTTCGTGATTATCAACGGCGTGCGCTATGCGCACATCATCGACGGCCGCTCGGGGTTCCCGGTCACCGGCATGGCCGGCGTGACCGTCATCGCGCCGGACGCAATGACCGCCGACGCGCTTTCTACCGCGCTTTTCATCCTCGGCCCGCAGCAAGGCATTGAGTTACTTCGCAGATATCATACTTGCGAGGCGATATGGATTCCAGACACACCGGATCAACCGACTGTGCTCGCCACACCCGGCTTTGCCACCCGCCTCGAAACTCTGCGGCCTGACGCGTGGCTCGTGAACACTATCAGCGATTGAGCGTGAGAGCAGTGTTTATTAGGGCAATGACGGCTCGCGCGGACGCTCGCCCTCCAATCCTGCGATCAGACGTACATTGGGGAGCGAGCGTCCGCGCGAGCCGATTATTATCCCAAACTGTCTGGCCAGCACCACGGTCGATTATGAAAATTACCATCGCACTGCTCATCCCAAAGGGTTTACCACATCGATGTCGGCGAACTGCAAAAAATCTGTATCCGCAGTGTAGATTTTGCGCACCGCGTGCTCGTGCATAAGCGCGACTGTACGAATATCGAAAAATATATTCCCGCTAGGCTGCGGTTTCCGGTCAAGAAGGCGGCGAAGGCACACCCAATGTCCGTTGCCTGCAGTTAGCACATCAAACCGGCGCGACTTGAGCAACACATCCAAAAAGCGCATGGCCTCGCAAGCCTTCATCGGTGACGGGAAAACTCGTGGGTGAGTCGCCACACGTAAGAATTCGTAGCAGATCCCCTCGGTGAGAAACCATAGGCCAGCCTGCGAACCGCACGAAGACAAAAAGCTTTTTGCGGCCTTATGTTCGGCTGCGCTGACGTTAACAGCATAAAGCAGTATATTTGTGTCAATAACACCGCTCATCTTCCCTCCATAGCCCGTTCCAACGCATCGCGATCTGCCACATTAACGCGCGGCTGCCCCATGGCTTGCGCGGGCAGTTTGAACCGCTCGACGCGCAAGTCACGACACATCCGAAGGCCGTCACGCAACAACTCGTTGACAATGTCAGACATATTACGATCAGTTTGCTTCGCGAGCACCCGTATGCCTTCCATGCAGCCATCTTCCAAAACTAAGGTAGTCCGTTTCATATGTCAGATCATATGTCACACGCATACGTATGTCAAGAGCGGCGCGATTTTACTTTCCGCGAAGCATCAGGTCAATGTACGTGGAAGGCTTTTTGGCAGACACCGCAGATGACATCTTCTTCATGCACGTCAGGAGGACAATCAATCAGAGCCCCGCATTCCGCGCAGGCGACGACATTATCTTGGGGCGTATCGATAGTGACAGGAGATAAAATTTTAGGCTCAAGCTCAGCCCTTGGCTCCGTCATCTGTGCGGGCAAATTGCGCTTGAACGGGATCTTACGCCGCGCCTCCTCTCTTTTAGGCGTTACAGGGATCATGATCTCGACTTTTCGCGTGAATGTTACAGCGTTCAGGATCGAGGCCAGAATAGCGGCAACTATCAGCGAACCGACACCGATCAGAATCCACCGGTTGCGTTTTGACCGCTGTTCCTCAGCGGCCACGGCATCTTCAAGTTCCGCTAGCAACAAGCGCGCCTCAACGAGTGAAGGCGTGTCAGGATTGTCGCTCAAAAATTGCCGCAGTTCTGCCAAAGCGGCTCTTTTCGATTGTGTTCTCCTGATCGATTGCAGCATCTCATTTTGCCGCTGAACCTCTTGTTCTTTCGCCAAAGCGAGTTCGCGGGCATTTTGCTCCTCCTGCCGCTTAAGTGCGTCGATTGCTGTTTTCTGCTCCTCAATTGCCAATGACACCTGTTCACGGCTGATTGATGCCGGATAGGTTTCCAAGCAGGCTTTTAATGCTGACAACCTTTCAGCCGCGTCTTCAATCGACATCGCCGCCTCATAAGCTTTTTCAATGCCAATCGTGTGCCGCATGATTGTCGTGGTGTCACGGCATAGTTCAATCAGCCCTTGCCGGGCGGCTTTTGCGCGGACACCTTTGGAAACGCCAAGGCATGTGGGGCATTTTTTGAAGGCGGTTGTCGCGCCTTGCATGCCGCGGCATTGCGGGCATTTGCCGGTGCCGCCACAGTCGGTGCATTTCTTAACTTGCAATAGCGTCGGCTGAGTCTTGGAAGCATAGCGGCGCTTAGTTGTTTCTTCTCGCGGGTAACAATTATAACACCATTTGTAATATCTTTGA
>JAQVSS010000118.1 GCA_028700415.1 Kiritimatiellia bacterium
GCTCCGACTAGGGTCAAGCGGCGGAAGCCGACCAGAGGGAGCCGATTAAGATTAGGATAAAGATTACGATTATGAAGGTAGCCGTCCCATCTTAATAGTACTCTTAATCCTAATCTTAATCCTAATCCTGATCCCAACTTGAAGGCATCGGTCAATGAAACAGGATGCGTTCCGGGCGGGTGTCTCGGATTTCGCGTGAAGATTCGGTGTCACCCGGCCGGTGCGATGTGCTATAGTAAGCACACATTGTGTTGCTGAAAGGGTTTTAAACGACGTGGAAAGGGTGCGGAAAGGTTTGTTTTTTGCCTTGGTCGGCGGCTTTGCGGCGGCTGTTTGGGCGCAGGCCCCTGGCGATGCCAAGGCGCGGTTTTCCGGTTACCGTTCCGGGTTCCACCGCGACACGTTGGCGCTGCAGGTTTTGCTGGACCGGCAGAACCTGTCGTGCAACTGCGCCGACGGCGTCTGGGGCAAGCGGACGGAGATCGCCTTGCTGGCGTGGCAGTCGCTCAACGGTCTGCCGGCGACCGGCGTGCCGGACGGCTCCGCGTTGGAGGCTTTGGGCGGCGACACGAATGTGCTGACGCGCCACACCGTGACCGACGCGGACCTTGCCGCGCTTGCGCCGGTGCCGGCGGAGTGGGAAGAGCGGGCGAAACGCCCGGCCATGACGTACGAGACGGTTCAGGAGATGTTGGCCGAGAAGGGGCACACGTCGCAACGGGCGCTGGAGCGCCTGAATCCCGGCGTGCCGTGGCCGAATCCGCCGGCCGGCACCGAGGTGGTGTTGCCGGATTGCGCGCAAGCGGTCACGGGGAAAGCCGGCTCGATCCGCATCGCGCTGGCGCGGATGGAGATCACGGTCTTCGATGTGGAGGGAAAGCTGATGGCGCTCTTTCCGTGCTCGATCGCGCGCGAGAAAAGCCGCCGTCCGGACGGCGAGCTCGTGGTCAAGAATGTGGCGCCAAACCCCAATTATCTGTATGATCCTCAACTGTTCCAGCCGGGGGGGGCTAAAAAATCGAAGCTGGTCATCCCGCCCGGGCCAAACAATCCCGTGGGCTTGGCGTGGGTCGGGTTGTCTCTGCAAGGGTATGGCGTGCACGGTACGCCGATACCCGAAAATATCGGGCGGGCGGAGTCCCACGGCTGTTTCCGGCTCGCCAACTGGAATGCGGTCAAGCTCCTCAACATGGTGGAACTCGGGGTTCCGGTGGTCGTCGAGGAGTGAGCGGCCTGTGGAGGAAGCGGTGAACACATGTGACGGGGAGAGTGATGGGTTCCGGCGCCTGCCGGTCGCGCTCACGATTGCGGGGAGCGACAGCGGAGGCAACGCGGGGATACAGGCGGATCTGAGGGCGTTCCACATGTTCGGCGTCCACGGGTGTACGGTGCTGGCGGCCCTGACCGCGCAGAACCCGTTCGGCGTTGGGGGCATCCTGACGGCGGATGCGGATTTTGTGGCGGCGCAACTGGATGCGGTGCTCGATGTGTATGCGGTCTCCGCGTTGAAGACGGGGATGCTGTCCAGCCCCGAGGTGATCGAAGCGGTTGCCGACCGGCTGACGTGCCAGGGCCGTATCCTGAAGGTGTTCGACCCCGTGATGGTGGCGACCAGCGGCGCGCGGCTGCTGCGGGACGATGCGGTGGGGCTGTTGAAGTCGCGGCTGCTGCCGCTTGGGACCCTGGTGACGCCGAATCTGGCTGAGGCCGGTGTGCTGACGGGGCGGACGGTGGAGACGCCGGAGGAGATGTCGGACGCGGCGCGCGTCTTGGCGGATACGTTCGGCTGTGCCGTTCTTGTCAAGGGGGGGCACGCTGCGGGAGATTGCGCGGGGGACATCTTGTTTGACGGTGAGAGGGTCTACCGGTTGACATCGCCGCGGGTCACGGAGCCGCTCTCGACGCACGGTACGGGGTGCTCGCTCAGCGCGGCGATCGCGGCTTCGCTCGCCTGCGGGAAGACGTTGCTCGAAGCCGTGGCCGAGGGCAAAGCCTATGTGTACGAGGCGCTCCGCACCGGCGCGTACGTTGGCGAACAGGCGGCGGTTCTGGGCACGCCGGCCCGGTTGCCGCTGGAGCGGGTGATTGTGGAACCGGTGGGGGCCGCGTAGCGGAGGGCAGGTGCGGCCGGTTTTCCCCCAAGGACTTTTAACGTGTAACCAATGATCGGTAACGGATTTTATGACACAACTACAAGAGGCAAAAAAAGGAACAATCACGGACGCGATGCGTCGCGTGGCGCACGATGAGGGCGTAACCCCTGAACAGGTGTGTGAGGCGGTAGTGGGTGGACGCGCGGTGATCCCGCTCAATCCTGCGCATGCCCATGTGCGTCCCGTGGGCGTGGGGCGTTTGTTGACGACGAAAGTGAACGCCAACCTCGGGCGCTCGACGACGCGCTCCGGCAAGGGGGACGAACTGGAGAAGCTGCAGATCGCGCTGAAAGCGGGTGCGGACTTCGTCATGGACCTGAGCGTCGGGCCGGACTTGCGTTCGATCCGTCAGGGGATGCTCGACGCGTCGCCGGTGCCGTTGGGCACCGTGCCGGTGTACGAGACGGTCTCGCGGCTGGCGGACGACGTGCCGGTGATGGAACCCGACCTGTTGCTGCAGGTGATCCGGGAACAGGCGGAGCAGGGCGTGGACTTCATGACCCTGCACGCGGGGTTGCTGCACAGGCATGTCGATCTGGCGATGCGGCGCATCATGGGCATCGTGAGCCGGGGCGGCGCGATCATGGCGGAATGGATGAAGAAGAACAACGCGGAAAACCCGCTCTACACGCGTTGGGACGAGGTGATGGACATTTTGGCGGAGCACGATGTGACGGTGTCGCTCGGCGATGGGCTGCGTCCGGGATGCCTGGCCGACGCGAGCGATGCGGCGCAGTTCGGGGAGCTGGACGTGCTGGGCGAGCTGGTGCGGCGCTGCCGCGAGCGCGGTGTGCAGGTGATGGTCGAGGGTCCGGGGCATGTGCCCTTCGACCAGATCCAGATGAATATGGAGCGGCAGCAGAAGGTGTGTGACGGCGCGCCTTTCTATGTGCTGGGCCCCGTCGTGACCGATATCGCGCCGGGCTATGACCACATCACGTCGTGCATCGGCGCCACGGCGGCGGCGTGTTACGGCGCGTCTCTGCTGTGCTATGTCACGCCCGCCGAACACCTCGGGCTGCCGGACGGGGAGGAGGTTCATCAGGGGATGGTCGCCTACCGCATTGCGGCTCACGCGGGCGATGTGGCCCGCGGGAGACCGGGGGCGCGCGACCGGGACGACGCCATGGCGCGGGCGCGGGTGGCGTTCGACTGGGAGGCGCAGTTCCGCCAGGCGCTCGATCCGGAGCGGGCGCGGGCGCGGTGGCTGAAGACCCGCATGTGCCAGGGGACGGCCTCGGACGATCACTGCTCGATGTGCGGCAAGGAGTTCTGCGCCGTGCGCACATCCAAGCGCATCCGCGGCGAATAGGCGAGGCAGGCGAGCCCCAGGGCGAGGAGCCCGATGCTGATGGTCTGGCTGATGGAAAACGGGCCGACCGCCAAACGCGGGTCGCCGCGCAGGTATTCGATGGCAAACCGGATCGTTGCGTAACTCACAAGGTAACAGCCTGTGACGAACCCGCGTTGCGCGTGGCGCTTGGGGTAAAGCCGGTAAAGGGCCGCGAACAGGACAAGGTTTGCGGCGGACTCGAACAGCTGTGTGGGGATCACCGGAAGGCTTTTGAGCGCGGTCTGCGCGATCAGGGGCGGGGTGGCGGAGACCTGCTCCCACCAGGCGGGCGATTCGCGGGGAAAGGCAACGCCGATGCAGGAGCGGGTGAGTTTGCCGTAACAGCAGCCGTGCATGAAACAGCCGACCCGTCCGAACGCGTGGCCGAGCGGCACCACCGCGAGCACAAGGTCTGTGATTTGAAACAGGTGCTGGCGGTAGACCCTGGCGTAGAGAAGCAGCACAAGCGCGGCGGCGATGAGGCCGCCGTAAAACATCAGGCCGCCCTGGTCCACCCGGATGACGGAGAGGGGATTGCCCGCGAATTCCGATGTCCAGTGCTCCAGCACATAGGCGGCGCGGGCCCCTAACACGGCGGAAAGCATCAGCCAGGTCAGCAGCGCGGTGAGACGGTCGGGGTTCTGTCCCGTCCGCCTGCAAAGCCATACGGCGGCCTGCCAACCAAACAGGAACCCCAGCGCCATGCAAAGGCCATACGCGCGGAGGCAAAGCGGCCCGATGTGGAAAAGGATCGAATGCATGGCGGGTATCATAGGAATTCGCCTGTCTATCCGCAACCCAAATGAGAGCCGCCTTCCGGTCCGTTTCCCGCCGGCGCCCCGACAAAACCTGATAGACGCTTGACGTTTGATTTTCCCGTTGGTACTATTCAGCACATTCCTTGCAGGATCTGATCATGTGCAGCGGCCAACGGAACATCGGCGGGAGTGAGGGGCGAGTGACCGGGATGTGTTGGGGTGCCGTCTGGGCATAGAATCCGCTTTGATATCTCTGGAGAGACTTATGAATACTGTCATTCTCGTTGCGGCCGGAAAAAGCGAGCGTATGGGCTCGAATACAGACAAGGCTTTTCTGAGCCTGGGATCCAAGCCTGTCGTCGCCTGGTCGCTGTTGGCGTTCGAAGGGTGTGCCGATATCGACCAGATCATCCTGGTCGTGCGTAAAGATCAGGTGCTGGCCGCGAAAAGCGTGACCCAGATGTTCGGCATTTCCAAAATCCGCGCGATCGTGGCCGGCGGCACGCGGCGTCAGGACTCCGTTCAGAACGGGATGAAAGCGATGGATCCGGAAACGCGTGTGGTGATCGTCCATGACGGCGCGCGCCCGTGCGTGACGCCGGAACTGATTTCGGAGATCATCAAATACGCGAAGCGCAACGGGTGCGGCGTGGCCGCGTCGCGCGTGTGGGACACGATCAAATATGTGGAGCGCGGGACAACGGTGGATCACACGGTGGACCGGACAAAACTCTGGGCGGTGCAGACGCCTCAGGCCTTCAGTGCGGAACTGCTGAAGCGCGCGTACAAAACGGTTGAGGAGCAGAAGGCCACGGTGACGGACGAGGCGGGCGCGGTGGAACTGATCGGCGAGCCGGTCCGCCTGATCGAGTGGCCCCTCCCGAACATCAAGATAACGACGGCGGAAGACCTGCCGTTGGCCGCCGCCGCAATGAAAATCACGTAAGTGCTCCGCTTTTGTTTATGGATAGGAAATATGCCATATTGGGCGATATCCACGCGAATCTTGAGGCGCTGACCGCGGTTGTTGAAGATGCCCGCGGCAGAGGGGTGACCGACTTTGTCTGTGTGGGGGATGTCGTGGGGTACAATGCCAGCCCGTCCCAGTGCATCAAGGTGATCCGCGAGATCGGGTGCGTGACGGTGCGCGGCAACCACGATCATTACTGTTCCTATAACGAGAGCCTCGACGATTTCCAGCCCTTGGCCGCGAGTGTGATTGCCTGGACGAGGCGGCAGTTGACGGAAGAGGACGGCAAGTGGTTGCGCGAATTGCCCTATCAGAAAGCCTGTGGCGGATTCACGTTGGTTCACAGTACGCTCGACATGCCGGAACGCTGGGGATATGTGTTCGACACGCTGGCGGCCGAGGCGAACTTCAGTTACCAGATGACGTCGCTCTGTTTTCACGGTCACACGCATGTCCCGATGATCTATGAGAAGCAGCGCGAAGTCATGCGGATCGAGCCGTGTAAGGTCAAAGTCGCTTTTGGGCAGAAGTTTTTTATCAACGTGGGGAGTGTGGGGCAGCCGCGGGACAGTGATCCGCGCAGCGCCTATGTGGTGTATTGCGCCAAGTCTAAAGAACTGGAGTTTGTCCGGGTGCGGTACGACGTCGATGCCGCGATGGAAAAGAATATGAAAGCCGGGCTTCCCGAACGGCTGGCCTTGCGTTTGGCGCAGGGGCGCTAAGGCACCGTGCCGTGTTTCCGCGCCATCCAATTTGGACTGGATTTCTCCGTCCGGGAAAGGTATTTTATGCCTTGTTATATGGGGTAAACGGGGGCATAAAAATGAACAGGATTTCCGCGATAGCGCTTTTCACGGCGGTTTTTTTTCTGCTGATGTTCGAACAAGGGTGCGTCCCGGCACATAAGGAGTCAAAGAACGTGCAAATAGTCATTGATACCAGTCTGGGAGAGATTACGGCTGAACTTTATCCTGACAAGGCGCCTGCAACGGTGAGTAACGTTTTGGCCTACATCAACGACAAGTATTATGATGCGACCATTTTTCATCGCGTCATCGATGGATTCATGATTCAGGGCGGGGGGTTCAAGCGCGACATGACCCAGAAGAAAACCAAGGAGCCCGTCAAGAACGAGGCGGATAATGGGTTGCGCAATGAGCGTGGAACCCTTGCCATGGCCCGGACGATGGTTGTCGACAGCGCGACCAGCCAGTTTTTCATCAATTTGGTTGATAATACGGCCAACCTCGATTTCAAGTCCAAGACCGATGTGGGCTGGGGGTATTGCGTTTTCGGTAAGGTTGTCGGTGGTATGGACGTTGTGGACAAGATCGCCAAAGTCCGGACCGGTTTCTCGGGCCGTCACCAGAATGTGCCGGTTGAACCTGTGGTCATCAACACGATCCGGCTCAAAACCGGCGCCCGTGTGCCCGAAGCCGCAAAATAGCTTTCGGACGCGCCGCGCCGGCTCAGGGAAACAAAAGACATCTGAACCCGCACCGGCGTTTTCCCCGCCGTCAAAAGCACGTTTTCTTCTTCTCACCTTTAATCCTCTCTTCTCCCCATGTCAGCCAACACGTACGAAGACAAGCATATTCAGACCCTCTCGGCCATCGAACACATCCGTAAGCGTACCGGCATGTATATCGGGCGCACCAGCGATGGCAGCCAATACGAAGACGGCATTTACATTCTTCTCAAAGAGGTTCTCGATAACGCCGTGGACGAGTTCATTATGGGCTACGGCAAGCGTGTGGAAATCGCCATCAACTACAACACCGGCGAGGTTGCCGTTCGCGATCACGGCCGCGGCATCCCGCTCGGCAAAGTGGTCGATTGCGTCTCCCAGATCAACACCGGCGGCAAGTTCAACGACGATGCCTTCCAGTTCTCCGTCGGCATGAACGGCGTCGGCACCAAGGCGGTCAACGCGCTTTCCGCCGATTTCGAGGTCCGCTCGTTCCGCGACGGCGAGTTCTCCGAAGCCTTCTTCAGGCGCGGCGTCCTGGTCTCGCGCAAGCGCGGCAAGTGTGCCGCGCCCCAGCGCAACGGCACCTACGTGCGCTTCATCCCCGACCCGGAAATCTTCAAAAAATACCAGTTCCGCGAGGAGCATGTCGCGCGGCGTATGCGCATGTACGCCTACCTGAACGCCGGGCTCACCCTCGCCGTCAACGGAACCCCGTTCGTCTCCGAAAACGGCCTGCTCGACCTCATCCACGACGAGGCGCAGTTCGAAAAGCTTTACCAGCCTTTCCACTACCGTTCCAAGGCGCTGGAGCTGGTCTTCACCCACACGAACCGTTTCAGCGAGGACTACTACTCGTTCGTCAACGGCCAGTTCACCAATGACGGCGGAACGCACCTCTCGGCCTTCAAAGAAGGGCTGCTCAAAGCCGTCAACGAGTTCAGCAAGAAGAAGTTCGACGGCGACGACGTGCGCGAGGGGATCATCGGCGCCATCGCCATCCGCCTCAAAGACCCGATTTTCGAGTCCCAGACCAAGAACAAGCTGGGGAATCAGGAGATCCGGGCCGACCTTGTCGCCGAAGTCAAACGCGTCATTGAGGAAATGTTCCACCGGGAACCCGCCGAAGCCGCCAAACTGATCGGCAAGATCGAAGAGACCGGAAGGCTCCGTGCCGAACTGAACGCCGTCAAAAAGCTCGCCCGCGAGCGCTCGCGCGCCGTGTCGGTGCGCGTGCCGCAGCTCAAGGACTGTAAGCACCACCTCAACAAGCATAAGGGCACGGGCCTCGACACCATGCTCTTCATCACCGAAGGCCAGTCCGCCGCAGGCTCCATCGTGAGCTGCCGCGACGTCAACACCCAGGCCATCTTCACCCTCAGGGGCAAGCCGCTCAACGTCTGCGACCAAAAGCGCGACGCGCTCTATAAGAACGTCGAGATCTACAATCTCATGCAGAGCCTCGACATCGAGGAGACCGTCGACCGCCTGCGCTACCAGAAAGTCATCCTCGCCACCGATGCGGATGTGGACGGCCTCCACATCCGCAACCTGATGATCACGCTCTTCCTGCGTTACTTCGACCGCGTCATCCGGGAGGGCCACCTCTACATCCTGGAGACGCCGCTCTTCCGTGTGCGCAACAAAAAAGAGACCTTCTACTGCTACAGCGAGGAGGAGCGCATCAAGGCCATTGAGAAATGCGGCAAAAACCCGGAGATCACCCGGTTCAAAGGCCTCGGAGAGATTTCGCCCTCCGAGTTTAAGGCCTTCATCGGGAAAACCATGCGCCTGACGCCGGTGGACAGCACCCGGGACAAAGAGCTGAAGGACACGATCGAGTTTTATATGGGCCGCAATACCCAGGAGCGGCGCCAATACATTATGGACCATCTTGTGATCACCGAGGAATCGTTATCGTGAGCAAAGCTTCAGGAAAGCCGAAAAAGAAGAACCCGCCCGACCCCGCAAACGAGCCGCCGAGCCTTTTCGATGACTTGGCGCTCTTTGACGCGGCTTCCGCCGCGCCGGCCCCCGGCGGTGAAGAGGCGGACCAGCCGGTTCCGCCGGGAGGGGCCTCCAACCTTTCCGCCTCCGAACGCCAGGCCGCGGCGGCCGCGCACGGCGGCGCCGGTCCGCTGCGCGAACTGATGGACGAGAACTTCCTGCAGTTCGCCTCTTACACCATCTGTAACCGCGCCATCCCCACGGTGGAGGACGGCCTCAAGCCTGTCCAGCGCCGCATCATGCACTCGCTCTGGGAAAAGGACGACGGCCGCTTCATCAAGGTCGCCAACGTGGTCGGCCACACCATGCAGTACCACCCGCACGGTGACGCCTCGATCGGCGACGCGATCGTCAACCTTGCCAACAAGCGCTACCTGATCGAAGGCCAGGGAAACTACGGCAACCTTTTCACGGGCGACCCCGCGGCCGCCACGCGGTACATCGAGTGCCGCCTCACCGAACTCGCCCGCAGCGAGCTGTTCAACCCCAAACTCACCTCGTTCATCCCCAGCTACGACGGCCGCAACAAGGAGCCCGTGCTCCTGCCCTGCAAGCTGCCGCTCCTGCTGATGCTCGGGGCGGACGGCATCGCCGTGGGACTCACCACCGCGATCCAGCCCCACAACTTCATCGAACTGCTCGAAGCGCAGGTCGCCATCATCCAAAAGAAGCCTTTCAAGGTGCTTCCGGATTTCCAGACCGGCGGGCTGATGGACGTTTCCGAATACGCCGACGGCGTGGGGCACATCAAAATCCGCGCGACCATCGAGCCGCGCCAGCACAATAAGCTGGTCATCACGGCCCTGCCGTGGGGACAGACCACCGAGTCGCTGATCGCCAACATCGAGGAGGCGGTCAAGAAAAAGAAGGTTCCGGTCAAGCAGATCTTCGATTTCACCGCCGAGAAAGTGGAGATCGAACTGCTCCTCAATGTCGGCGCCACGCAGGATCAGGCCATCAAGGCGCTCTACGCCTTCACCGCCTGCGAATCGTCCATCACCAGCCGCCCGGTCGTGCTCTTCCGCAACCGGCCGCGCGAGATGACGGTCTCTGAAATCCTCCAGTCCTGCACGGATCAGCTGCTCGAACTCCTGAACCGCGAACTGGAGTTCCGCAGGGGCGAACTCGACGGCCTCTTCCACACCAAGACGCTCGAGCAGATCTTCATCGAGGAGCGCATCTACAAGCGCATCGAGGAGCAGACCACGTACGAGGCCGTGCAGCAGGCCGTGCTGGAAGGGTTCATGCCTTTCCGCAAGAAGCTGCGCCGCGACGTCACGCCCGACGATGTGGAGAGCCTGCTCCAGATCAAGATCCGCCGCATCTCGCGCTACGACATCAACAAAAACCGGCAGGAGATCGCGGCCATTCTCCAAGAGGAGGCGGAGGTTGCCGAGAACATCAAAGGGCTGCGCGGCTACGCGGTCCGGTATCTCAAGGCGCTGATCAAGAAGTACAAGGACAAATACCCGCGCCTGACGAAGGTCGCGCCCTCGGCGTTCGCGCAGATCGAAGTGCGGGCGCTCACCGCCACCGAACTCACGCTAAAGATCGACCGCGAGAACGGCTACATCGGCACCGACATCCGCGGCGGCGAGGAACTCTTCAAGTGCTCCTCGCTCGACAAGGTCATCGTGGTCTGGAACGACGGCCGCTACAAAATGATTCCGCCGCCGGACAAGTTCTTCGTGGACAAGCAGGGCGGGAGCTACTGCCAGATTTTCGACCGCGACAAAGAGTTCACCGCGATCTACACCGAACCGCATTACGGGTTCACCTACATCAAGCGGTTTGCTTTTGGCGGCGCGATCCAGAACAAGGAATATCACCTTGCGCCGGAGGGCAGCAAAGTGCTCCTCTTCGAGGAAGGCGTGCCCGAGGCGGTCTACGTCAAATACAAGCCCGCCAAGGCCCAGCGCATCCACCAGCAGGTGTTCTCGCCGGGCGAGGTGCTGGTCAAGGGTGTCTCCGCCAAGGGCATCCAAATGACCTCCAAGGACATCTCCAAGATCGCGACCAAGAAGCCCGGCTGGTGGGACGACAGCGAAGCCACCCCCAAAGGCGTGCTGACGTAAGAGACAGAGAAGAACGCTCAACGCTGGACGTTGAGCGTCCGTACTTCTCACCGCTGTCTTCTGGTCACCGACAAGCTTTCCAGTCTCGCCGCGAGTGACTCGTAATCGCCCAGATGGGCGCGCATGAGGCTCTTCCAGAGTTTGCCGTGGTTGGGCACGGAGAAGTGCAGGAGTTCGTGGACGATCACGTAGTCGCCGAGCGCTTGATCCAACGCCAGCAGTTCGTCGTTGAAGCTCAAGGTTCCCGCCGTGGAACACGACGCCCACTTGCGCCGCATGGGTCGCACGTAGACAGCGCTGGCCTTCACCTCCAGCTTGGCTGCCCACGCCAGCACGCGGGCCTTGAAACTCGCTCTGTCGGGCCAGGCGCTCATATGCAGGTGCTCTTCTGCAGGAGGTTGAAAAGGGCGTCCACGGTGGCCGTCACCCGGGCCAGGTCTTCCTCCTCGGCGTAGATGGCAAAGGTCACCTGCTTGCGCAATTCGCGCAGCTCCGCGTCGCTGCCCTTCCAGTTCGGGTATCTGGCAAACGCCTCACGCACCCGCCGGCTCGCCGTTTCGGGATTCGGAATGCCGTCTTCTATCAGTTTGCACAGCACGAAATAGGTCAGATTGTCCAATCCCTTTTCCGCCTGTTCCCGCTTCCGCCGCTCCTCCTTTTCGATCTCGCGCTGCAGTTCCTCCAGCGCCTCCTCCGTGCTGAGCTGGCGATCCTCGAATTTCTCCAGCACCGCCTGCGCCCGAGCGCCGAGCGCGATCAGGAAGGGATCGTCGCTCTCCTCCTCGGCCCGCTTCTCGATGGCCTTGATGAGGTTGATGACCTTGGTGGCCTTGCCTCCGCCCTTCCGCTTGAGCGCCGCGAGCGTGTCTTGGTCGAGCTTCACAGGCGGTTCGGAAAGGTCGCCCTCCATGACAGCCCCGATGTGCTGCTGCACCAGCTCGTTGGTCTTGCGCTGGAACGCCCGGTCCACGTACACCCGCCGCGCATAGGCGTTGCGGACGACCTCGTAAATGGCCGACAGCGTCGTGTAGTCCGCCATGAAAGGCCGCAGGAA
>JAQVSS010000481.1 GCA_028700415.1 Kiritimatiellia bacterium
GCTGCCTCACCTCGCTGTCAAGGCCGGAGGTGACGAGCGGAGAGGACCGGGCCTACTGGTCGCTCGGCGCGCTGAATCAGGACCAGGGTCTGTCGGTTCTGGCTTTGAGCGGCCCGGTCATGCTCGGCGGCCAGAAGGATATGACCTATGGCGCCCAATGCCAAGCTGTTCCGTATGACGGGGCATACCGCTCCCTGGTTCCCGGGGAAAGCTTGTCCAAAACCTTTTTCCTGCAGCACGGCACGGGCGCGGGTACGGGGAAGGGTTTCCGGAGCATGGTCCGGCTGGCCTATGACGCCCTCAAACCGGAAGCGGTTTCCCGGCACAGCCTGGCCGAGATGGTTGCCTTCAAAAAAAACGTGCTCGATCACCGCTTCCACGAAAACGCCCGTTCGGTCGGCTATATCTGCTATGGGGCCTCGAACAGCTTCGGCGACGTGTCGGGCCGGCCGGAATATTACCTCTATGCCTGGACCGGCCAGGCGCTCAAGCTGGCCTGGTGCGACTGCGTGCTGGGTCTCGGCACGGCCGAGACGTTCCGCTTGGCCCGGGGCATCGACGCAGCAGATTTCTATGTGCGTTACAGCGAGACGGCGACGCCCGGCCTGCGCCGCGCCTATTACTACCACCAGAGCGACAGCTGGGGCATTCCCGGCGACGGGCGCGGTTATGGCGCCCACGGCAGCCGGCAAATCGACGGTAAAACGGTCGAGATCATCTCATCCCGCATGCTGGGCGAAGCCCTGGCGGACCTGGTCGACATCATGCTGCTGCTGCGGGAACATGGCAAGGCGGTCCCCGCGCACTGGAACGAGGCGGTTCGGGCCAGCTGTGCGTTCCTGATGGACCATCAATGCCAGACCGCCGACGGCATTTACCCGCTCTACTGGCATCCAGACGGCAGCGTCGGCGAACAGCTGGTCAGCGCGGCGGGCATATCCTGCGTCACAGCCCTGGTCAAGGCATGGTCATATTTCCGGGATGAAACGTTTCTTTCCTTTGCGGCACAGATCTGTTCGACTTACGCCGATCTGCACATCCGGACCATGGACCGTCCTTTTGCCCGGGCGACCCTGGATGCCCGCTGTGAAGACAAAGAAGCCGGCATCGCCTTTTTTCTGGCCGCGTTTGAATTGTTCAAGGCAACCGGCGACGAAATGTACCGGACGTGGGCCGGACTCGCCGCGGACTGGATCCTGACCTTTGTCTATTTCTGGGATACTGGTTTCAAGCCGGGCTCGATCTGTGCGCGCAAGCAGTTCCGGACGACCGGCTGGCCTGGTGTCAGCGTGCAGAACCACCATCTGGATGTCTTTTTCCCCGTCTACGAACTGTATGAATTCGGCCGGTTGTGCCGGGACGACCTGTACAGCCAGATGGCGCAAAAGATCCGCAACGCCCTCACCCAGGGTGTCTGCACCTACCGCGGCGAGTGGGGGTTTTCCGTGATCGGCGAGCAAGGCGAGCAGATTTACCAGACCAACTATGGCCAGGTGGGGAAGGCCGGCAGCCAGCAGCTATTCTGGCGCGGCGGCATGCATGTCTGGAACCCGTCCTGGATCACGGCCCAGGTCCTGCAGCACACGCTGCGGTTTCAGGCCGAGAAATTGTTAAAAAATTAAAATCGTTGCAGAAGACAACCGAAACGTCCTATGTAGGGGGAAACCGAACTAAATGGAAAGTGCAATAACAAGTTATACGTCGTAATATAAAACGGATAAGGTGAACAAAAACATGGAAATGTACATAATAATCAATAAGATTTTGTTGACAATTGATAGATAACCGGTTAAAGTAGAACAGTGTGACGAAATATAAAACTAAAATAGGTAAATAAATTAACTAAATTATTTACGGACATCAATGGAGCAGACATGGGACCAAACGGCTGGCGACTGACCTGATTGACCCAAACAGCCATAGGCTGTAAAACGCCAAATCAGGCAATAGCAAATTCTGAAAGGGATGATCGTGTTGTCGCGTGCGAATATGACCACCGCGGGCAGTAAAAAGAGAATCAGCTTCAACAAGAAAAGCCTGGTGAAGCGGATCGTCGACTACCGCTACATCTACCTGTTGGGTCTGCCCGGCCTCATCGTGCTGTTCCTGTTCCAGTATATGCCGCTCTCCGGAATCCTGATGGCGTTCCAAAACTACAACCCTCACCTGGGGCTCACCGGCAGCGAGTGGGTCGGCCTTAAGCATTTCAAGGTTTTGTTTGCCGATCCCAAGTTCTATTCCATGCTCCGGAACACGCTGACGATCAGCGGCCTCAACCTGCTGACATTTCCGGCGCCGATCATCCTGGCGCTGATGCTGAACGAAGTCCGGCGCGCCCAGTTCAAGAAATTCATCCAAACCAGCGTCTATTTGCCGCACTTCCTGTCCTGGGCGATCGTGGCCAGCCTGACATTCTTCCTGCTTTCCCGGGAGCAGGGCCTGGTCAACAAGCTCGCCATCTCTATGGGCAACCAGCCGATGGCGTACTTGTTCAGCCCCAAGTGGATCTACCCGATCATCATCTTCCAGCAAGTCTGGCGCGGTATCGGCTGGGGATCCATCGTCTACCTGGCGGCCATCGCCGGCATCGAGCCGAGCCTTTACGAGGCCGCCACGATCGACGGGGCCAACAAGCTGCAAACCATCCTTCGGATCACTCTGCCGAGCATCATGCCGACGATCGCGGTCATGCTGATCCTCAAGATGGGCTCGATCATATCGGTCGACTTCGAGCAGGTGTTCCTGATGTCCAACGCGCTGGTCAAGTCCAAGCTGGAAGTCTTCGAGATCTACATCTACAACAATGGCATCGCCTCGGGCAGCACGCAGTATTCCTACACGACGGCCATCGGGCTGTTCAAATCGGTGGTCAGCACGACCCTTGTTTTGACCACGAACTACATCACGACGCGCAAGGGCTTCGAAGGAATC
>JAQVSS010000482.1 GCA_028700415.1 Kiritimatiellia bacterium
TCTGCGTCTCGCGCTCGATCTCCACACCTTCCTTGGCCTCGACCGCCTGATGCAGACCGTCGCTCCACCGCCGTCCCGGCAGGATGCGGCCGGTGAACTCGTCCACAATGTACACGTGGTTGTCCTGTACGACGTAATCGACATCCTTTTCGTAGAGGCAGTAGGCGCGCAACAACTGATCCACATTATGGACACGCTCGCTGCGCACCATGAAATCGGACTGAATGCTCTGGCGCCGCTTCGCCCGCTCCTCCGTACTCAGCGAGGCATCGCCGTCCAACGCGGAGAGGGCGGAGATGAGATCGGGCATGATGAACATTTCGGGGTCGGAAGGCGAGAGCTTCTCGCTGCCCTCATCGGTCAGCGACACCTCGCGCGTGCGCTCATCAATCGTAAACAGCAGCAGTTCCCGCAGGTCGCGCGCAAGTTCCTTGCGCACTTCGGAGAGCATCATGGTCTCAACCTGCTCGTGCAACTTCCGAGCCGAAGCGTCTTCGATCAGATGGAGAAACTGTTTGTGTTTCGGCATGCCGTGATACACCTGATACAGCTTGTGCATGGCCGTTTCCGTATCGTTCCCGTCAATGGCCTGCTTGGCCTCCGCAATCAGCCGGTTGCAGATCTCCATCTGCGCATGCACGAGACGCTCGACGCGCGGTTTCAGCTCCACGTACTGCGCCGTTGAGGCGTGGGCAACCGGGCCCGAGATGATCAGCGGCGTACGGGCCTCATCGATCAGGATGCTGTCGACCTCGTCGATGATCGCATAAAAGTGGCCGCTTTGCACGACCTGCGCAGGCTCCACCGCCATGCCGTTGTCGCGAAGATAGTCGAAGCCGAACTCGCTGTTGGTGCCATAGGTGATATCGCAGGCGTACTGCTTACGCCGTTCGGACGGGTCCATATGATTCTGGATGCAGCCTACCGTCAGCCCCAGATACTCGAGCACATGCCCCATCCACTGCGCATCGCGCCGGGCCAGATAGTCGTTGACCGTCACCAGCCGCACGTTTTTCCCGGACAGCGCGTTGAGGTAGAGCGGCAGCGTCGCCACCAATGTTTTGCCTTCACCGGTCTGCATCTCGGCGATTTTGCCCTGATGCAGCACAATGCCGCCGATGAGCTGGACATCGAACGGGACCATGTCCCATGTGAGATCGTGGCCGCACACATCGCGCGAGGTCCCGCACAGCCTGCGGCAAGCATTCTTGACAACGGCGAACGCCTCGCACAGGATAGTGTCCAGCGTCTCGCCCGCCGCCACACGGTCTTTGAACTCCTGCGTCTTGGCCTTCAGTTGCTCTTCGGAAAGCGCCTGATATCCCTTCTCGAGCTCGTTGATACGCTCAACCAACGGTTGCATCCGTTTTATGTCACGAGCGTTCTTTGTCCCAAAAAGCGTTTTAATGAGATTCATGAGTCAACCTTGTCGCTTAAGCCAGAACCAGTTCACCAAATCGATTAAAGAAGTGAATTTTTAGCACATTCCGGGGGGCTCTTCCAGTTCAAACCCAACATCCTTTTTGAGGATTCCGCCTTTCCCGCGTCAACTCCCCTGTTTTCCTGCCCGGAAAAGTGTGATACCTTTACAACGTTTCGGTGCTTAAAGGATACTGTCAAAATGAATATCTCGTCTCTTTATGAAGCTCTCTGCTCTTTCGATGAAGGCGTGCGCCGCGACGCGCTGAAGCAACTCTCCGCCGGCACGCGTTTCCCCGAACCCGGCGCAAACTTCAACATGCACTGCCACTCGTTCTTTTCGTACAACGCAAACGGCTGGTCGCCGTCGCGTGTGGCCTACGAGTGCCGCAACAGCGGCCTCTGCGCTTCTGCGCTCTGCGATTTCGACGTGCTGGACGGGCTGGACGAATTTCTCGAGGCGGGCCGTTTTTTGGCGCTTCGCACGGCGGTTCACCTGGAGACGCGCGCCTACGTGCCCGAGCTCTCCGCGGTCGACATCAGTTCGCCCGGAGAACCCGGCGTCACCTATATCATGGGCTGCGGCTTCACCGGCATCCCCGCGCCCGGGACCGCGCAGGCAAAAACCCTTGCCCAGCTCCGCCAGGGCGCTCAGGACCGCAACCTCGCCCTGATCGCGCGCGTCAACGACGCGCTCCCGCCCATCGCGATCGATTACGCCCGCGACGTGCAGCCCCTGACGCCCAAAGGTGTCGCCACCGAGCGCCACATCATGCGCGCCTACCGGCTTCAGGCGGAGAAAGCCTTCCCCGAACCCTCCGCCCGTGCCGATTTCTGGGCACCGCTTCTCACATGCACCGTTTCGGACTACCCCGCCATCGAGGCCAACATTCCGAAGATGGAGGACCTCATCCGCAACGCGCTCGCCAAGCGCGGAGGCATCGGCTACATTCAGCCCACCGGCAAGACCTTCCCCCTGTCCGACAATTTCATCCTCTGGGTGCGCGCCTGCGGCGCGATCCCGGCCATCGCATGGCTCGACGGCACCAGCGGCGGCGAGGCGAACTGTGACCACCTGCTCGATCTGATGACCGCTAAAGGCTGTGCCGCGCTGAACATCATCCCCGACCGGAACTGGAACCTGAAGAACACGGGGGAGGCCGCGCTCAAGCAGTCGAAGCTCGCTGAAATCGTGAAGAAGTGTGTCCAGCGCGACCTGCCCATCAACATCGGCACCGAGATGAACAAGGGCGGGCTGCCCTTTGTGGACGATCTGGCGGTCCCGGTGCTCCGCGTTTACGCGGCGGAGTTTACGCAAGGCATGCGGATCATGGTCGGGCAAACCCTGCTCGCCGCCTATGCCCGCGCGCCTTATCTCGGCGAGCGGGCGCAAGCCGAATTTAAAGACATCAAGAAACGCAACGCTTTCTATGCGTCGGTCGGCGCGCTGCCGCCGCTGACCACCCAATGCGCCGGTGCGCTGCTCGAAGCCGGCCCCGACC
>JAQVSS010000483.1 GCA_028700415.1 Kiritimatiellia bacterium
TTGTACTCCCTATTAATCGGTCAATTGAATCCGCTTGCCGGCCTGAATCTCTTGTCTCCAGGCATCTTTAATGGCCTTCGTGTACTGCTCGAGTTCAACTTCGTTCTCAACCGTTTTTTTAGAGTAAGCAAGCGGAATTTGCTTTCTGGATATGTATTTTATGGCCGGTGTTGGCTCTGTTTTACCTGGCCCATTTCCATTTGCTGCTGCCCACACCGCTATCTTGTTCTTGAGGGCAATCGCCTCATCACCGATGAATCGCCGTACTTGTTCACGGATGACCGGAATGACGGTCTCCCCGCGCAGCCTGCCTTCCTGCTCGTTAAACAAGCTGTCGATGTGCTGCTTTTTATTTGCGTCCAGTTTCCCGTAGTCCTCGAGATCGAGAATCTCGTTTCTCAGCCGGGCAATGTCCGCCAGGCCAATGTCGCGTTCTGTCTCGATTTGCTTTTGCAGATCGAAGCGCAAGGATTCAAGGTTGGCTTTGACCAGGTTCATTTGGTTTTTGTGGTAACAGGCTTCATCGTCGATGATGGACCGGATCGCATCCTCACGCTCCCGGTTGATGAGATAGACGAAATTGTTAGCCTGTGCTGCCAGGTACGACCTCGCTTCCCGGTAGATCTCTCCTTGCGTGCCGTTGATGAACCGCAGGATCGGATCGATCATCTTCTCACGCTGATCCAGCCAACGGTCTTGGTCGGCAATCAAATCGGTCAAGAACCAGGTATAAGGCCTGCTGGCATTCGATTTGATCTCATCGCGGACCGGGACCAGATTACGCACAAAGGGAAAGTCATGCTGCTTTCTGATCGCCTCGTCGAGATCGCGGTGGAACGCATCGAAACGGTCGGCCATTTCGCGGCCAAGTGCTTTCGCTTCATTAGCGATCGGAGGCACATGGAAATAGTCCGCATAGAAGTCTTTCGCTTTGACGACCTGAAACCTTGGGATGTCTGGTGGTGGATCCAAAATAACGTTGCCGTGATTAAGCGTGTTGCGCAGGGCCTGTTCCAGCTTGTCGTTTTCCAGGATGTTGCCATCTGCGTGCACATCGACCTTTCCCCGGGCACAGAGCTTAGCCAGAATGCAGATGATGGCGCCATAATACCATCCATACGGTTTTTTCGAAAACTTGTCGTTGACCGCTTTGATCGAGGTACGGATGCCGTTGCTTTTATTCATCTTGATAAAGGACAGCGTCTCCTGCTCGGCCTCCGGCAGGGACGTCTCTTCACCGATGATCAGGCCATCCCGATACTGGTGCAGGATATCCGACAGCTGGCTCTCGGACCAGTTGATGCCCTGGAGCATGCGCAGGTTAGGGTAGATCCGGCTGATCAGATTCTGGAAAGCCCGGCTGATCCGGTTCTGGGCATCTTCCGCCTGGCTATCGATTTCGGTGCCCGACAGGAATAGCCTGGCCTTGCCCAGGTGTGTTTTGACGGTCAGCTCCAAATCCTTCAGGCGGTCGCCGTTGCGGGCCGATTTTTCGGTCAGGATGCGCTTGATGGAATCCAGTTGGGTCGTGGAGTAATGCTGGTTGATGTATTTTTCCGTGCGCTTATAGGTGATCAGGTCCTGCATCAGACGCGGATCTACCGGCATCACAACCAGCAGTTCGTCGCGTCCGGTGCTTTGCATCATCAGCACCTGCTCATTGTCGGCATGCTCGTGGAAGGGGCTGATCACGTGGATGGTCAGCTCATGCTCGCGGCCAACCAGCTGGTCATCCAGTTTTGGGGAATAAGGATAGTCCTGTCCGTTATCGTCGTAGCGGATCCGCTTTTGTTTCAGCGTTCTGTCAAAGATCAGCTTGGCCAGCTCCGCTTTAACCGCCGACTGGTCGACGTCTGTGTTCTTAATCTCCTGCTCGATGTCTTTCTCTTCATCGGTCAAATACTCGTAAAGCTGTCCGTTGCGGCGAATATAGATCTGCTGCTCTAGAAGGTTCAGGGCTTCCTCTACGCGACGTTTGAGCTGAGGCAAATCCTCATCGAAGCGTTCGAGCATCAGGATGGTCAGGTTGTTGAGCGTCGCCTTAAACTCCGTAACGTATTTCACCAGGAACAGGGCTTTCAGCAGCTTGGTTGCAAAGCTTTCGCCCAACTGGCTTTCCGCCGCCGTAACCGATTTCCGGGCCTGCGTCTTGATCGAGTTCTTGATCCCTTCAAACATCTGGTCGAATGTGGCCAACTGGCCGATTGCCATGCCAGATATGGTCTTGGCGACCTCCTGGAAGACAGCTAGCATGGAGCGTTCACCGACAGAGCTGTGCCGGCCTTCGAAAGCATTGTGGCTGGACAAGTTCTGGATACAAAGCTGGAACAGCTCAAACTGGTAGGGCACGAAGGGATAGGTCTGGATAAACTCATCACGGTCTTTATAGTGCCTGAAGCTGCGCGAGCCATCTGTGAAACCAAACAAGGTGCCGAAATTATTCTCGTGTTGGTGATAAAGCTCGATCATCGAGCGAACGCCATCGTCTGTCTTGGCCAAAAGCCTTTTCTGGATCACCTCGGCCACATTGGTGCTGGTCAGGTTCAGCCGGGTCGCAAAACGCGCCTGGATCTTGGAAAAATCATCGGTTTGCTGCGTCATTTCCCCGACAACAGTTCCCATGTCGCTCTGTGAGGTGACCACGAGCCAGGATCTGCCCTGGCAGATCGTCGCCAGGCTTTCAGCCACGCTCTGCAGGTTGGTCATCAGCTTGACGTTGTTGGCAATAAACTGGCCCACCTCGTCGACGAAAAAATTTAACCTGAAATTGGGTCCTTGCGTATCGATATAGTCCTTGACCTGCCGGGCAAAATCATCGATCGAGAGATGATGCTGATCCCGGTAACTGCGCAAGATATCGTTGATCCGGCTCTCCGCTTCGCCGGTAATCTGGGCGTAGGCGCGATCGATCGAA
>JAQVSS010000484.1 GCA_028700415.1 Kiritimatiellia bacterium
GCGAGGCGCCTTGCGGCGCCGGGTTTTGGTTTTTTTCATATGCCTGTAGGCTACAGGCAAACGGCCTCCCGGTCAGCGTTTTTTTTGCTGCCCGTGGTTAATCCTATGGGATGCTAGTGGATTAAGATTAGGAAAAATGGAGACTTTTCGTAATCGTAATCTTGCTCGTAATCGTAATCGTTCAAATACCGTTACCAACCTGTTTTCGCCCGGCCCACCGGGCGGCGGGCTTACCTCATGATCACGATAATCACAGAATCAGAGATTCTCATACATTTTTTCATAACGCGGCATCGGCTCCAGTATGCCGCCGGACTTCGCGTAATAATCGGCGTCGCACTCGAAGACGCCTTTCTCGGTGCGCGTCCAGTGCGCGTCAGGATAAGCGAGATCCTTGCGCATCGTCTCCCAGTTCCTGAAATTCTGGTGCCCGTTTGTCTCGACCAGGCCAAGTTCGCCGATGCCGGGGAAAGCCGGGAGGCGCGCCGCAACGGCTTTGTTCCACTCGATCATGACCGGACAGACGGTCAAGTCGGCGCAGAAGCACGGGATTTCGCGCTCATATGCCGCCTGCGCGATCTTCATGGACATAGACATGGTTTTTGCGATGGGCTTGAGCGCCATCGCCCTGTAGCCCATCTCGATGCGCTCGAGAGCGTCCTTGACCGTGTGCGCGCTCTCGTCGGCGGCGAGACGGATCGGGATGTCGGTCACGTCGATGTCGTCGTACTCATCGAAAGGCTCCTCGATGATCGCCACCTGCCCGTAAGCGCCGATCTTCTTTAGGTGATCGATAAACCTTAAGAGTGTTTCCTTTTTCTGGTAACGCCCGTTCGCGTCGAAATAATAGGGGAGTTTCCCGCTTTTGGTGTAGGGAGTTCGGCAGTCTTTCAAAGCCGCATGTATTTCCGAAACGCGCGCCATGTCCTTGGCGAGCATTTCCGCCTGCGTCCCGGGCTGTCCGATCTTTATCTTCATGAAAAAGTAGCCGGAAGCAACCGCGTCCTTGATCTCGGAAACAGGAACCTTGTATGAAAAGAGAGGGATCGACGCGCATTTAGCGTGACGGGCTGAAAGCGAAAGACGATACTCTTCGGGAATCATATCGTCAAAGTTCGTGAGCCCGTTCTCCCTCGCGAACAGCACCCACGCCGCGCTGTCAACGGCGACAAGCGCGTTCAAGGCATAGGTGGCGCGTAGCTTAGGGTTGGAAGTTACCAGCTTGCCGTATTCAAGCACCTGCGGCCAAAGGGCTTCGTTCAACTCCACCGGGCTCGAGAAGCTCATGCCCTCGGCAAGTTTGACGGCATACTGCGTCATCGCAAACATGAAAGAGTTCGCGCCCGACTCGGAGTTGGCGGCGAACACGCTGGCGTCGCTCCAAAGCGGGCTCTGTGTGCCGAGGCCGATGCCGTGAAGTCCGGAATCCGACTCGAGACGGGACGAAACGATCCATTCCTCTGTAAGATAGCCGCCCTTGAAACCGAACGGCCGCACCATCGGCTCGCGCTCAAACTGGCATCGCCCCTTCTTTATCGTGATTCGCTTCATCGGCTTTCCTTTCATCACTGCGAGCGATGCCGCGGAGCGGCATCCGATCACCGCAGAAGCGGCTCCAGCCATCGCCAAAAATTCACGCCGTCCGGTTTCCAACATGCTAACTTCTCCATTTCTATTTATTATGATGATGGAGAGTTTATCAGCTCCAATGCCGAATGCAATCGTAAAAAGGGTGCGATTGCACTTCGTTGCGTCGCGCCGCAGATTCAGGAGTCTGGGTTCAGGGTTCAGGTTTGTTTTACAACGTCTTACGAATGATCTCGCTTCCCATTGTGGCGCCCTAAAAACCGGAGACACACAATTATTAGTTACTAATCCCTCTACTCCTGTCATTTAAAACCAGAAGTTGAAAACAGACTGTATGTGAGTGTGTGAGTTTGTTACCACATACACACATACCCACAAACTCACACACTGCGGTAACGCTTGACGGATATATCAGAAACGGGATAACCTTATGCACATGAAACCGCTTCGATGGTTGCACGGCGAGGTGAAGACCCCGCCCATGACAACAACCGTCCGGAAGGAGTTCGGCTTTTTGCTGCGCTTGCTGCAAGACGGCGAGGCGTTGGGTTAACCACACTCGCGCCCCTTGCCGACAATCGGCACGGGGTGCCACGAGTTGCGCGTGACCGACGCGGGCGGCGAATGGCGGCTTGTCTACGCGGTCACGCTTGAAGCGGTCGTTGTTCTGGACGTATTCAAGAAAACGACGCGGACAACGCCGCAAACGATTCTGACCCGGTGCGCACGGCGGTTGCGCGACTACCACAGGAGGGACTCGAAATGAAAGAGATCGGCAAAGGATGGGTTGAGGGCAGCGCGCAGGAACTGCTCGGGATGACCGACGCGGAAACGGCCTATGTTGAAACCAAGGTCGCGCTCACCCGCGCCGTCCGCGAGCGGCGGCTTGCGCTCGGGCTCTCCCAGGCCAACATGGCCAAGGCGTTGGGAACCAGTCAGAGCCGCTTTTCATTCATCGAGAAGGGCGATCCCTCCGTCAGCATCGACTTGGCCCTGCGGGCGCTCTTCGTGACGGGCATGGATGTCCAAGGTGTTGCCGCCGTCATGGCGGGCACGTTCCGTCCCAAGGCTCCGCGCCGCACCGCGCGGCGAAAAAGCCTTTCCGCGTCCGGCTGTGCGCCGCTGCATACCGTGTGACCTTCCGAACACCAGCGGTTGCTCGCCATGACAAGGACACTCCGGATCCACTCCGGGGTGTTGTTTTGAAAGGGAGGTAAATGAAAGCGGGACAGAGTACGGACACGAACACCCAAACGGAAGCGATCCGCAGGACCAAGCAACTGCTGGCAGCATGCGAGCCGAAAACAAGTTGACGATGTACC
>JAQVSS010000119.1 GCA_028700415.1 Kiritimatiellia bacterium
GGACACTACCGCGAGTACGAAGACCGTCTCTGGTTCCTGCCGGACGGCTACAAGATGTGCCTCGGCACATTCGATGTGCGGCCGGGGAAGCCCGTGGCAGTCCATGACCAGTTCGTTTTCTTCGACGGCCATCTCCACACGTTCTTCGAAAACGTCTTCGGCAGGGACGAGGATTTCATGCGAGAGATCACATCCCTTCCGCCACCGCCAAAATGGATCGGAAACATCTACATCGGTTTGCCGGGCGGCCCCAATTCCGAGTGGGTGGCCTGGATGGCCGATCTCGCACCAAAAGGTTCGCTGCTTCTCGCGGGGGCCTGCGTGATGGGTGGCTGGGCGGATTACCGGCCCGACGGGAAGATGATGGGTCACATGGGCGGACACATCACAGGACGGGAGATCCGCGAATACACGGACGCCGTCCGCGCGCTCAGGCCGAACCTCGAACCGTGGCACTACCACATCGTCATTTCCGCCGGCGCGTCCACGATGATCCTCGCCGACAAACCGCAGTGGTTCCGCCGCCGCGACCGGAACGGCATCGACGATTCCCTCTTTCCGGGCCAGTACAACAACTACCAGACGATGTTCAACAACGCGGACTGCCGCGACTGGCTCGTCGACATGCTCTGCGGTTTTTCGATGTTCACCGGAAGCCGCGTCATCTACCTCGACGAGGCGCAGATGACGAACACGATCGACTGGGACCGCGACCAGGTGACGCTCGACCGCGACACTGTGAAGTTCTGGAAGACGCTCAAGACCCGCGCCGCGGCGATGGACCGCGCGCTTTTTTACAACGGCAGCGGGCTTCCCTACGCGGATATCAACTACATGGAAAGCCCCCACGAACTCGCGCCCGATCGCTGGCGCGACTGGGCGGGTGTCGCTTGGGGCATCGGCATGATGAACCGGCTCCGTCCCGGCCAGCGCACGATCCCGCTGTACTGGGTGGGCAATCTCGACTACGCCAACCGCGTATTGGCGCTCGGCTGGATACCAAGCGCGCACGAGGGCACGATGCGCCTCGGCGTGCAGAACGGCGTCTGGGACGCAGGCAACCTCTGGCCGGCAGACGTGCGTTACTCGCCGGACTGGCGGCGCGATGCCGAAACGGAAGTCGAGTCGCACGCGATGAGGCGCGCGGATGCGGACGACGTCCTCGTCTCGTTCATCAACCGCGGCGACGCCGCCGACGTCCCCTTCGAGATCGACCTCGGAACGTGCTGTTTTAAGCCCGGCGCACGGATCAACGTCTGGCGCGCCCATCTGGATCTCGGCCAGAATGACAACGCCGACACGATCTCGGCTCCTGAACCCGTCTATTCGGGCGCGGCCGAGGGGCCGTTCCGGCGCGTCGTCGAAAAACTTGGCAGGAACAAGATGGAACAGTTCCTTGTGACCGCTTCGCCGCTTTCGTTCTATGCCATCGACGGCCGTCCCATCACGCTCCCTTACACGGCGCAACGCGCCGGCAAGGTCTCGGGAGGGAAGGTGATCCTGAAGGACGCCGCGGATTTCTTGCTTTTCGACCTCGAGAAGGAGTTCTCCGAAGTGACCGTCGACGGGAAACCGGTTCCGACGCGCGCCGTCGATATGGGCGGACTCGTCGGCACCTGGTTTTCGCTCGTCGCCGGCGAGCATACGGTCGCGTGGAAGGAATCGGCGCGCCGCAAGGACGCGCCGAAGGGCGAGAAGATCGGCGCGGGCACCATGACCGCGTGCCGCAAGGCACGCAAAATGTTCCGCTGGTCCGCCTACGGCGACCCGGTGAAAAAGGTCGAGAAAGTCTCCGTCGCCCGGGATGGCGTGAAGGTGACCGAGCGCGCGGAATTCACCGGCGGCGACGACATCCAGCAGCTTATTCAGACGAACATGCCTTCTTCCGTCGCGCGCGCGGACGCTGACAAACTCGTCCTCGAAGCGGGCACGACGCGTCGGCAGTCCGTAAACCGCCAGCAAAGTGCCTGGGCGGGTTTCGAGTTTGACGGCGCGCGTCAGATACGTCTCAGGTTCGATCATACGTTCAATACGCCTTCGGTGATGTTCGACCACAAGGGCGGTTATCTCAAGGACGGCGAGGTGCCTTTCGCAGGGTTCATGATCGACTACCGTGTGGGCGGGGCTTACACGAAACGCGTGGGTCTTGCCTGCGGAATGTTCAAGGAAAAGAACGAACAGCCCGTGCCGCCGTGGGGAAAGAAGCGTAAGCCGGACGAACTGCACGACCTCGGGGATTTGATAGACGAACGTCCCGGGCGCGTGTTCTCGCTCGACCTCGCGAAGCACGCCCCCTCGGACTGGGACGGTGTCGCCTACGTGAGCGTCGGCGTGATGCGCGTCAAGCCCGACCGCCGCATCAAGGTCGGGATACTCGGTTTCAACAACGCGAAGTCGGACGATTTCCTCGCACCGTTCGGGCAAACCTCGGATGACCGACGCACGCCCGCACCGATTTTCTCCAAGCCGCTCAAGACAAAGCCGGAATCCCTCACATCGCACGCGTCCGAAGAATGGAAAAGCTGGACGAAGGCGGACACTTTCCACCTTCTCAAGGCCGGTATGCCGCGTGTTCAGACACGGGCGTATGTCGCGCACGACTACGAGCGTGTCTATTTTGCGGCCGAATGCGACGAGCCCGGACGCGACCCCATCGTGCAGAACGCGATGCCGGTGCAGAACGAGCACATCGAGTTCATCGTCATCCGTCCGGACGGGAAAACCACGCAGACGATGGTGGACGGACGCGGCAGTTCGGCTTTCTTCCTCTCGTGGAAACAGAATCCGGACGTCAAGCCCGTCGCCTGGTCCGAAAACATCCCCGGCAAGGGCTGGCGGGTGTTCGTCTCGGTGCCGGTCCACGACCTCAAGTTCGACATGCAGCGCACCCCGGTGAAGGTCAAGTTCAACATCTGCCGCGACCGCCGGGGCGGACATCCCGAACACTCTTCCTGGTCCCCGATGCCGAAAGGGTATTTCGACGTGCACAACTACGGCGAACTGATCCTCGACTTCAACTGGTGACCACCTACACAAACATGACATAAACAGGAGCCGAAATGAGAATTACCCCGATTGCGCTTTGCATCCTTACGCTCTCCGCCGTCGCGGAAGCGCCGTATTCGTTCAGGAACCGCCTGGTGACGGTTCACCGCACCGACCGGCGCGACTTCTCGCTGAAGGCGTCGGCGGAAGAGTTCGCGTTCGTGAACGGCTCGCAGATCGTCGTCGCCGACGACGCGCCGGCGCTCGTGCGGCGCGCGGCCGAGGATTTCCGCGAATACCTCGTGCTTTCGATGGGCGTCAACGCGAGCGTGAGACAGGTCTCGACGCCGCCGAAGCCGGGGCTCGTGCCCGGCGTCGAGGTCCGGCTCGCGCCGGCGGAAAAGCGGGGCTACTCGGTCGAAACCGGACCGGACGGCGTGAAGATCGCCGCCGCGGACGACAAGATGGCGGCGCAGGCCTTCTACCACCTCGAAGACCTCATGAACCTCCGCTGCGGACCGTTCCTGAAAAAAGGGAAGGAACGGCGGTCTCCGGTCTTCGACCACCGCTTCACGTTCTCCGGCTTCGGCGACGACATCTTCCCCGACGAACACCTGAACCAGATCGCCCACTACGGTTTCACCGGCATCGAAATCTGGCTCGACGACTACGACGTCATCTCGCAAGGCGTCCGCCAGGACGTGAACGATCTTGTCGAACGGGCTGCCCAGTACGGTCTAGACGCGTTCTTCCAGCCCCGGAACCGCGCGTTTGTGCATCCGGACGACCCCGGTTCCGCCGAGATGTACGACAAGGCATACGGCGCCCTTGCGAAATACTATCCCAAGGCCTACGGCATCAGCTTCTGCGGCGAGGTGTGCAATTTCCCTTCCAAGGACAAGCGCGCGAACGGCGGCGACCACCGCGACCGTTCGACCGTGAAACCCGGCGACACGCGTCCGTTCCCGGGATGGTTTCCGTGCTACGACTGGGCGGACTGGGTGAAGGCGGTGATGCCCATCGTCCACCGGTACAATCCCGGCTGCAAGTTCGTGTTCTCCACTTACAACTGGGGCTTTCAGGACGAAAAGGCGCGGGCGGAACTCATCGCCGCGCTTCCGAAGGGCGTGACGCTGATCCCGACCTTCGAAATGTTCGAGAAGCACGTCAAACGCAACGGGCTCGTCTCGCCGGTCGCGGATTATTCGCTCGCGTTCCCGGGACCCGGCAAGTACTTCGCCACCGAAGCCGCGCAGGCGAAGGCCGCGGGGCTCGAACTCTGGAGCAACTGCAATTCCGCGGGACTTACCTGGGACTTCGGCAACATCCCCTACCAGCCGGCGCCCTGGCAGTGGAAGAAGAAATGGGACGCGCTCCAGAGCGCGCACGGCACATGGAACCTCACGGGACTCAGGGAGAACCACGAGTACGGGTGGTATCCGTCATTCGTTTCGGAACTCGAGAAGGAGTGCATGTGGGCAGGGGGCATGGACTTCGAGACGCACGTGCGCGCGATCGCGGCACGCGATTTCGGCGAGGCGAACGCGGATCAGGCGCTCGCCGCGTGGAAGGCGTGGAGCCGCGCGGCAGACGACTACGTGCCGACGGACGAGAACCAGTACGGTCCGTGCCGGATCGGCCCCGCGTATCCGTTCAACTACTTCGGCAAGGACCTCCAGCCCGGATGGAAAGCCCCGGCGGATTTCCCGCTTACGCCCGGTTTCATGTTCGACATCTGCCACTTCGACTACGGCAAACCGATCAGGGGACTCGGAACAGACGCGGTTTCGCTCGAGGAATCGGAACAGAAGGAAATCGAGCTCTTCGAGAGCCAGGCCTCGGATTACCGGCACGGGACAGAGATTTTCCGCAAGATCGCCGCGTCGTTGCCCGAGGGCCGGCGCGACGAGGCCGTCCGTATGGCCGCGCTGGGCGAATACCTGATGCGTGCCTGTCTGACCGCGGTTCACGTGAAGCGCGGGCGCATCGCCTGGCGCAAGGGCAACCGTGCCGGGGTGCTGAGCCTGGCGAAGGCGGAATACGCCAACGCCAAGGCGGCGCTCGCCGCGGTCGACGCCGATTCGCGCCTCGGCTGGCTCGCGTCGAGCGATTACACCGGTTCGCGCACGCAGATCGAATGGAAGCTCCGCAAGATGCGCGAACTCTATGGGAGTGCGGCGGTCGGCGAACAGGACGTTATCCTGCGGAAAGGCATGTAAGGAGAACAGGCTTATGAAGAAACACGCGTTCATGACGATGGCGGCACTGGCGGGGTTCGCCTGCCGCGCCGAAACCGTGAGCTACGAAAACAAAGTCGATCTCGCGGGCAAATGGACGCTGGTCCAGGCCGGCGATCCGAAGGTAACCTGTCCGATAGACGTTCCCGGAGACGTCCATACCGCGCTTTACGCGGCGGGCATCATTCCCGACCCGTATTACGGCGCGAACGAGTACCGCACGCTCTGGGTCGGCCGCAAAGACTGGATTGTGAGCCGCACGTTCGCCGTCGACGCGAAGCTCCTCGCCTCGGAGAGCGTGGTTTTGCGGCTCGACGAGGTCGACACGTTCTGCACGATCCGCCTGAACGGACACGAACTGCCGCGCATGGACAACCGTTTCCGGCGCTGGGATTTCGGCGTGAAGGGATTCCTCAGGGAAGGCGGAAATACGATCGAGGCGCGTTTCGAGAGCGCCGAGAAAGTGACCGAGGCGCTCGCCGCGGCAAACAAGGAACATTTCCACATCCAGAACAGCTGGGCAACAAGCATCATGTTCGCCCGCAAGCCTCAGTGCCACGGCGGATGGGACTGGGGCATCGACATGATGACCGCGGGTTTCCTCGGTAAAGTAGAACTCGTCGGCACGAAGACCGCGCGTATCGATTACGTGTGGTGCGACCAGAAATTCTCCGACGGGTACACGTCCTGCGATGTCACCGTCACGGCCGAGGTTTTCTCGCCTGCGGGCGGCGAAACGGAATTCTCCGTCGATCTCGGCGGCAACGTCCGATCCAAGAAGCTGACGCTCGCGAAGGGGGACAACCTTTTGAGGCTTCCCGTCACCCTCGCAAATCCGCGCCTCTGGTGGCCGAACGGCGAGGGAGAACAGCATCTTTATCCGCTCGTCGTCAAGGTCGGTCCCGCGTCGCTTTCGCGAAAGCTCGGCCTCCGCAAGCTCGAGGTCGTCACCGAACCCGACGCCGCGCCTTATGCGCGCCTCGGGAGGAAAGGCACCAATTTCTGTTTCCGCGTGAACGGACGCGACATCTTCGCGAAGGGCGCGAACTGGATCCCCTGCGACGGCTTCGAAAGCCGTCAGACGCCGGAGAAATACCGTAATCTTGTGAAGAGCTCGCGCGACGCCAACATGAACATGCTCCGCATTTGGGGCGGCGGCCGGTTCGAGGGAGACGCGTTCTACGAGGCGTGCGACGAATTCGGTGTCCTCCTGTGGCACGACTTCATGTTCTCCTGCGCGCTCTATCCGGACGACGACTGGTTCTACGACCAAGTGCGCGCTGAAGAGGCCCACCAGATCCGCCGTCTACGGGACCACGCTTCGATCGCGCTCTGGTCCGGCGACAACGAGTGCATCAGTCTCATCACCGGCGACGGCGGCTGGCCGCAGGAACTCAAGTCGCATACCGAACACTTCATCCGCCGCGCCAAGGTGTCTGAAGCGATGGTCGCGAAATACGATCCGACGCGCCGTTTCTGGGCTTCGTCGCCGAGTTCGACCGGACGCCCGGAAGACATCCTCTGCCGGGACGACGACCGCGGCGACATCCACAACTGGAGCATCTGGTTCGGCTGGCAGCCCTACTGGGGTTACTACAAGCGCCAGCCACGTTTCGTCAGCGAATTCGGCTGCCAGAGCATGCCCTCGGCGGACGTCGCCTCGACGGTCTGCAGCGAGGAGGCGATCGACAAGCTTCTCCCGGAACTCATGTACCACCAGAAACATCCGCTCGGGCACCGCCGCCTCACCGAGTTCCTGCACCGCCACTTTTTCGCCCCGGCTTCCGCGCGAGACTTCATCTACCTCACGCAGGCGTTCCAGGCGATGTCCATGAAGGTCGCGTGCGAACACCTCCGCTCGCTCCGCCCCTGGTGTATGGGCGTTCTCGTGTGGCAACTGAACGACAACTGGCCGGTCGCCTCCTGGAGTTCGATCGACTACGGCGGCAAGTGGAAGCCGCTCCAGTACCAACTCAAACGGACCTTTGCGCCGGTTCTCATAACCGCCGCGCCGACCGAGAAGTCCTATGCCGCGCGAAAGACCAGCGACCTTGCCGACAAGTACGACGACCGCGCCCCCTCGATCCCCTACGACATGCGCGCGTACGCCGTCAACGATTCGAACGGGGAACTCGACGCGACGCTCACGCTGACCGCGGTCGGTTTCGACGGTTCGGCCGGCAAATCCGAAATCCTCAAGGCGAAACTGCCGCCGCGCACCTCCGTCACCATGGCGGAGTTTTCCGAGGCGCTCTTCGGCGACTGGGAGGCGCGCAAGAAATCGTTCGTCCTGCTGACACTTGAAACGAGGAATGCCAAGGGCGGAACGGACACCGTCCGCAACGAGTGGTTCTTCGACGAGTTTCGTAATCTTCCGCTCGCAGCGGCGAACGTCAAGGCCGACGTCGCGGAAGAGGGCGGCAAGTGGACGGTCACGCTGAAGACGGATAAACCCGCGTTCTTCGTCTGGGCCAACGCCTACAAGATCGCCGGCGAGTTCAACGACAATTCGATCACGCTCCTCCCGGGTGAAACGAAAAAGCTCGTCTTTGAGCCGTGGGACAAGACGACCACTTTCGCCGACTTCAGGAAAGCGCTCTCCGTCAACACTCTCGAAAAGGGCAAAGCCAAGTGAACGGCCTCTTCCGATTGTGCGTTCTCACGGCGGCGTTTCTCTCTGTCTACGGCTACGCGGGGGGGAATCGCGCCCGGTTCGTGTTCGACGGGAAAACGGGAGCGATCGGCACCTTCGCCGCGGCGGACGGACGCGAAATCGTGTCCGCGTTCGGGAACCGCTACATGCTGATGTCGAAATCGGGCGACGCCGAAGCCGTGGAGCGCGACGACGTCGTCGTGGCGAAGACCGAGGCGGATGGCGAGACCGTGTTCACCTGCACGAATCCGAAATTGCCGGGGATCACCGTCACGAAGCGTTACAGGCGCGAGAACGCCGGACTCCGCCGCACGCTTGCGTTCCTCAATTCAGCCGGCGAGACGAAATACGTAACGCCGTTCACCGAATGCCGTTTCGCGCCCTCATTCCAGAAGGACGTGTGGCACCTCGGGGCGGGTTATATCGGCCCCTACAAACCGTTCCCTCAGGTAAAGACGCCGCGGCCCGTGAATGAGTTCCGCCAGAGTTCGAAGGGGCTCGTCTTCATCCATCCGGACGCAAAGCGCGGCGATTTCGCGCATTATCGCACCAGAATCGACGACACGGCCGTCCTCCCGTGGTGGCACTCGACGATCGGCCACTACCGCGAATACCACGACCGGCTCTGGTATCTGCCCGACGGTTACCGGATGGGCCTCGGCACGTTCGGCCTTTACAAAGGCAAGCCCGTTTCCGTCACGGAGCAGTTCACCGCCTTCGACGGCGGCATGTTCGCCTTTTTCGACGACATTTTCGCGAAAGATCCCGACTTCGCCGCGGAACTGAAAACGATTCCGCCGCCGCCCGCCTGGATCGGGGACATGTTCGCGAACGTGGACGATCTCAATGCTGACGAAGTGCGCTGGCTTTCGGAAATGACCGACGACGGGTCACTCCTCCTCCACCTGGGACCATCCCTCGGCACGTGTTATAGCTGGGGCGACTACCGCGTAAAGGACGGATTCATCACCTCGTCCGGCGGGCGTGCCACCGCGGCGGAGGTGAAAGAACACGTCGACGCGATGAAAGCGATCTCGCCGCGTGTCCACGTTTCCATCTACAACATCATTATCTCGACCTCTTACTTCACGGGCGTTTTCAGGGAACATCCGGAGTGGTACCGCACACTCGACCGCGAGGGTAACCGCGATTCGCTTTTCCCGGGGCTCGCTCTCAACTGGCAGACGATGTTCTGTTATCCGGAGTGCCGCGACTGGTACGTCGGCATGTTATCCGGTTTCGCCCGCGACCTCGGACTCGACACGATCTACATCGACGAGACCCAAATGACGAACACCATCGACTGGGAACGCGACCGGGTGACGCGCGACGACGACACGGTGAAATTCTGGCGCAAGCTCGTGAAGCGTTTCCACGACGGGAAGATCATGTTCTTCGCGAACGGCAGCGGGAATCCTTATGCCGATTTGAACTACATGGAATCTCCGCACGAACTCGCTCCCGCCCGTTGGCGGGACTGGGCCGGCGTCGGCTGGGGTATCGGGCTCATGAACCGTCTCCGTCCCGGCCAGCGTACGATTCTCCTTTACTGGGCTCCTAACGTCGACTACGCGAACCGGGTTCTGGCCCTTGGCTGGATTCCGCGCACGCATTTCAATGCGTTCAACGATCTTCCGGTGATGCGAGCCGTCTACCAAAGCGGCAATCTTCTGCCGACCGGCGCGAAGTATACGCCGGATTGGAAAACCGACGCCGCGGTCGAAGTCGAAAGCCACAGCGTGAAGCGCGAAAAAGCGAAGGACGTGCTCCTTTCCTTCATCAACCGCGCGAAAGCTCCGGCGGACGTTCCTGTAAAAATCGACTCCTCTTCGCTCGGTTTCGGCAAAGGCGAACGGGTCAATGTCTGGAAAATGAACATTGATTTCATGCGCGCGGGCACTTCCACGCCGGAACTGCTTTCCGATAAAGAACTCAAATCCAACTGGCGTGGGAAAGGAATCGTGAAGGGCGCGCGCGTCACCGAACCGGAACTCGTCCACAGCGGCAGGGCAGAAGGCGAATTCGCCCATTCGATCGGAAATCTCGGGACGGACAAGATGGAACAGTTCCTCGTCACCGCTTCGCCGCTTTCGTTCTTCGCGGTTGACGACCTCCCGATGAATTATTTCTATACCGAGAACAAGTACGGGAGAATCGACGGCAACACGGTGACGCTCGCGAAGCGCGCGGATGTCCTCCTCGCCGACCGCGACTTCGACTTCACCGGAGTGACCGCGAACGGCAAACCGGCGGAAACGCGGCGAGTCGCGGTCGGTGGACTTTCCGGAACGCTCGTCACGCTCGAACCGGGCGTGTGGGCGCTCGCCTGGAAAGAGTCCCCGCGAAAGACGGACGCCGTGGAGAAGGCACCGCTTCCCGTTCCTGCCGGCGGACTTCTCACTCATGTCGCACCGCCGCGTCGCACTTACGACCCCGAGCGCAGCGAACTCAAAGACGTTAACGTTGTCAAGGACGGGGTGAGGATTTCCAGAACCGGTGTCTATGTGAGCAAGGTCGACGTCTCCAATTGTCTCCAGACCAATGTCCCGGTCTCGTCCGCCGCCGCCGATCCGGACAAACTCGCCCTTGCCGCCGGCACAAGCCGCCGCGAGGCGATGGTCGGTTCACTCGAGAATTTCGCCGGTTTTGAGATGACCGGGATGCGGCAGATCCGATGCCGTTACACGCATACGTTCGGCGACGCGCCGGCGATCATACTTGGACACGTCGCGGAAGGCGAACAGCGCGACGCGTCCCACCTCAAAAATCCCGCGGACAAGGTTTTCACAGGGTTGGTCATCGATTATCGCGTCAACGGCACGTACGTGAAGCGCGTTGCGATTTCGACCGGCCTGTACAGTCCGCTCAATACGATTCTCACCCCGCCCTGGGGCAAGGCAGGAAAGGTCGATGAGACGCTCGACGCGGGCGAATGGATCGATGAAGCGGCGGAACGGATCTTTTCGCTAGATGTCGCCAAGTTTGCGCCGGGGGGCTGGGACGGCACCGCGTTTCTTTCGCTCGGCACTTCTCGTATCAAGTGCGGACGGTCGATGAGGCTCGAATTCCTCGCGTTCAACGACATGAAAGCGGCAGATTTCGTGACGCTTTTTTCGAACGCTGAGGCGCGAAAAGCGCCGCCGCCCCTCAAGTCGAAAGCGCTCAAATCGAAACCGAAGTCCCTTAAGGAAATCGATGCGGCGGAATGGAAGGACTGGGTGAAAACCGACCGTTTCTTCAAGGTGGGCACCGGACGGCTTAAGGCCGATACCATCGCCTACGTCGCGCACGACTACGAACATCTTTATGTCGCCGTCGAGGCGTCAGAGCCCAACCGCAACCCGCTGATCGCGCAGACTGCGCCGGAACAGAACGAGCACATCGAAGTGCTGGTCCGGCGTCCCGACACTGTCACCTACCAGGTGATCGGCGATGCGAAAGGCCAGTTCGCGCATTATCGCGACCGTAAACCCTCGCAGACGACGGAGAAGATCGTCTGCCGCAGCGAAATCGTGAAGGGGAAAGGTTGGCGGGTTTTCTTCGCGCTCCCGATCGACGCCCTCAAGTTCGACATGCAGCGCACCCCGGTAGCCGTCCGCTATGCGATTACCCGCATTCGCCGCAGTCCGCCCGAATATTCCGCTTCGGTGCCCCTCGACGGGTTCTTCGATTATGCCAACTACGGCACGCTGATCCTCAACTTCAACTGGTGACGCAAAGCGAAATGTCATGAAAAAACACCCCATCGCGCTCCTGATGATTCTGATGGCAACAGCGGGTGTCGGTTCCGCTGTCGCTGAACAGGCGCAGACGG
>JAQVSS010000485.1 GCA_028700415.1 Kiritimatiellia bacterium
AAGTTCAAGTTGGATAATGTGCCGGCGCTGGCGTCCCGATCCCGCCCAAGCATTTTGATGCCTTTTCGTTGATGCCGGGCGTTTAGGCATCTAATGCGGGCAGAGCGCGCAACCCAATTCACTCACATACAGGCCGATGTAAACCTCTTGTTTTTTGTGACAGGAGTTGAGGGGATAGCGACTAAATCACCGTGATTATTAACTGCAACAAAGTAAAAACGCACCCACATACAACAACGCTTGAAATCCTAAAATAAATATGCCAAAATAGTACCGTAAATCGGAAAAATTCCGAATATGATGACAGAAACAACAGAATTATTGTGCGGTTTTGGCTGTGTGCCGATCACCGGGGCGACCTTGGCCGGGGTCCTGAGCGATTATGCATCTCCCAAGGACAAGGTGTCTTACATGGTGGAACAGGGTGACCTGGTGCGCCTGAAGCGTGATCTTTACTGTGTATCCACAAAGATCACCGGCCAGCGATTCTTAAATGAATTGATTGCCAATCATCTTTACGGTCCTTCGTATGTATCACTGGAGACAGCGCTGGCCTTCTACCAGATGATTCCCGAGCGGATGGCTTCCACGCAGTCGGTAGTAACGAAGCGCGCCAAGCTGGTTCAGACGCCGTTGGGCCGTTTCAGTTTTCAGACAGTCCCGGAGGGTTATTACTCTTTGGGTGTCCGACAGGAACAGGCCGGCGCACGGTTTTCTTTTTTGATAGCGACACCGGAAAAGGCTTTGTGCGATCTTATCCTGTTGCGCTCAAACCTTCGCATCACCTCTGAAAAGGCCATGCGCACGTTCTTGGAAGACCACATGCGGGTGGATATTTCAGAACTCAAGAAGCCTGATTTAAGTATTGTCGACGCGTGCATGGCCACGCGCCACAAGGATAGTGCGCTCCGTTGCCTCAGAAAGGTTCTGGAACATGACTGTGTTTGAATCCATGATGTCCGCGTTCCCGGTTCAGACCGACGCGGATTATCAGAATGCCCTGCACGAAGTGATGCAGAAAATAACGCTTGCAGGGCTTTACCGGCGTGACTTTTTCAAGCGCGCGGCCTTCTATGGCGGAACATGCCTACATTTTTTTTACGGGCTGCCCCGCTTTTCAGAGGACATGGACTTTTCTCTTTTGCAGGCAGATCCGAATTTCACCTTGAGCGAGTATTTCGACGCGATCACTGCGGAGTTCCGGGCTTTGGGACGCGAAGTCGTCATCACCCGCAAGCAGAAGAAGCGCCAAGCGGCGATTGAATCGGCGTTTCTGAAAGACACGACCGACATTTACAACCTTTCATTCCAAACCGAGCGAAAAGTCAGAATCAAGATCGAGGTGGACATCTTGCCGCCTTTGGATTTCGCAACTGAGAGTCACGCGTTGATGTTGCCCTTTTCCTTCATGACGCGTTGTTTCAACCTGCCCTGTCTCTATGCGGGAAAAATACACGCGCTTCTGTTCAGAGACTGGAAACAGCGGGTCAAGGGACGCGACTGGTATGATTTCGAGTGGTATGTGCGGCACCGTGTCGGGATGGATCTGAACCATTTCAGGCAACGGATGTCGCAAAGCCATCCGGGGCATCCGCTGCCGGAGACGCTGGAAGAAATCCAAGCGCTTGTCCGGGCAAGAACCTGCAGGCTCAACGTTGAGCACGCCAAATCCGATGTGGCACCCTTCATCAAGGATCTGTCAGAGTTGGAAATCTGGAGTCCGGCTTATTTCAGCGAAATCGTCGGACAGATGGCGCTTGCGGTACGCTGATCCAGCTTGATCGCTTTGGTGCCTTGCAGGTCAACAACATCGATAAGAAGCAAGTCTTTTGCAGCACGAGCACGAAGGGCAAGTATGTGGGTATGTGGGTGTGTGAGTGCGTGGGTAGATTTAAACCGCACATACTCACAAACTCACGTACTCACAAACAACCAGTTTGAGATTGAAATGGGTTGCGTCCCGTGCCTTGACCCGCTACAGGCGCCCCGCGACATGCGAAGGTAGGGCGTGACCGCCGGGCGCGCCGCAAAACAGGCTAAACACTTACACTGTCACAGCAATAATATGTTCACTATAATGAACAATTTGTCAATTTGTTGGCTTGCATTGCTGTTACGAATAAAATATTATTCATTCAAGTGAACAAAGAGGATATAGGAAGGGCGATTGTCGTAAGGCGCGACACCCTTGGCATTACGCAGGCGCGGCTGGCGAAATTGAGCGGCGTGTCGGTGCATACGCTTTCCAATCTGGAAACGGCGGCTGGGAACGTCACACTCGACGTTCTGCTAAATGTGGTCAAAACTCTCGGTTATAAATTGACGGTTGGCGTATGAAAAAGGGAACGGTCTATTATCGTAACACGCCTGCCGGCGTCATCGAAAAGGGTGCCGACGGATATGTTTTCCGTTACAACCGTGAATATCTGCTCGATGCCTCCATGCCGGATATTTCCGCGACGCTTCCCAAAACGCGCGCCGAATACCGCTCCAGGCATCTGTTTCCGTTTTTCTACGGGCTTCTAGCGGAGGGTCCGCAGAAAGAACGCCAGTGCCGCGAACTCCGCATCGACGAGCGCGACCATTTCACGCGCCTTATCGAAACCAGTGCCTACGGCGCCATAGGAGCCGTGTATGTCAAAGCTTAACCTTTCGTATGCCGAGCTCTATCTCCCCGAAGTGCGCGAGAAGACGTGCCGGTCTTCCGTTTCCGGCGTGCAGCACAAGGTGCAGCTCAAACGCATCCGCGGCGGGTACTCGGTCGTGGAATCCGGCGGCGACTACATCCTGAAGCCCGTTCCCCGCAATACAGCGGCGGAACTAGCCGGCGACATGCCTGCAAACGAGGCACTCACGATGGACATCGCCGCAGGCCTCTTCGGCATACGT
>JAQVSS010000120.1 GCA_028700415.1 Kiritimatiellia bacterium
CCACCAGCCGCAGGCCGCTGCCCCGCTCGATCAGCGTCAGTTCCATCTCGCGGTGCAGGTGCCAGTGGTCGCCCTTCCCCTCGAACGGGACCGTCTTGCCCTCGGCGGTGTACTGCTCCACTTCGCGCAGGTTGTCCCGCCACCGGAGCAGCCGGAAGGAGAGCCCGCCCGGCGGCGTGATGGTCTCGAACTGGAGTGCGTCTTTTGCCATGCCGCCGTGAAGTTTGACAGGCCCGCAGGCGACAATCAAGCCCTAACGCGGGCTTCGCCCGCAACCCGAAATTCTCACCACGACGTCACGAAGGACACGAAGAAGGGGAGAGTCATTAAAAAACTTCGTGCGCTTCGTGCCTTCGTGGTGCAACAACTTGTTTTTTATCATGCTTGCCGGTTCGTAAGGCACTAAACCCCGCCTGGGCTGCCTGCGCCGGAGTGTGCGGAACGGTTGTGCCCTTGCAGGGCGTCGGCAATTCCGGGTGAGATTTTTGTGCTAAAGAATGAGACTTCTGTCACTAGACGGAAACCTGCCGGGACGCTATAGTAAAAGACATGAATCGGGCTCGCGGTTGGGGGCTGAAAAAAGGGGGGAAATGACATGAAGGGCAGTAGGTGTTTGACGGCGGTTATCGGCGTTTTCATGGCGGCGGCGGGCGTGTCCGGGGCGGAACTGTGGATCGGCGCGGCCGAGGCGGACATCACGCCGGACCGGCCGATCTCGTTGTCCGGGCAGTTTCACCAGCGTATCTCGAAGAATATCGAGAGCCGGTGTAAGGCGAACGTGTTGGCCTTGGAGTCGCGGGAGAACGGCAAGCCGGCGGATTACGCGATTGTCGTTTCCATGGATGTCGTGAGCCTCCGCAACATTCAGGAGGGGTTCCGCCGACATGTGGCCGCGCGCCTGCCGGGCTTCGACACGTCGAAGCTCTTTCTTGCCGCCACCCACACGCACACCGGCCCCACCCTTGCCCAGGAGAATTTTTCGGACTACGGGGCGGCCATGCAGCCGAAGAAGTATCTCCCGTTCCTGTACGACCGTCTGGCCGCGGCGGTGGTCAAAGCGTGGGAGGGCCGCAAGCCCGGCGCGGTGGCGTGGGGGCTCGGCCACGCGGTGGTGGGCGCCAACCGGCGCGTGACGTACGCCGACGGCACCTCCGTCATGTACGGCAAAACCAACCGCCCGGAGTTCCGGGGGCTCGAGGGCTGGGAGGACCACGCCGTGGATGTCCTCTGTTTTCTCGATGCGCAGCGCAAACTCATCGCGGTCTCGCTGACGGTGCCCTGCCCGTCGCAGACCGTCGAGAGCCTGTACGAGGTGAGCGCGGATTACTGGCATCATGTGCGGGAGGAGTTGCGCGGAAAGCACGGCGCGGGGCTGGTGGTGCTGGGCTTCTGCGGCCCGGCGGGCGACCAGGTGCCGCGTCCCATGCTGCGCAACGCCGCCGAGGCGCGCATGGAGCGGCTGCGCAACCTGTCGCGCAAGCAGGAGCTGGGGCGGCGGATCGCGGCGGCGTTCGAGGAGACGTGGGAGGTGATCCGTAGCGACATCCGCAGCGACGTGCCGTTCGCGCACCGTGTTGAACGGTTCGACGTGCCGGGGCGCAAGCTGACCGAGCAGGAGTATGCCGAGGCCAAGAAGGGGTACGAGGAGTATGCCAAGCGGGATGAGAAGGAACCGTCTGTCTACGGCCGCAAACGCTGGTACAAGCGGACGCTGGACCGTTACGAGGCGCAGCAGAAGGCCGACCCGACCGGCTCCGTCGAGCTGCACGTCCTGCGCGTGGGCGATGTGGCCATCGCGTCCAACCCCTTTGAGCTTTTTGTCGACTATGCCATGCAGATCCAAGGGCGCAGCCCGGCGGGGCAGACCGTCCTGATCCAGCTGGCCAGCCCGGTCGGCACCAACGGGTACCTGCCCTCGGAGCGTGCTGTCAGGGGGGGCGGCTACAGTGCCGTCCCGCAATCCAGCCCGGTCGGGCCGGAGGGGGGGCAGGTGCTGGTGGAGCGCACGCTCGGCGCCATCGGGCAGTTGTTCGGGAAGTGAGCGGGCGGTTACGGACGCGAGGGTCAAACACAACGGGAAAGGGGCATGGGAATGGGTAAGGTATATGTCGGATTGAACGCGGAGTTCTCACGCAGCAGCGACAAGCCGTTCGAGTGGGCGGTCAAAGCCGCCGCGGAGATGGGCTTCAAATACTTCGAGCCGATGGTTCACTTCGGCCGCGAGCTGATGAGCGAGGCCGGGTACTTCCACACGGTGTCGATGTTCGACGACCCGTACCGGATTAAGGACGCCTGCGACGCGGCGGGCTTGAAGATCTCGGGGCTCCAGGCGCACGGGCCCCTGTGCCGCCCGGAGGTTCACGGCGAGTACATCAAGCTGGCGGTCCGCGTGGCCGCCGAGATCGGCGTGCCGGTGATCAACACGGACGAGGGCAAAAAGGCGAAGTGGACCACCGAGGAAGAGGACTTCGTGCTGATCAAGTACACGCTGCGGGAAGCGTTGTTCATCGCGGAGCGGCGCGGCGTGAAGATCGGGCTGGAGCCCCACTCGCAATATTCGAAGACGCCGGAAGGGCTCGACCGCATCTACAACCTGGTCACGTCGCCGTCGATCGGGATCAATCTCGACACCGGCAACGCGTATCTGGCGGGGCAGGACGTGTACGCTTGGCTGGAGCGCGTCGCGCCGCGTCTGGTACATTTGCACGCGAAGGACATTTCGGTCAGCCATTCCGCCGCCGAGCGCGGCAAGGTCACGGGGACGCCGGTGGGGTGCGCCTGCGGCGAGGGCGTGATGGACTGGGAGCGGATCATCCGCATCGTGAAGGAAAAGTGTCCGCGCGACATCGTCTTCTCGGTCGAGTGCGGCACGCCGGATCAGGCGGCGAAGAGCCTTGCGCACCTGAGCAAGCTGGTGTAAGGCGGCGAGACGCGATCCGAACCGGCCCGCATCGACTCCGGCCGATTCGTGCCGGTCGGGTCGCCGGGCTACAATGGGGGGGCGATGAAGGGGCGAAACGGTTTATTCTTGGCGGTCATCCTTTTGGCGTCAGGCGTGGTCACGTCCTGCGTGACGAAGAAAGGGGATGTTGCCGTCCGGACTTTCCGTGCGGGCGCGTATGCCATGGATGTCACGCCCACGGGCTTCCCCGTCACCGTCAACGGCAATTTCCTCGCGGCCACCGCCAACAGGGTTTCTGATCCCCTGCATGTGCGCTGGCTGGTGCTCGACGACGGGCGCACGCGTGTGGCGTTGGGCGTGTTGGACACATGCCTTCTCCCCGCCGAGTTCGCCGACGCGGTCAAGGCCCGCGCGCAGGCGGCCACCGGCATCCCGCCGGAGCGGATCATGCTTTCGGCCACGCACACGCACAGCGCTCCTTCGCTGATGCAGGTGCTGGGCACGCCGCCTGATGCGCATTATCCCGCGTTCGCCCTCCCGCGCATCGTCGAGGGCTTGCAACGCGCCGTCGAGAGGCTCGCGCCCGCCCGTGTCGGGTGGGCCGTTGCCCAAGCTCCTGACCACACGCACACGCGCGTGTGGATCAGGCGGCCCGACAAAATGCTGAAGGATCCGTTCGGTGGGGTCACCGTGCGCGCCAACATGCATCCGGGGTATCAGAATCCGGACACAATCGGGCCCTCCGGGCCCTCCGATCCGGCGCTGTCGCTGCTTGCCGTGCAGTCGCCGGAAGGCCGTCCAGTGGCGGTCCTGGCGAATTACTCGATGCACTATTTCGGTTCGACGCCGGTTTCGGCGGACTACTATGGCGCGTTCGCCGGCCAACTGGGGCTGCTGATCGGCGGCGCGACGAACGGCGCGTCTGCCTTTGTGGGCATCATGTCCCAGGGCACGAGCGGCGACCAGCACTGGATGGACTACAGTCAGGCGAAGCGGGCCGTGAGCCGGGATGCCTATGCGGGCGAACTGGCGCAGCTCGCGGCAGAAGCATATAGGGGCATCGCGTTTCAGGAATGGGTGCCGTTGTCCATGCGGCAGGAAACGCTCCGGCTCGGGACGCGGCAGCCGGACGCAAAACGCTTGGCGTGGGCGCGCGATGTGGCGGGAAAGATGGGTGGCCGGCTGGCGAAGGATCAAGCCGAAGTCTATGCGCGTGAACTGCTCTGGCTCAAGGAGCATCCGGTGCGCGACATGAAGCTTCAGGCGTTGCGGGTCGGCGGGCTCGGCATCGCCATGTGGCCGTGCGAAGTGTTCGCGTTGCACGGCCTGCAGGTGAAGGCGCAGAGCCCGCTTCAACCGACCATGAACATCGGGTTGGCAAACGCCGAGGAAGGCTACATCCTCCCGCCGGAACTTCATCCGCTCGGGGGCTACAACACGTGGCCCTGCCGGTCCGCCATGCTGGAGACGGGGGCCGGGCCCAAGATGGTCGAGGCTTTGACGGCGCTGCTGGAAAAGGCCGCCGGGAAAAAGCGGCGCGTCGCCGCCGCCGGGCACGGGGCTTACGCGCAGAGCGTGCTGGCCTCGCGTCCGCTGGCGTACTGGCGCCTGGAGGAATGGGGCGGCGCAACCGCGGTTGACGCGACACCCGCCAAGCGGAACGCGGCTTACGGGACCGGCATCGCGCGGTGGCTGGACGGCCCTGTTTCGCCGGCCTTTTCAGGCACAGGCGTCATCAACCGCTGTGTCCACCTCGCGGGCGGGCGGCTGTCGGCGGAAGTGGGTGGGCTGAAGGTAAAGTACACGGTCGAGCTGTGGTTCTGGAACGGCCTGCCCAACGGCCTGCGTCCGGTCACCGGTATTCTTTTTGCGCGCGGCGGGGACGTGCTGGCCATCGGCGGCACAAGCGGGAACGCTGGCCGCCTGACGTTCGGCCCGCTGGCGGGGCGGACCGTGACCGGGCCGAAGACGTGGAACCATGTCGCGCTCGTGCGTGACGGCGGGCGGGCGGAGGTTTTCCTGAACGGGAGCCTGGAGTTCTCCGGCCGCGTCGCGCCCGACAGTTCGTCCGGTGTGTTTATCGGTGGGGCCGGTGGTCAGGGCGAGACGTTCGAAGGGAAGATCGACGAGGTCGCGCTCTATGACCGCGTGCTGACGGCAGAGGAGATTCAGCGCCGCTACCTGCTCGCGGCTCCCGCATCGGTGTCGGCTGCGTCGCCTTGCCTGTCTGACGGCCTTGCGTTGCTAGAGGCGAGCGTCCTTCCATCTCCGGTTACATCCCTTTTGGATTAGTGATCAACATTCGAAACAAGAAAGGATCAACTCACATGAAACCAGTCATCAACCGCCGCCTGTTCCTGAAAAGCTCCGCGTTCGCCGCGGCAGCCATCGGGTTCCCGACGGTCATTCCCTCCACCGCTTTCGGGGCGAACGATAAGATCGCGATCGGCTGCATCGGTGCCGGTGGACGAGGTACGGACAATATGAGGAATTTCCTCGGGTTGGACAGATGCCGCATCGTCGCGGTATGCGACGTGCAACGGAAGCGTCAGGAGCGGGCAAAAGACCTTGTGGACACGAAGTACGGGGACAAAGGCTGCGCCATGTTTGGCGACTTCCGGGAGATCACCGCCCGCAAGGACATCGACGCGATGATCATTGCCCCGCAAGACCACTGGCATTCGCTCGTCGCCACGGCGGTGGCCAACGCCGGGAAAGACATGTTCTGCGAGAAGCCGACGGGTGTGTGCATCAACGACGGTTTCGCCACCCGCGCGGCGCTCCGCAAGAACAAGCGCATCTACCAGTCCGGCATGTGGCAGCGCTCGCTGGGCAACTTCCGGCAAGGGTGCGAGCTCGCCCTCAACGGGTACGTCGGCAAGATCAGCGAAGTTCAGGTGGCGGTGCCCGGCAAAAGTTTTCAGCCCAGCTACAAGGGGTCTTTAGACCCGCAGCCGGTTCCGGACGGAGTCGACTGGGCCATGTGGCTGGGTCCCGCGCGCTTCAGCCCGTTCAACCCTTACCGCATCGCTTATCCCGACTGGTATCTGATGAACGACTACTGCGAGGGCTGGACCACCAACTGGGGCGTCCATCACCTCGACATCGCGAACTGGGGCTGCCCGCTGCTCGGCAAGGAGTCGTTCGAGGTCGAGTGCGGCGGGACGTACTACATCAATCAGGGGTTCGCCGACAACATCGCGACCTGGAAGGCCGTCTTCACGTATGAGAGCGGCCTGCGCATGGTGTTCACGGACAGCACGCAGCAGCCGGCCGGCACGAAGTTCATCGGCGAGAAGGGCTGGGTCTATGTCGACCGGGGCGACAAGATCGAGGCGTCGGGCGACCTGCTCAAAGTCCGCCCCAAAGCGGGCGACGTCCGGCTGCTGCCGGCCGACAGCATGTCGTTCTCCGACGTGACCACTATCAAGGCCAAGGCGGGCGACCGCGTGGGCTACAAGAACGTGAACCATTGGCAAGGGTTGCTGGACGCCATGCGCAGCCGCAAGGATCCGATCGCGGGCATCGACGCCACGCACACCGCCTCCACGCTGGGCATGATCGCGGGCATCGCGGCGCGCTTGCAGCAGAAGCTGAAGTGGGACTGGAAGACCGAGCGCTTCGTCAACAACGACCTCGCCAACGCGATGATCGTGAGGCCAATGCACAACGGCTGGAAGCTGGAGGGCTGAAGAAAACCGCGGCTTGATTCGACTCCAGTCGACCTGGATCGACCCGGGGCGAATCAGGTCGATTCAGAACGACTGGAGTCGAAAATGAAACGGAGTTCCTTGTTTTTGGCGGTTGCCGCACTCGTGACGGCCGGCGCGGCGCAGGCCGCGGAGCTGTGGATCGGCGCGGCCGAGGCGGACATCACGCCGGACCGGCCGGTCTCGCTGACGGGCCAGTTCCACGTCCGCGTGGGACAGCCCAGCAACATTCTCAGCCGGTGCAAGGCCAATGTTCTGGCGTTGGAGGCGCGCGAGAACGGGCAGCCTTGCGACTGCGCGATTTTGATCGCCTGCGACGTCTGCTATCTGCCGAAGGATATCCAGTCCCGGTTCCGCGAGCGGGTCGCTGTCCGGCTGAAGGGTTTCGACGCCAACAAGCTCTTTCTCGCCGCCACCCACACCCACACCGGGCCGGCCCTCGACCAGGGATGGTACGACGACTTGGGCGGCGCGATGCCGCCTGAAGAGTACGTCGCCTTCTTCTTCGACCGCCTGGCCGAGGCGGCGGCGCGCGCGTGGGAAGGCCGAAAGCCTGGCGCGGTGGCGTGGGGGCTGGGCCACGCGGTCACCGGCCAGAACCGGCGGTCGGTCTACGCGGACGGCTCCGCCGCGATGTATGGTCCGGCGGACAAGCCGGAGTTCCGGGGACTCGAGGGGGGCGAAAACCACACGGTCGACTTCCTGTATTTTCTCGATGCCGAAAAGAAGCCGGTCGCGACCGCGATCACGGTGGCCTGCCCGTCGCAAGTCGATGAGGGCCTGTCGCGACTGCACGCGGATTACTGGGGCGACGTGCGTGACGAGCTGCGCCGCAGGTACGGAGAGAAGTACGTCGTGCTGGGCTTTTGCGGACCGGCGGGCGACCTGGTGCCCCGCGCCATCCTGCGCAAGAGCGCCGAGGCGCGCATGGAGCAGCTCCGCAAGCTGAACCGGCGGCAGGAGGTGGCGCGGAGGATCGTCCATGCCTACGAGTCGACGTGGGACGTCGTGAAAGGCGATCTCCGGGCCGATGTTCCGTTCGCGCACCGCGTCGAGCGCTTCGGCCTGCCGGGCCGGAAAATCACCGACCGGGAATACGAGGCCGCCAAAAAGAATTACGAGCCGCTCGCCGCCAAAGCGAAGCTCGTGGGGGGCGAGGCGGCACGCAAGAACTGGTACAAGAGGACCATGTCCCGGTACGAGGCGCAGAAGGCGGCTGAGCCGCGCCATGCGGTCGAGCTGCACGTGCTGCGGCTGGGTGATGTCGCGATCGCGACCAACCCCTTCGAGCTGTTTCTTGACTACGGCATGCGGATTCAAGGGCGCAGCCCGGCGGGGCAGACGATCCTGATTCAGTTGGCGAGCCCGGTGGACCGCTCCACGTATCTTCCGTCGGAGCGGGCAACGAAAGGCGGCGGCTACAGCGCCGTGCCGGAGTCCAGCCTGGTCGGTCCGGAAGGCGGGCAGATGCTGGTGGAGGAGACCCTCGGCGCCATCAACCGGCTTTTTGTGAAACTGGAGCCCGGCGTGTCCGCCTACACGTTCCGGAAGGGCACGGCGTTCGAGGCGATTGAGAAGGCCAAGGCGTGCGGTGCCGGGGTGATCGAACTTTTCCTCTGGCAGAAGCTCAGCCCGGAGCACCCCGATGTGACCCTGAACCAGAATCTGTCCGGCGAGCATCTCGCGGCGCTCAAAGCTAAACTGCAGATGTGCGGCGTCAAGGCCGTGAACGCCTATTTCAGCGACATTGGCAAGACCGAAGCGGAGACTCGCAAGCTGTTTGAGTTCGCGAAAACGCTTGGGTTGCGCGGCCTGACCGGGGAGCCGCCTGTGGACCGGCTTGACCTGATCGAGAGGCTGGTGAAGGAGAGCGGGGTTCAGCTGTGTTTCCACAATCACGCGAAGAACCCTGCCCGGCCAGAGTACCGGAACTGGGATCCCGAATACCTCATGGGGCTCATGAAGGGGCGTGACCCGCGCATGGGTTTCTCGGTGGACACGGGGCACATCATCCGCTCGGGCATGGATGTGGTCGCCTATCTCAAAACGGTTCAGGGCCGCGTCCTGTCGGTTCATCTCAAGGACGTCCAAGAGGCAAAACTCCATAGCCCGGATATGCCTTACGGGCAGGGGATCGGCAACATCCCCGCCGTGCTGGGCGAATTGAAGCGGCAGGGTTTCAACGGCCCTGCCGGCGTCGAGTTCGACCACCTTTCGGAGCATCTGGATGCGGATGTGAGGCACTGCCTCGACGTCATCCGAAATCATAAGTGACGGGTTAGTGCGCCGGGAAGGGGAGCTGGACCGCGTTGACCATGAGGCGGACCTGCCGGACACGGTTGTCGCCGGCGAAGGCGCGGACGGCTTGCTCGATGCGCTTAAGATGGGCGCGCCGGATTTCGAACAGGTGGATGGAAGAGGTCACGTAGACGTAGAGGATGCCCGCGTCCCATTTGCCGGGGCAAGTCACTTTCGCCACATCCGGCGGGACGAGGGTCGGCCAGGCCTCCGTCAGGTCATCGAGCCAGGGGCTGGCGTCGATCTTGAGCCGCTTGAGCGTCTTTTCGATTATCGCGGAAAAGGGTTCCGCGTCTTGGCGCGTTTCCGGCGGGTCGGCGTCGATCGGCAGCCCCGGGATAATGTGGTCGAAGAGGTTTTTGGCGCCGAGGTTGCGGGCCTGGTCCCGCGGGGTGAGCCGGGGGCGCCCGGGGGTCGGTTCAACCCGGAAGGCGGATTCGTCAGGCCGGGCCCCGAAATCGGTAGGCGTGACGTCCTCAGAATCTTGTGGCGCCTCAAACGGATGTTTGCCTTTACGCATGGGGAGAGTATATCATAACGGCCTGAAAACGGAGAAGAGGAGACAGGAAATGAAAAAAGGCAATATGCTCATCGCCCAGAGTGGCGGTCCTTCGATGGTGATCAATCAGAGTCTGGCCGGCGCGGTTTTGGCGGCGCGGGACAGCAAGGCCGTGGGCAAGATCTACGGCGCGCTGCATGGCATCCAGGGGATTTTAGACGCGACGTTCATCGATTTGCGCAAGGAGAGCCGCGCGACGCTGGAGGCGGTGGCGGACACGCCCTCGTCCGCGCTGGGGTCGGTGCGCCGCAAACCGACGGCCGAGGACTGTCAGGCGATCTTCCGCGTGTTGCGCAAGCTGGACATCCGGTATTTCTTCTATATCGGCGGCAACGACTCTGCGGAAACCGTCCACATCATCAATGAGGAGGCGGTCAAAGACGGTTACGGGATCAGTTGTTTCCACATTCCGAAGACGATCGACAACGATTTGCGCGAGAACGACCACACGCCGGGGTTCGGCAGCGCGGCGCGTTTCGTGGCGTGTGCGGTGAAAGGCGACGATCTGGACAACCGGGCGTTGGGCGGGGTTAAGATCGACGTGATCATGGGCCGCAACGCGGGGTTTCTCACGGCCGCTTCCGCGCTGGCGCGGCAGGACGATGACGACGGGCCGCACCTGATCTATCTGCCGGAACGGCCCTTCAGCGTGGAGAAATTTGTGAAGGATGTGAAGGCGGCGATGAAGAAGAACGGGCGTTGCGTGGTGGCGGTTTCGGAAGGGATCGCGGACAAGGACGGCATGCCGATCCTCGCGAAGTTCACGCACGAGACCGATTCGCACGGCAATGTGCAGTTGAGCGGCACGGGCGCGCTGGGCGATCTGTTGGCCAAGGTGGTCAAGGAGCAGGCGGGCATCAAGCGTGTGCGGGCCGACACGTTCGGGTATCTGCAGCGCTCGTTCCCCGGCATGGCGTCGGCAAGCGACGCGAAGGAGGCGCGGCTGGCAGGTGTGGCGGCGGTTCAGGCGGCCGTGAACGACGAGATGTCAAGCGGTTCGGTCGCGATCAGGCGCAAGCCCTCCAAGAAATACGGCGTTACCTTTGAGGTGGTGCCGCTGCGCAATGTGGCCAGGGAGACGCGCCACATGCCGGACGCTTTCATCAACAAGGCGGGGAACGGTGTGACCCCGGCGTTCATCGAGTATGCGCGTCCGCTGGTCGGCGCGCTGCCGCCGTGCGCGCGCTTCGCGCAGCTGCGGCGGGGGTGAGGCAAAAGCGGGAACAGGTCCTGTGAGGTCGGGCCGGAAGGATTGACGATGGACAAGGTGACGAGAGGAACTGCGGATTCGCCGGTGGCGGAGGAAGCCCTGTCTAGGACGGAACTGCAGATTGAGCAGGAGAAACTCAAGCTGGAGCGCGAACGGATCCTGTTGGAGCGCGAGCGGCTGGAGTCTGTGCGCGACCGCGTCAAAGCCGAACAGGGGCTGCGGACAGACCAGAACGGCAAACTTTCGGTGACGCTCTCCACGCTGGCCCTGGTGTCGATCATCTGCCTGCTGGCGGGGGGGATACTCGGGGCTTTTTCGACCTCGACGCATTTGGACCGGCGCAACACGGCGCGGCTGCAGGAGGTGATGCAAACGCTGGCCACGGCTTCGCCGGAGGCCGTCGGGGTGGTGACCAACACGAGCGGTGAGGTGACCAAGGAGATGCCGGCTTGGCTGAAGGCGATGAAGCCCAAAGGCGCTCATGCGGGTATCTCGCTAGTGGTGATACAGTAGTAGCTGTGGTAGGTTCCTTATAAACCGACAAGAATGATAAAAAACAAGTTGTTGCACCACGAAGGCACGAAGAGCACGAAGTTTTTTAATGACTCGCCACTTCTTCGTGTCCTTTGTGACTTCGTGGTGGAAATTTTGGGTTGCGGGCTTTGCCCGCGTTACACGTTTAAGCCGTGAAGGCGTTAGGCGAGGGGGCGGAGAAGGCGGAATGTCGTTTTTCAAGGCGTATGACATGCGGGGCGAGTTCGGCAAGGATTTCGATCTCGACACCGTCTACCGGATCGGGCGCTGGCTGCCGCCGGTGCTTGACGCCCGGCGCATGCTGGTCGGGCGTGACGCGCGGGTCTCGTCCGAAGCCATCCGCGACGCGCTTTGCCGCGGCCTGGCCGAGTCGGGATGCGCGGTGGACGACATGGGGCTGGCGACCACGCCGATGGT
>JAQVSS010000486.1 GCA_028700415.1 Kiritimatiellia bacterium
CGCGGCTCTTCTCCAGCAGGTCGCGGTAGTTCCCGTGCGCGGGGCGGTGCAGGTAGAACTGTTTGCGCAGCGTGCAGTCCTTCTCCGCCCGGCAGCCGTTGCAGACGTAAGGCGGCGAGAAGAGCTTCGCGCACAACTCCTCGCGGAAGTCGGGGCACTTGAGGTTACACCATTTGCACAGGGAGCATTTCCGCGTGCAGTCCGGCCTGTCGGCGCAGAGCTGGAACCGTTGGCAGCCCTTACGCGAGGCGCAACGGTTCGCGACCCTCCCGGCCGCGCCCTTGAGGCTCTCGACGCGGCGCTGGCGGATCTCCCTGGAGACGGTCGTGTGCGCTTTCCCGACCGCCCTCGCGATGCTTTTCAGCGACGCGTTCCCCTTAAGCATGTGCTCGATTTGCAGACGCTGCGCGTCCGTGATGTGTTTGCCCATGGCGGGCCTCCTTGCTGTTTGCCGCCGCGCGGGATTGCGCGGCGGGGACTGGAGGATAATCGCGCGGGTTTCTCAAAGTAAACGCACTCTCCCCCTAGGGGGAGATCCCCGCATCCCTTTTGCAGGCCAGGCCGCGCCTCATGGCGCAATGACAACGCATCCTTTCTTTGACTTACTGACCGCGCCCCCGCCCCCTGGCAGACTAACCGCACCCCCGGACGCGTCAGGGGGGCGCGGTTAGTTTGTCGATTCACAGTAAACATTGCGCCACCAGCAATCAATTTTATGCGGGTTGCGGCAACCGCCCGATGTGCGTTATACTTACAAGTAAAAAGGATTTCCATGACCGTACCGTTACCGGAAAAGCTCAAGGACATCGCCACCGCCCACCAAGCCATCAAAGCGGAAATCGGCAAAGTGATTGTCGGACAGGAAGAGGTGATCGACCAGGTGCTGATCGCCATCCTTGCCCGCGGCCACTGCCTGCTGCTCGGCGTGCCTGGCCTGGCCAAGACCCTGCTGGTGCGCAGCCTGGGAGGGGTGTTGGATCTGGCGTTCAACCGCATCCAGTTCACCCCCGACCTGATGCCCTCCGACATCACCGGCACCGAAATCCTCGACGAGGAATCCGGCAGCACCCGGCGCAACCTGCGCTTTGTGCCTGGGCCGGTCTTCACCAACCTGCTGCTCGCCGATGAGATCAACCGCACGCCCCCGAAAACGCAGGCCGCGCTGCTGGAGGCCATGCAGGAGAATGTCGTCACCACCGGCGGCAAGACTTTCCCGATCCCCCAGCCCTTCTTCGTCCTGGCCACGCAGAATCCCATCGAGCAGGAAGGCACCTATCCCCTGCCTGAAGCGCAGCTCGACCGTTTCATGTTCCTCGTGCGCATGGATTACCCGCGTCGCGGCGAAGAGGTGCAGATCCTGCGCCAAACCACCGCCAACCGTGAGGTCACGCTCACCCGCATGGTCGACGGCGCGGCCCTGATCGGGCTCCAGCGCTGCGTGCGCGAAATCCCGGTCAGCGATCACGTGCTCTCCTACTGTATCGACCTCGTCCGCAACACCCGCCCCGCCGAGCCGGGCGCGCCCGATTTCGTCAAGGCCAACCTGGCCTACGGCGCGGGGCCTCGTGCCGGGCAATACCTGATCCTGGCGGCCAAAGCCAGCGCCGCGCTGGAAGGCCGGCTCAACGTCAGTTGCGCCGACGTCCGCCGCAACGCGCACGCCGTGCTGACCCACCGCATCGCCTGTAACTTCCACGCGACGGGCGACGGCATCGACGCCACCCAGATCATCGACCGTCTCCTGAAACACGTGCCCGAGCCCGACAGCGCGGGCATCTGAACCCGCACGGGCCGCCTGCGGGGCCGCCCCTTTCTCTCTTCCCCATGCCCACACCCACCCATACCACCCTCCTCACCCCGCACACGCTCGACACCCTGAAGAACCTTGAGCTGGTGGCGCGCACCATGGTCGAAGGCACGCTCACCGGCCTGCACCGCTCGCCGTATCACGGCTTCTCCTCAGAGTTCTCGGAATATCGCAAGTATTGCCCCGGCGACGCGGTGAAGCATGTGGACTGGGTGGCCTATGCCAAAACCGACCGCTATTACGTCAAGCAGTACGAGGACGAGACCAACACGCGCGCGTACGTGGTGATCGATTGTTCCGGGTCCATGGGCTTGGGCGGCGCGAAAGCGCACAAGTTCCACTACGCCTGTTATCTGGCCGCCGCGTTCGCCTACCTGATGCAGCGCCAAAAGGACGCGGTGGGGCTCTTCACGTATACGGACGAAATCCGGTCCTACTTCCCCGCCAAGAATTCCCGGCTGCACATGCTCGCCATCCTCGCGCACCTGGAGGGACTCGTCCCCGGTGGCCGCTCCGACGCCGCGCCCTGCTTCCACCGCATCGCCGAAGAAATCCACCGCCGTTCCATCGTCATCGTCTTCTCCGATTTCTTCGACATGAACCCGTCGTTCATCAACAGCCTGCTCCATTTCCAGCACAAGGGCTGCGAGGTCATCCTGTTCCAGATCCTGGACCCCGCGGAAAAGGAGTTCCCGTTCCGGGGGCTGATCGAGTTCCGCGACATGGAGACCGGCGCGTGCATGGAGGTCGAGAGCGAAGATTGCCGCGAAGCCTACCTCGCCGACCTTGAGACCTATATCCAAAACATGAAGCGCGTGTGCGGGCGCATGAACATGAGCTTCGAGACGCTGAGCACAGGCACGCCCTTCGACCGCGCCCTCCTTGCCTACTTCCACAAGCGGGAGCGGATGTTTTAGGGAAAAGGCTGTTAGGCAGAAGGCTGTTAGGCTGTTAGGGAGATATCGATGAGAGATCACACAAAGCTCAGGGCATTTGAATTAGCCGATGAACTGGCCGTGACCATCTACCAATTGACGCGCGACTTTCCCAAAGGCGAGATTTACGGGCTCACCTCA
>JAQVSS010000487.1 GCA_028700415.1 Kiritimatiellia bacterium
GGGCGTGGCGCTGCCGCGCCTGATGATCGCGATCCTGGAGCAGTGCCAGCAGGCCGACGGCTCGGTGCTCCTGCCCGAAGCGATCCGTCCCTACATGCGCGGCCTCGAGCGGCTTGAGCCGGTCAAGGCTTAACGGAACGCGACACTTTTGTTAAAGACTTTCCCTGGGCTGGTGCGGTAAAATACGCGCCAATGAAAGAAAATAATAAAGAAAAAATCGCGATTCAATACTTGTTTGAATCTGAGCCGGAACACGCATGGACAGCAAAGGATATCAGCCGCACGCTGGGGTTCCGGGGTAAACAGATCAAACGGCTGCACGACCTGCTGCAGCTGATGGTGCGCGACGGCGAGATCGTCCAGATCCGCAAGGGAGACGCCTACACGCTCGGTAAACAGGCCGACCTCGTGACCGGGCCGCTGCGCATGGTGCGCAACGGCGCGGGCAATGTGACCGAGCGCGAGACAGGCAAGACCATTTGGGTGGAGGCCGATGATCTCGGAACGGCGCTGCCGTACGACATCGTGACGATCCGCCTTTACCGGAGCGGGGGAGAGTCCAAAGGCAAGGTCATCAAAATCGTCGAGCGGTCGCCCCGCGACATCGTGGGAACCCTCATGACCACCGGCAAGTTCCTGTACGTGGTGCCGCTGAATCCGGTTTACCGCAAAGATTTCTATGTGCCGTCCGCGAACAACGCCAAGCCCGGCGACCGCGTGGTGGTGCGGTTCACGGGGTGGGAAAACCGCTACGTCGCGCCCGAAGGCGAGATCGTCGATGTGATCGGCCCGGCGGATCAGCCCTCGCTGGACACGCTGGTGGTGATGAAGCAGTTCGACCTGCCCGAAGCGTTCCCCGCCGAGGTGACCGATGAGGCGGAGAAGGTTGCGCAGCGCGTAACCCGTCCCGGTAACCGCGAGGACATCCGCGGCAAGTATATCATCACGGTCGATCCGGCCACGGCGCGCGATTTCGACGACGCGGTCTCGCTTGAGACCGATGCGCAGGGCAACCGCTTGCTGGGCGTGCACATTGCGGACGTGAGCCATTTCGTGCGTCCCGGTTCGCCGCTGGACCAGGAGGCGCGGCAGCGCGGCACGAGCGTGTATCTGGTGGACAAGGTGATCCCGATGCTGCCGGAACAGCTCTCCAACGGCGTGTGCAGCCTGCGGCCGGACGAAGACCGTTTGACCTTCTCGGCGTTCATGACCTTCGACGCGTCGGGGCGCATGATCGCCCGGCGTTTCGCGAAAACGCGGATCCGCTCGAAACTGCGGCTGAACTACGAGCAGGCCATGGCCATCATTTCGGACAAGGTGCCGGACGGGCTGGCCGTCGTGCCGTCCGAAGCCCGCAGGGTTCTGAAGGAGACATGGCGGCTGGCGTCGCAGATGCGCGCGCGGCGTTTCTCCATGGCGGCTTTGGACTTGGAAGTGCCGGAAGTCGAGGTGGTGCTGGACGAGCAGGCGCGCATGACCGGTATGCTGGTCCGCCCGTACGACGAGTCGCATCAGCTCATCGAGGAGTGCATGGTGGCGGCCAACGAGGCGGTGGCGACGGAGCTGTGGACGCGCGGCATCAAGATTCTGGCCCGTTTGCACGAGCCGCCGGATGAGGAGAAGCTCGACGAGCTGCAGGCCAACCTGGCGATGTTGGGTTTCCGCCCGGGCAATCTGTCCGACCCGAAGATGTTGGCGAAGTTCCTGAAAGACACGCAGGATCACCCGCTGCGCTACCACGCGCATACGATGGTCCTGCGCAGCATGAAGCGCGCGCTCTATTCGGCCGAGAAGATCGGCCACTTCGGCCTGGCCAAAGATTACTACGCGCACTTCACCTCGCCGATCCGGCGCTACCCGGACTTGGTGCTGCACCGCCAGCTCGCGGACTACCTCGACGGCAAGGGCGGAAAGATGCCGCAGAATTATCTGATGCAGACAGCGTTTCTGGCGACCGAGCGCGAACAGGTGGCGGACGATGCCTCGCGGCAGCTGATCGAAATCAAAAAGTTCCGTTTCCTCCAGCAGCAGCTCGACGAGAAGAAACCGGTCGAATACCGGGCCGTGGTGGCCAAATGCACAAACTACGGGGTGTTCATCGACATCCCCGATCTGGCGATGGGCGGCATGATCCACATCTCGAACCTTTCCAAACAGTTTGTGCGCTTCAATCCGTCCAACGAGTCGCTGAGCGCGGGTTCAGTGATTTACCGCGTCGGCACGGTTCTGCAGGTGCAGGTTGCAACCGTAGACTTCAACCAGCGCCGCGCAGACTTTCTGCTGGCTGGCGCGACAGCCACAGCCGTTGGGCCGGAAACCGGATTCAAGGGACAACGGCCAGAGGCAGGAAGGCCGAAGCCCGGAGACCGGGGCCCGGCGCAACGGAAGAAACGATTTGAACGTGGCGGGCGGCCTTCCGGACGGAACGGGGGTAAACCGAAGCAGGGCGGCAACATGCCCAGAGGGTCGGTTCACGGTGGCGGACAGAGACCCAAGAGCGGCCGCCGCCCGCGGTAAGTCGCACGGAGCCGTTGAAAGATCGAAGAGAACAACCATAAATGCCCAACCCGCCTCCCGGGTTTACAAACCGTCGCGGTGTGGTTTGAAGCCTGCGGGCGGTTCTGGATGCGGCACCGTTTTGTTGCCGTGAGTATCCTGTGCGTTTTCACCGCGCTGGCCGCGCTCGAACTTCTCTCGGGCCGCTCGCCGCTTGGCCCCGACGGGCGCTTCGGCTGGTGGGACGGCGACATCTGGTCCAGCGAGAACTCCCAACGCGTGGCGGACGCCTATTCGTTTTCGCACATCATTCACGGCATGCTTTTTTACGGTTTTCTCTGGCTCGCGGCCCGGCGGATGCCGCTGAAGCGCCGGTTCCTCA
>JAQVSS010000488.1 GCA_028700415.1 Kiritimatiellia bacterium
CGCAGCGCCTTGGATGGCTCGGACAAGCCGGCCGGCGCATCCGCTTGGGGCGGCTGCGCCGGTTCGTTCTGGTTGTCGAGCTTTTTCTTGTAAGAATCGAGAAACGGGTTTTTGTCGTCCATGCCAGGCTCCCTTATCAGTTGACGATGTCACGCTTCTTGAACACGTAGACGGCGATACCGGTAAACAGGGCGGACAACACCAGCAGCTGCAAGACCCCGAAGGTTATGTTCAGGTTGATGCCGCGCTGGATGATGTATTGGATGTTGGAGTAGCGCGAGAAGAAGGATGACATCTGCAGGAAGGGCAGCGGCGTGTAAGCGATCCACGCCATGCTATCCTGGTAGGCGAAGATGTTCATCACGATGATGCTGCCGATGTAGATGACGATCGGGACGGCGATCGAGATCGCGATGTTCTTGACCAGGACCGACAGCATGAAGGCGATCGCGAAGGCGAACAGGATCGGCAGGATGCAGGCCAGCAGCTTGGGCAGGTAATAGGCGACAAAGCCGATCTCGCCGGCGACGGTGTAGTTCGGATAGGCAAAATCGGAGAAGCCGAACAGGATGCCATTGGTCAGCAGGTTGAGCGTGCTGCCGATGAGGTCGACGGCCAGCCAGACCAGCAGGGCGGCCAGGAACTTGGACAAGAGGATCTTGGTGCGGGTCTTGGGCCGGATCATAAGGAGACGGATCGTGCCTTGCTGGTATTCGCTGGCGATCAGCCAGCCACCCAGCAGCACGCCGAACAAGGCGACGATCGAGCCATAGGAGAGGAACTCCACTGTGCGGCTGCGGGCGCCTTCAGGGACATATTTCATGTCCGGCTGATCGGCATCGAGCGATTTCTGGGCGATGATGATCGTCTTGTTGAGCTCGTCGATCTGCTTTTGCATCGAAGTGACGTATTCCTGGTAGGTCTGTCCTTGATCCTTTTCGTAATAACCGCGGCTGTTGTTCCATTCCTCTTCGGTCATGATCCGCATGTAGGTCAGCTGGTTGCGGCTGTTTTCGACGTCGCTCAGGGCGTTGTTCTGCCAAATGTTAAGTCCCGGGATGATGTTCTTCGCCAGGCGGTATTCGAGAATCGGGATCGTGTTGGTCTGGATGTTGTTGATCTGGCGGCGCAGATCCTCGATGATCTGGTTAAGCTGGTCTTCCTGGGTCGGGTTGTCAATAATAGCCTGCTCCTGGATGGCGATATTCTCCTCGAGGTTGGCGATATCGGTATTGGCCATGGCGATGCGCATGGCGATATACTGCGGGAAGTCGTTGTTGACGACGATGTTGCGCAGCATGGTGATTTCTTCGTCGGCCTTGTCGATGCCCATCAGCCGCTCCGTAGCCGTGATGTCGATGTACTTGCGCCGGAAAGATTCAGGATCGACGCCCTTGCGGAACATGGCGACTTCTTCCAGGACCTTGGCATCCACGTCGTTGTGCTCGAAAAAGAACTTGTCATAAAGACTTTCGACGCCGCGCCAGGCCAGTTCCATGCGATAGTCCTGGTAGGTTGTGATGTGCTGGGCAAATACCAGGTAATACTGGATTTCCTCGTCGATCAAGCCAAGGAACAGGTCGAGGGCAGCCGGCGAACTAAATGGATTCTTGTCCTTCTCGTAGGCTGTCTTTTCGTTAACGAGGGACTGCAGGTTCCAATAGAACGGGTTGTCACTATAGATCGTGATACCGTCGATGGTGATCGACTCACCCCGATCGCCGTAAATCGGGCCGGGATAGCGGATGCTCGATGCATAGTAGACCTTCTCCATGCCGTCCCTGGCATAGGGAATATAGGTCGGCTCGATGATGCCGCCGCCGTTGTTACTCCGTCCCGTCAGGAAGCCGATCAGGGGAATGGCCACACTGGCCAGGATGATCAGGATCGCCATAATCAGGATAAACTTGGACTTGAGAATGTTGCGGATCTCAAGCTTGATTTGCCGGATAAAATTCATCGTGAATCCCTCCACTCGTAAAAACAATCACTGGATCTGGGTTTTGGATCCTGTTGTCATGGAGATGAAATCCTGCTCCAGGCTCCGCTGCTTTTGGTTAACGGCATAGATGCCGATTTCGCGTTCGGTCAGGGTCTTGATGATGACCGGGATTTCGCTGCGTTTCATTACCAGGCTGACACCGCCGTTCTCCATCGAGCAGTTAGCGCCCAGTTCCTTGAAATAAGCCAGGGTCGCATTATTGTCCGCTGTCAGGAACATGTAGCTGAATATGTCATCAACAATCTGGTTTTGCTGGTTGATCGATTTTTCGCCGATCATGAAGCCGTTGTCGATGATGTAGATCCGATCACACATCAATTCCATCTCGGACAGAAGGTGGCTGGATATAAAAACGCCAACACCCGCTTCTTTAGACAGGTACTTGAGCAAGTCGCGCAATTCCTTGATGCCGAGAGGATCCAAGCCGTTGGTCGGCTCGTCCAGCACAAGCAGGCGCGGGTTGTGGAGCAGGGCCTGGGCAATGCCGACGCGCTGGCACATGCCGAGCGAATAGGTTTTGACTTTGTCGTTGATGCGGGTCTTCATCTTGACCAGTTCGACGACCGAATCGATGTTGGCCTTTTCCACATGCGGGTACATCGCGGAAAAGTATTCCAGGTTCTGCCGTCCGGTCAAGCGTTTGTACAGGTCCGGATTCTCGACAATGCCGCCGACGTTCTCCATGGCTTTTTCAAAATCGGTGACCACATCGTGACCGCAGATGCTGATATGGCCTTCCGTGATACTGAACAAGCCCATGACCATCTTGATTGTGGTCGTTTTGCCGGCCCCGTTCGGTCCTAAAAAGCCGACGATCTCGCCAGAATTAACCGTGAGCGAAAAGCCGTTCAGGATCTTTTTCTTTTTGATGG
>JAQVSS010000489.1 GCA_028700415.1 Kiritimatiellia bacterium
CAAGAGTACGATTAGGATTAAGATGGAACGGCTGCTTTCATAATCGTAATCTTCATCCTAATCTTAATCGACTCCCTCTTGCGGGCTTCTGCCGCTTGACCCTAGTCAACGGAACGGGGATGCGCCCAAGCGGCGGGAATATCGGAGAGAAAAAAGCCGTGTCCGCACGCGCCGGGCGGATCGACATATTTGTCGCGCCATCCACGGTGTGGCGACATATTTGTCCGTCACGCCGCTTCCGAAAACGGAAAAGATGGTTTTTTACAGAAAAACGGGTGTTTTTACAAATACTACGCGGTTGGTATACGAACTGCTTTTGTGCAGTCCGTAACGACATCCGCCCTTTTACGGACGAAGTCGGATAAACGCAGGGAGCACAAATGAGCTACGTGACGCATGTTCTTGAGAATGTTCGCAAACGCAATGCGACTGAACCTGAATTTCTGCAAGCCGTTCAGGAAGTTCTGGAATCACTGGAACCCGTTGTTTCCGCCCGGCCGGTGCTGGAGAAAGAACGCATTCTTGACCGGATCGTCGAACCAGAGAGAATGATCGTTTTCCGTGTGCCGTGGGAAGACGACAAGGGTGTGTTCCAAGTGAACCGGGGGTTCCGGATCGAGTTCAACAGCGCTATCGGCCCTTACAAAGGTGGCCTGCGGTTCCACCCTTCGGTCAACCAAAGCATCCTCAAGTTCCTCGGTTTTGAGCAGGTTTTCAAGAATGCCCTCACGACGCTGCCGATGGGCGGTGGCAAGGGCGGCTCCGACTTTGACCCCAAGGGCAAGTCCGACCGTGAAGTGATGCGTTTCTGCCAGTCGTTTATGAGCGAACTCTTCCGCCACATCGGCCCCGACACGGATGTGCCGGCCGGGGATATCGGTGTGGGCGGACGCGAGATCGGCTACCTGTTCGGACAGTACAAGCGCCTGCGCAACGAGTTCACCGGCGTGCTGACCGGCAAGGGGCGCACATGGGGCGGTTCGCTGATCCGCCCTGAAGCCACCGGTTACGGGTGCGTCTTCTTCGCCCAGGAAATGCTCAAGCGGCGCGGCGAGGAGTTCGCGGACAAGGTGTGTGCGGTTTCCGGGTCCGGTAACGTGGCACAGTACACGGTCGAGAAACTGACCCACCTTGGCGCAAAAGTGGTCACCCTTTCCGATTCGACCGGCACCATCTATGACAAGGACGGCATTAACGCCGAGAAGCTGGCTTTCGCGATGGAGTTGAAAAACGTCAAGCGAGGCCGCATCAAGGCGTATGCGGACAAATTCGGCTGCGAGTATTTCGAGGGGAAGAATCCGTGGGGTGTGAAATGCGATTGCGCGTTCCCTTCCGCCACCCAGAACGAAATCAGCGGGAACAACGCCGCCACCCTGCTGAAGAACGGTTGCCAGCTGGTCGCCGAAGGCGCGAACATGCCGAGCACCCCGGAGGCCGTCGAGAAGTTCTTGGACGCAAAGATTATGTACGCGCCAGGCAAGGCGTCCAATGCCGGTGGCGTGGCCACGTCCGGCCTTGAGATGAGTCAGAACTCGATGCGTTTCTCCTGGACACGGGAAGAGGTTGAGACCCGCCTGCACATGATTATGGTGGACATCCACAACCAGTGTTGGGATCGCGCCGAAGAGTTCGGGAACAAGGGTAATTATGTGATGGGCGCAAACATCGCCGGTTTCATGAAGGTCGCCACGGCGATGTTGGAGCAGGGGCAGGTGTAAACGGACATACCGGTTCACCGGCAAACAACGGGCTCCGGTTTCCGCCGGGGCCCATTGTTTGTCACCCCGGTCATTCTTTCACGAGTACCCGCGTGAGAGAGGAAGGCGCCGCTTCGCACAGCACCGCTTGGCTCAATGCCGAGCCCGCTTTCTGCCTGCGCAGAATCGGAACGGTCGGCGACACCCTGCGCGACGTGATATCCGCCGCCACCTGTTCAGACGCGTAAAAAACGAAGCGCCGTTTCAGCACGCTTAGGTCGATCCGCACCGTCTGTGGTTCAGGACCCGCGTTATAAACGAACACCAGCAGCGTTGATGGGTCTTCTCCCCAAGCCGCCTCCGCCTGCACCCGGAACGCCCCGGCCGCATTTTCTTGCTTGCCAACCTCTGTCGCGAGTGCCGCAGTCATGGGGAAATGGTTGACCAGCATCATCAGTAGCCCTGCCCCGCTCAGCATGTGTTTCGCATAGAGCCCCTGCTGCAGGACGGTTCTGATTTCGAAGGGGGCACAGGTTCTGTCTTGCTCCGCGGTTCCGGGATTCACCCGACGCAGTGCCGCGCCGACCGCCCCCAGCGCTTCGTACCATGCCTGGAAATACTCGCGGTCCGCCGCGTTTCCCGTGGCCAGCCGTTCCAACACGCGTGTCACATAAGGGTCAGGCGTGTCCATGGCGGGAGGGGCGTCTGCCGTTACCCGTACCTCAATGGCCGGATCTTCAGCCCGCATGGCCGCCTCAACCTGCCGGCAGGTTTTCCGGAATCCGGCAATGTCCTTTTGCCTTCCACCGGAAGGGACCAGTTCCCACTGCCGGACGTTCAACGGTTCGGCGGAACCGTGCCGCAACCGCAAGAGGGCCAGCGGATGCCCCCCCGTCGCGTTGCAGTACGCCACCCAATCTGCGGCCAGCTGCGCCGCTGTTGTCCGGTCAGGAACGCGCGGGTCCGCGCTTTCCGCTTGGAAAACCGGCACCTGGAAAACCGGTTGCGCGTCAACTAACCGGCATAACCGAACGGCTTCGGAGGTCCCGAAGGCATGCCCTTTTTCGCGGCGTGAAACGAGGGGTCCCACGCCGTCATACCAGTTATAGAAATTTGTCCCTCCCTGTGCCGACCAGCGCAAGAAACCCGCGCCCGTCATCTTCAAAGCC
>JAQVSS010000490.1 GCA_028700415.1 Kiritimatiellia bacterium
GGTTCCGTACCCCCAGTCGCCCCGTTTGACTTTCCAGCCGAAATACCCGTTGGCATCCGTCAGAGCGTTGGTCTGCGTGATGCCGCCCTGTTTGGCGATCACCACCCGGCTGTTTGTCGCATGCTCCGTCGCCTCCGTCCATTCCGCGTCGTAGGGGAGCACAACGTTTCCCTTGAGCGTGGGCCACGGTTTGTCCTCGGGCGTCGTGACCACTTTCGTCTGGCCGAAAGCCGCCGTCACCACGGCCAGCCTTGAGGTCAGCGCGCCGACGACGGCGTTGTCGTCTTTGAACGTCAGCGTCAGGTCGTAGACGTCCTCGGCGGACGGCCCGCTTGGGGCGAACGCCTGCCAGACCCAGTTTGTGACGGCAACATCCGTGAAGTTGGTCGCAACCGACCCGTTCATGCCCACGATCTCCAGCTGCGCGCTGTCCGCATTTGTGACCCAGTTCCACCTCAGGGGAACCGCGTTGGTGAAGACCGTTGTCCAGTGCCGGTTGTGGCAGGGGGACGTGTCCACCAGGATCGGGACAGACGGATCAGATGCTGCGCCGGTCACCCCCGCGCCCGTCATGGCCGCCGCGGCCAAGAGCGCCGCCGCGCTTGTTGTTTTCATGTTGCTTGTCTCCTGTCCGGACGAAAGAATTTTCGCCCCTGACGTTGTGGGCACGGGCGCGGAAGGCCGCACCCACGCCGTTTTCGTGAAAGGGACCGGCTTCGGGGCGTTCCGCAGGGCGGCCTGCCGCCGCGCGTTTTCCCGGATGCGTGAGGCCTCTTCCGGCACGTACTTCGCGATCCACAGTTCCCCGATCTGCCGGGCCGCATCGAGCGCCTTCTGCGGCTCGGTGACCGCCGCGCTGCCGCGCACCTGCTTGAACAGGCGTTCCGCCGTCTCCCCCTCTGCCGCGACCTTGAACGGCGTTCTGTCCGGCATGGACCGGACGCCCTCACCCGCCTCGCAGATGTCCACGCCGCTGCCCGCCCCGTCCAGCGCCTGTACGCTGCCCTTAAAGACGAAGAGGGTGCTGCCGTCCGCGTCCGTTGACATCGAGAAAATCGTGCCGATGTCCCACGCCGTCAGTCCCGGCGCGTGCACCGTGAACCCGCTCGCGCGCGCCGGCACCCACGCCACCAGACGCCCCTTTGCCAGCCGCGTCTCCATGCCGCGTTCATCCACTTCCAGTTCCAGGGGGCCAAGCAGCACCAGTTCCACGCCGGAAATCAGGCGCACCTTGGCCGTGCCGGAGGTCAGGCGCAGCACGCCCGGCAACACCTGAGGTAATTCCAGCCCCGTCGCGCCGGCCTGGTGGACGAGTTGGACAGGGGAGGGGGAAGAGTCGGCAGTCGGCCGCGGGCAGTTGGCGGCTGCGGGAGTTCCCGGGGTCCAGAGCGTTCGTCCCCGCCACACCGCCGTGCCAGCCAGTAGCAAGGCTGCGGCCGCGGCCGCGGCCGGCCACCGGCGTCCCCAGCCCTGGGCATGATGGGCTTTTCTGTGCAAGGGCACCGGCCGTAGAGCGGGAACAAACGGAGAGGGTAACTTCTTAAATTGAGAGTTGAACGTTGAACGTTGAGAGTTCAAACGCTCAACGCTGAACGCCCAACGCTCAACGTTCAAGTTATGGACGAGAGGGAGGGGGTTCCCGGAGTGTTGCGTGCCGCGGCAGGTCAGCAAGGCGTGCAGACGCACCTGTTCCAGCCACACTGAACGGAACTCGGGGTATTCCCGGGTGATTGCGGTGAAACGTCCCCGTTCGTCCGGTGTCGCCGTGCCGTCCAGGACAGCGGCGGTCAAGTCTTCAAACTCGTCGAGAATGGTGCGCTGCGGCTTCATGACGGAGCCTCCCCGAGCCGCGCCTTCTCGATGCACTGCGCCAGGGTCCGCCGCGCCTTGAACAGGATCAGCGACACGGCGTTGGGTGAGCACTTGCACGCGTCGGCCAAATCGCTGACCGCGACGCCTTTGATGTAACGCGCCTCGACCAACTCGCGGGCGAACGCCGCCAGCTTCCGCATGCAGATGTCCAGGTATGCCATGTCTTTGTCCGTGTCGCCGAAAGCGTTTCCGGCGTCTTCGGCCACCTGCTCGAAAAAGGAATCGTCGGCGAGCGTCAGGCGGTCGCGGGACTTGCGCGTGCGGTAAGAGAGAACCTCGTAATAGGCCACGCGCTTCGCCCACGGCAGGAAGGGGCGTGACGGGTCGTACGTGCCCAGCTCCCGGCAGAGCTTCAGGTTGGTTTCCTGCAGCACGTCCTGCGCGTCCTGCGTGTCGCCGACCAGCGCGCAGATGTACGCGAAGAGCGCGAACTGGGCGGCAAGCAGCGCGCGGTTGCCCTCATCGGATACTTTCGGAATGTCGGGTGTGCCGTTCATGGTGAACAAAAAGGTTACACCGTATATGGACAGAAGGGGGTGGAATCTTTCCGTTGCGAGAGCTTTTTTTCACCGGCATGTGCCGAGCGCCAGCAGGCCGTAGAAGGTGTGTTCGGCGTCGCCGCGTCCGGCACGGGGCGATGCGCCAAACAGTCCGTCCGTCCGCCAGCACGCCTCGACGAACGCAAGGTCAGCCTCTCTCTCTCCGCCGATGGACGATTGTTGATTGCCGATTGAAAACCGCGCGACCGCTGTGGCGAGCAGGTCAGGCAAAGCCCTTGGCGCGGAGACGAACCCGCCGCTTGCGCAGTGGCGCGATGTCAGCACGGAGAGGATGCATGAGGCTCTTGCAAAACCCCTGTCGCGGGAAGCGCGCCCGGAGGTCGCGCGCCACCTGGGTAGCCCGCGACCTCCGGGCGCGGAGGGTTTTGCAAGAGCCCCGCCTGTGCCGCATTCCCCCGCCAGGCTTGCCAGGATCAGTCCTGCCGCAAGGCGC
>JAQVSS010000491.1 GCA_028700415.1 Kiritimatiellia bacterium
AGGAGACGCGGGACGCGAGAGTCGCCGCTTGCGCCGTCTCGTTCGTGAGGCGGCCGGCGGCGTCGTGGGACCAAAGCAGGGCGGAGACCGAATTGGATGCGGCGGCGGGGCGGCCGCAGTCGAGGTACGAAAACTCCAGGGTGTCGTCCTGATATTCGACAAAGGACACGCGGGCCGAGGAGTCGTACGCGAAATAAACGGGTGTGCCGTCGAAGCGGGTCACGCCCGAGACCATGCCGCCCAGCAGGTAGCTGACGGACATGGCACGGCCCTCGATGTCCCAGACGGCGGTGGCGCGGCCGAGACCGTCGAGGGCGTAGCGCTCGACTTCGCGGCCGAGCGGGTCGGTGATGCGGAGAGTCTCCATCTGCTGGCTGTAGTCGAAGCTGACGGAGGCGGCCAGCCCGTCCGCGTCACCGACAACCTCCGCCAGCTTGCCGCCGGGGTGCCACACGTTGCGCGTGACGCGGCCCGCCGTGTCGGTGCTGTTGGTGACGCGCCCCGCCGCGTCGTACAGAAAGGTCTCGGAACCGCCGTCGGGATAGACGGCGCGGCGCGCGCGGCCCAGCTCGTCCTTCTCCAGGGCGTAGACGCGCGGCACGCCGCCGGGGCCGGGCAGGGTGACGTTGGTCAGTATGCCGAGGGCGGCGTTCCATGAGAACGACGCGGCCGGGCCCGCGGCGGGCGTGACGGCGGACAGATAGCCTCCCGGACCGTATGCGTAGGAAGTGGCGCGGCCGCAGGGGTCGCGGTGTTCGGCGAGCAGGCCGTTCGTGGTGTACGTGAAAGACTCGGCGATGTCGACGCCCGGAACCAGGTTGACACGGTTGCTCAGGGGCAGGCCGTGTTCGCCGTAGTCGGTATAGGCGACGCGGCCGCAGGGGTCGGTGACGGCGGCGGGCAGGCGGCAGTCGGGATCGTAGGCGACGCCCCACGCGGGCGCCTGCGCAGCCGGGGCGTTGAAGGCTGTGCGGACAGCAGTGACACGGTTCGATGCGTCGCGAGTGTAGCGGGTATCGATCCGGGCCAGCAAGTTCGAGTAAGATTCGCTCTCTTTTTGGCGGTTAGCTGCATCGTAATGGTACGTGACAGTCTCGCCGCAGGGGTGTCTGATCTCGATAGGCTGTTCCGACACCACGTTTTTTTTATACCTCGTCTCGAATACTTCCCCGTCGCGGTAAGCCGTGGCAATCGAATGCTCAACATCCGGATAGAACGCCGCATATCGGTATAGATTACCCGGATCGGCCCATGACGCGGAGGCGAGGCGCCGGTCTGGATCGATGGGGTAAACGGCCGGGACATTGGTGTAGGCATACCGGAAAACGAGCCCGGAAGCCGTCGTGCGCGCCTTAAGGAAATGCGGACCGATTGTCTCATAGTCATATGTGACGGACGAGGAAGAACCCGAGACCGTTCGGGTGGCCGACAAGAGCATGGCGGAAAACAACGTCCCGTTCGTCGGGGAATACGTATATTCAACGGTCAGGTTTTGCTCAGGAACGCTGGCACGGCAGAGGCGCGACGAAAAAACACTGTCGTATTCGAACTCTATAGACTGGCCGCAACTGTGCGCGGCGCGGGTCAGGCGCATGGCTTCGTCCCGTTCGAGTGTTATTGACTGCCCGGCGGCGTTCCAAAAGCGCGTGGCGACGGCATAGCTCCCGCTTTTCGTAAAATCGATGCGCGATAATCCCGGAAACTCGAGACGGTAACTAACATTCGGCACGATCTCCGTGTATTCGATGTCGGGATCCAGCGGCTGGGGTAAATCGCCGGGCAGCAGGGGAAGCGGGGTGAAACTGATGGGATCATATCCGATGGCACCGCCTCCCACGACTGAACCTACCAACGGCCGTTGATATTTACTTAAATGAACCAGTACAGAACTCCCGTCGCCGGGATAAAACCACACGGAATGGTATCCAACCGGAATGTTGTTACTTGTGCAACCTCCTATTTCTACAGTGCTATAGCCGTGCGTATACTTGAACGATAGACAGGGGTTCAGACTGTGTGCCCATCCCGAGCCGAAGGAGCTATCTGGGGCTTCCCCCTGCTTCGTCTGGTACGTGCGCCGCAGCATAAGATCAAACCCAGGGCAAGGGATGGCAATATCCGTTTGTAGTGCCCAAACCGCACCGCTCAGCAAGTTGATGGGGTCCCCCTTGTTCCCTGAGTCGTCCCCTATGCCATCTGCAGCGGGGAAATTGACCGCCGGAGCAACCATCATGGATCCCGAGAGCTGTACGGAATGCTCTCGTAACGCCTGACCGGGCGGTGGTCGTAGACAGGACACCTCTTGCCGCAGACAGGGCAGCTCACACGGCTCCCGTCCCGCTCTGCGATCATTACCTCCAGCGTGTCAGACTCCCGGTTCAATTTGCATCCCTTGTACACAAAGCCCTTGTGAGGCTCAAGATGGTTTAGTATGGTTTCTATGCGCATCCGGTTTTGTTCGTCCTCCTTTGTGTGTTCATTAAAGAAGGATAACCGGATGCGCCTTTATTAGGCAATTCTTACCCACAGATTTTAACGAGATGCCAAATTGCCTCTTCAGCAGAATTTGTGGGTAAGCAAACCTTTTGATTAACACTGATTAGGCCTGTTTGCGGAGATTTCGCGTGAGTTTGTTGCTTAAAATAGCCATAAGTATCTCGTATCTGGATTGCCCGAACTTTGCAGATCGTCTAAGAGGGTGGTTTTAGCGCAAAAGCCAGAAATTACCCACACATTCTGCGGAAGACACTTATTTGAGCGCTGCGGCGCCCGACGGACATGCGACCGGCGGGCGCCGCCTAAAATATCTTGCCAGCGCACACGCGGTTTGGCAACATGGAAAACCATTCTTTGAA
>JAQVSS010000492.1 GCA_028700415.1 Kiritimatiellia bacterium
GGCTTCTCCGCGCCCACGCGGAAAACGCGCGGGTTCTCCCACTCGGGCCGGCTTTCGAAAACCGCAGGGTTATAGGTCGCGCAGGGCTTCATCCAGCCGTCCAGCGTGAATACGGTCTCGACCCAGTCGGCGCGGACCCCGCGGGCGCCTTCGGTCACCAGCCGCACCAGCCCTACGCCTGCGAAACTCACGTCGAACGCTTTCGCCGGATCGCCGGTCTTCATCACGCCGCTGCGCCACAGCGCCTTGTCGCCCCCGTAAATCAAGCATTCCGCGCTGCCGGTCGTCCCATCGTTTACGCCCACCTTGCCCGCGAAGCGCGTGGCCGCACCTTTAAGGACGCAGAGCTCCGAGGATGTCCACAGGCCGAGCCCTTCCGCGTAGGTGATCCCCGCAACGGCGAACGGGCCATCCGCGGAAACCGACCCGGCCGGCGAGACGAACGACGTGTCCAGCGAGGAGATCCAGACCTTCTCCCAGTTGAGCGCGGGCACCGCCTGCGGTTTAGCCGTTCCTCCGGTGATGAAACGCGCGTTGAGCCAATCGGCATGGTCGCCGGCCGTCCCGTCCTGCCAAGGGTCCACGCGCAAGAGCAGGGTCTTGAACGCGGAGACCTCCACGTTCACAGGCACGGGCTTCGCGCCGCGCTTCATGGGTCCGCTCTGCCACAGCAGACGGCCGTCGCCGATCACTTGAAAGACCAGATATGTGTGCGGCTGGTCACCGGTGTCGTCGACCGCCACATCCGCGAGGAACCGCTGAGCGCCGCGTAATTCAATGTAGAGTTCCGACGGCGAACAGGTGGCCATGCCGTTGGTGTAGGTCTGACCGGCCACTTTCATCCGGTGCCCCAGCAGGTTGAAATCCCGCGCCGCCTCTTTCCAGCCCTGCCGGGTTTTCGAAATGTCGAGATCGGTCAGGTACACGTCGCCCGCACACGCGCCCGCAACCGCCAATAACCAGACACAGGCTCCCGCAGCCATTCTTTTTTTCATCACCGAGTTCCCCCTTTTAAAAATCCGACCGCTCTTTCAGGAAGACCCGGAGGCCGCCCCGAAGGTTTGAACGCCACCCTAATCCTTTATGCTTTCCCCTGTATGAACCAATGCATGAGGATCATCGTCACTTTGTCCTGCATCGGCGCCTGTCCCGTACGGGATCCTGCCAGCAAACGGAAACGCGCCTCGGCTGCTTTGAGTTCACCTTGCAGTTGCGTCAGACAGCGTACGCACGCCTCGGCCTCGGCGGGCAGCTCGACGGAGCCGCGGATTTCGTGACCAGCGAGTTCGGCGACCAACGCGGCCTGTGCGGCATTCGCATAGCTCTTTTGTACGGTCGTCGCCCCCTGCCTGAAGTTCACGGCGGCCGAATCGAAAAAGTCCTGGGCACCGACCGCAACGGCCTTGCCGTCTGGAATCTCGACCGGCACCCGTCCGGAAAAATGCGTGTTGATCCACGCCTGAACAGGCGTGCCCTTCTCCGTGTCCGAAAGGGAATCCCAAATGCTTCCCGCCAGATCGGGTGGACCGATCTGCTCGCGGCTATTGACTGAACGGTTCCTTGCGCCCTGTATTTCCAATGTTCTTTGATGACGATAATAGTCGCTCGTCTGACGGTACAGTTCCCCTAAAAATTTTTGCCTTTCATCTGGCTGAGTGATTCCGATCAGCTCAAGCACGGCATCATCGAGTTCTTTTCTGTCTTCACACCGCAACTCTTCGGGCAGTTCCGCCGGTGTTTCCAAGATCTCCCGCATGTGCTCGACCGAATGGCACTTCATGAGCCTGTCTTCGACGAGCTGTGTGACTTTGCGTTTGGACATCTCCGCAATCGCCCGTTCCATCTTCTCAACGAGCTTCGCTGAGATCCCGCGCGGGTCAGGCACTTCGAGCAGCACCGTGTCAACCACTTCGGTCTTGAGTGCCCCTTCCGTTCCTGCGTAACGCCCAAAGAAACACTTCATCAAGGCAACGACCGTGCTATTAAGAAGCGCCGCCAAAGCGCGTCGTTCCAAAGAGGACGCCGAGTTTGGAATTAAGGTATACAAATTGCAGTTGCAGACAATGCCTTCAGGGTTGGCCGGAATAATATGCCTGTATTGTTGCGTTTTTGGCCAGAAAGAAACACCGATTCTGTCGGACGTTACATCGTACCATAATGGACGGGAGGCACAGGTGGGGCGTTCGGGCAAACGGTCCGCTTTAGACTTCTTCGACGCGAACGTTTGTTTCGCGCCCCAGCGGATGTATTTGGCGGCATAGGTTCCGGCAATGTCTTTCAGTTCCTGCTTTACCCAAAGCACCACACGCGGACACTCGGAAGCGCGGATCACCGGACGGCTCACCTGCATCAGCGTATGGACTTCGGGACGGATATACACCCGCTCGACAGGGTGAAGCGTATTGTCACCCGCGCGGATGATGCGCACCTTGCCGTTTTGTATCTCCTTGAGCTTGCAATTCGTCATGAGCCCCACGTTCAGCCACGACAAACCTTCCTCCACCTTTTTCAGCACCTCTTCGGTCACGTCATGCGGCATGAAGAATGCGTCGCAGCCGCTGGTTATGCCCCGCTTGATTTCTGCGACCTCACCTAGACGCACAAACCTTCCAGCGTAGTCGCGCATCAACCGGAAGTAGATGTCCGGGGCGCGAAGGAACCGGCCCCACTTGCCCGCGGCGTAATCCGGGAGGGTGGCCTGATAGTGGACGGCCGCTTCGAAAACCCGCGCGGCTTCTTCCTCATCCGTGTCCACAACCGCTATGTTTTGCTTTTGAAGGAGTTCCCAGGCCTTGACCCCCTCCTTACAGAGATCGGCCTGGCGCACGGTAACGATGCGCATCGTTTCGTCCG
>JAQVSS010000121.1 GCA_028700415.1 Kiritimatiellia bacterium
ATGTGACCGGCGTCTCCATGGGCGGCTACGGCACGTGGGACGCCATCCAGCGCGAGCCCGGCCTCTTCGCGGCCGCCCTGCCCGTCTGCGGCGGCGGCGACACCGCCTGCGCGCCCGCCATCAAAAATATCCCGATCTGGACCTTCCACGGCGAGAAAGACGGCGCCGTGCCCGTCACCCGCTCGCGCGACATGTTCAAGGCGCTCCAGGCGTGCGGCGGCAACGTGCGCTACCGCGAATATCCCGGCGCCGGGCACGGGATCTGGGTGCCCACCTACAATGACGCGTCCGTGCTCGCCTGGCTCTTCGCCCAACGCAAGCAATAACCCCTCACCCGCGACAATCCGCGGCTCATTCAGCCGTCAGCCCGTACTTCTCGAACTGCGCCGCGAAGAATTCGCATTCGCGCTTCATTTTCCGCAACGCGACCGCACGCCGCCCATCCTCAGGCAACGCCTGTTCCCCTTTTGTGAACAGCTCCCACTCGCAGTGAACCGAAACAGGCCCGCCGATGCGCAGTTCCCTCACCAGCTCGAAGTACCTCTTCCAAGCCACGGTCCCCTCGCCCGCGGGCACGCACAGGAGCCGCCGTTTGTCCTCTCCCGTCCAGACGTAGTCTTTGAGGCAGGTGCCGCGGATATACGGCGCCATGAGCCGCATCCCCGTCACCCACGAGTCGCTGATCTCGGCAGAGGCGTGGAGAACGTCAAACTGGCAACCAATCCACCGGGGATCCAACCCCTTCAGCGCCGCGTGCAGATCCCACAGCACGCCCCCGAAATTCCGTTCGCCCATGCCCCGGTGGTTCTGGTAACACCCCGTAATCCCGCATGTCCTGTTGAGTTTCTCAAGCGCCGCAAACGTCCCGCGGAAGGCGTCGATCTCCTCCCCGACGCCCCGCCCTTCGCCATAGCGGAAATACCCCATGCGGTAGACCTTGACCCCGCACTGGGCCGCGGTCTTCAGCACACGCTCGGCCAGCGGGTCGTCCGCCGACTGGATCGCCGTCACGATCACCCCGACCTTCAGCCCCTGCCCGCGCGCGGCCTCCACCGCCCGCGGCAGGTCCCGCGCCGCGTTTTCGGGCAACACGTGCCCGCCCGGCCGCACCGTCAAATCGATCCCGCCGAAACCGGCCCGGGCCAGCGTCTCCGCCAACGCATCATATCCCAGCCACTGCAGCGGCTTCGAGAAACAATGCAGACAGGACCCCGACGCCCGGACGCTTTCCGCCCCGCCCGGACGCGGGGCAAAAACGACCCCCGCCGCCGACGCGGCACCCGCCATGAACTGCCTGCGATTCGTAGCCGTTCCCCTCATGCGCCCTCCTCCTTCTTCAATCACCCATACAGTGTGCGGCCACTGTACCGAACCGCCCCTTTCCCGTCAATCCGGGCGTGCAGGTCAACTGACGCAATTCTAAATTGGGCCGCTTTCTTCGGTCGGGACGGAGCCCGACCCTCCATTTCCTTCGAAGAACCTTTGTTTTCAATAATGGAGAGACAAGAGACGGCCTCCGTGCCGTCCGCAGTTTGCGCGTATCAGGTTTCAGGTGTCAGGCCCGTGTCCCTGTAGTTCCGGCGCTCTGTCGCCGGAATTCTGCGGCGCTCGACACTCGTTCCCCACTTGAGCGTTCACGAACTGATTACCTTCACCGACTGCGCGGGAGCCCGCCCGCCATCGAAGGCCGCACGCAGCCGCTTGTCGGACGAACTTTCCTGGCGTCGGCACGCCGGTGCCCCGACACGCCGGGCGAGTTCGCGGAGCGCCTGACGGCCGGCCAGCCACTCTTCCCACGTCCACTTCGTTCTGACAGCCTCAGCGGAGCTCATTCTCGACCTCCTGCCGCAAAGCCTTGACCTCATCCAGCACCTTGAACGACGGCAGGGCAGCCAGACGGCAAACCTCGCCCCAGTCGAACGGCGCCTCGCCAGCCAACCCGACCGCCATGATCTTTTTGGCCGTGTCATACATGGCGCCGTCCCTTGCCGGGTAGGTGGCAGACAGCACACGTTCGACCAACTGCAATTCCGCAGGAATCAGGCTCACAGTCCCGTATGGCGTCTGCAGCTCGCGCGCCGGACTCACAGACTCGTTTTCCAGCAGGCCGAGCACATCAACGAAAAGACCGCCCGCCTTCCAACTGCGTGGCCCGCCTGTCGCGCCCAAGCGCCCCATCAGTTCCTGCGCCAGACGCAAAGGTATCGGCTCAATCCGACGGCGGCAGAAATCAATATCGCCGGACATGTAAGCGCCCTCTGTATAGAACTCTACCGCCGATCCGCCAACGACCATCAGAGGCCACCCCGCTTCGCTGAAGAGCGTTGAGACCACGCCGGCGAGTTTCATTGCGCGCTCAAGCAAATCCGGTGTAGCCTCGATATCCGACAGAGCCGCTTTCAGGTCAAAATTCATGACAATAGCGTCGCACATCGCCTTTTCACGGACAACTAAAAAATCACGCCGTCAATTATCCCGACGCTTTCTTCGGCAGTTGACCCGCCCCGCCGCAACTGCTCTCCAAATACTTGTCCCTTTGTGTCGCAACTTCGAAGTCCGGCGTTGGACGTTCAGCGTGCGGGCCGAAAAAAAGGAGGGCCGGCCTCCGTGCCGTCCGCGGCTTCAGGTTTCAGGTGTCAGGTTTCTGGTTTCTGGTTTCAGTCATCTGGTTTCAGGCCCGTGTCCCTGTAGTCCCGGCGTTCTGTCGCCGGAACCTTGCCACACTCGACGCCCGACACTCGTCCACCCACTTGAACGTTGCGCGTTGAGCGTTGAACGTTGGGCGTTTCCCTCCGTGCCTCTGCGCCTCAGTGGTAAACCCCCGCAGCCTCTGTGCCGTCCGCCCGATTTTTTCAGCGTGATCCCTGTCGTTCCGGCGCTCTGTCGCCGGGGCCTTGCGTGCCCGCCCAACATTCAACCGCAGAACCAGCCGTCAGGGCTTCTCGAAGACACTCTTCTCAAGCACGTTCCACGGCAGGCCGTGCGTGTTGAGTGCGTCCATGAAGGGGTCGGGGTCGAACTGCTCCATGTTGAAGACGCCCTTGCCGGCCCACTTGCCGGTGAGGATCATCTTCGCGCCGATCATGGCGGGCACGCCGGTGGTATACGAGATCGCCTGCGACTTGACCTCTTTGTAGCACGCCTCGTGGTCGCAGACGTTGTAGACGAAAACCGTCTTGTCCTTGCCCTCGGCGTCCCTGCCCTTGACCTGGCAGCCGATGCAGGTCTTGCCCTTGGTCAGCGGGCCGAGCGAGGCGGGGTCGGGCAGCAGGGCCTTCAGGAACTGGAGCGGCACGATGTCGGTGCCGTTGAACCGCACGGGGTCGATGCGCGTCATGCCGACGTTGCCCAGCACCTCGAGGTGCTTGAGGTAGTTGTCCGAGAAGCTCATCCAGAACCGCGCGCGCTTGAGGCCCTTGATGTGCCTGCCGAGCGACTCCAGCTCCTCGTGGTACATCAGGTAGATATTGAGTGTGCCGAGGCCGTCCGGCATGGCGAAGGGCGATTTGACGGAAAGCGGTGCCGTCTCGATCCATTTACCCGCCTGCCAGTACCGGCCTTTGGCCGTGACCTCCCGGATGTTGATCTCGGGGTTGAAATTCGTGGCGAAGGGCTGTCCGTGGCTGCCCGCGTTGCAGTCGATGATGTCGATCTCATCGATGGCGGGCACAAAATGCTTTTGAATGTAGGTGCAGAAAACGCTGGTGACCCCCGGGTCGAACCCCGAGCCGAGCAGCGCCATGAGCCCGGCCTTCTCGAACTTTTCCTGATAGGCCCACTGCCATTTATACTCGAACTTCGCGGTGTCGAGCGGCTCGTAGTTGGCCGTGTCCATGTAATTCACGCCCGCCTCCAGGCAGGCGTCCATGATGTGGAGGTCCTGATACGGCAACGCCACGTTGATCACGAGGTCGGGCCTGTGCTTTTTCAAAAGCGCCACCGTCTGCGGCACGTTGTCGGCGTCGACCTGCGCCGCGGTGACCTTGCGCGGAAGTTGGCTGGCCAGCGCGTCCACCCGCGACTTGGTGCGTGACGCGATCACGATGTCGGTGAAAACCTCGGGGGCTTGCGCGCACTTGTGGGCGACGACCGCGCCGACACCGCCGGCGCCGATGATGAGGACTTTGGGCATGGGAGCTTCCTTCGGGGAATTAGAACCTGAAAAAGGAGGTTTCGCTGTAACCGGTTGATTTCACAGGGCGGTATCATACACGAAACGAGCGCGGACGGGCAACCCATCGTAATCGGCCGGCGAGCAGCACAACAAGAGTTCAGCCTTCTTATCTTATCCGCCGGGAGCAACTGGACGTTGAGAAGAGCTGCGTTTTGTCTCCCATATCCACCCCGATTTCGCTAACCTGTTTTGTTGTTGCCGGTTTGTGATGGGTGCCGGAAAGGTCGGCGGCGCTCGCGGCAACAAGGAAGGAAGCGACACGATGAGAAAAGCGTTGGTTCTTGGTGCTTGGTTAGGGATAGCCGTTCTGGCGTCCGCCGGGGAGCGGGTCGCGCTGTGGCCGGAAGGAAAGATCCCGGATTTTCAAACCAATCAGATCGCGGCAACCACTCAGGAAGCGAAAGCGCCGGGATTCAAGGCGGCGGAACACGTGATGCCGTATCTCGACTGGTACGAGGCGCCGGCAACGAAAAACGGCGGATGCGTGTTGCTCATCTCCGGCGGCGGTTATTACACCTGCTGCGACGGGGTGTGGATCGACCGGGTCGCAAAGAAATTCATTGAACTCGGGTTCGTCTGCGCGAGCCTCACCTACCGCACGCCGCGTCCGCAAGGGCTGCCGATCTACCAGAGCGCGTGGGAGGACGGGCAGCGCGCCGTCCGCCTCGTCCGCAGCGAGGCGCAGCAGCGCGGCTTCGATCCGGAAAAGATCGGCGCGTTCGGGTTCTCCGCGGGCTCGCACCTGACGGTGCTGCTCGCGACGAGCGCGCTCACGCCGGCGTACGGGCCGGCCGACGCGCTCGACCGGCTTCCGTGCCACGTCAACTGGGCCATACCGATCTACACCGCCTACGCGCTCACGGACGGACTCGCCGGCCCCAACACGCGCGAGGGCGACGCGATCGACGTCAAGCTCTCGGACGTGTTCAAGTTCGACGCGAAGACGTGTCCGATGGCGCTCTTCCACGGCGGGGCGGATCTCTATTCGCCGAACGGCTCCACGCAGATTTACCGCCAGCTCCGCAGGATGAAAATCCCGGCCGAGCTCCATCTCTTCGCGGACCGGTCCCACGGGTTCATGGGCGACTCGGGCAAGGGTGAGGACGGCACCGCGTACGACCACTGGCTCGACCGGATCGCCGAGTTCCTCCGCCAGATGAATTTCGACGGCCGTCTCGGCGCGGAAGAGGATCTCATGGCCCGCTATCCGGCCGACGACGCCCGCGGCGGATACAGCAAGGAGCCGGTCTGGCCGGAAGGGAAAATTCCGGATTTGCAGACGAACCAGTGCGTGCCCTATCTCGAGTGGCACATGCCGAAGGAGCTCAAGACGAAGGCGATCCAGATCATCTACTCGGGCGGCGGCTACAACCGCAACGATCCGGACGGTTACGAAGTCGCGCCGGCGCGGCGTTACCTGAACGAGAGAGGCATGACGGTCGTGACGCTGAAACACCGCGTTCCGCGTCCGCTGGGCGGGTTGGCCAAGCACACGACGGCGTGGCAGGACCTGCAGCGCGCCGTCCGGGTCGTCCGCAGCCAGGCCGCGGCCAAGGGGCTCGATCCCGACCGCATCGGCATCATGGGCTCCTCGGCCGGAGGTCATCTGACGCTCATGGGCGCGACCAGCTCGAAACGCTGTTCCTACAGGCCGATCGACGCCCTTGACAAGCTCCCCTGCAACGTGCAGTGGGCGGTCGCGATCTATCCGGCGTACGCGCTCACGGACGGCGCGGATAAACCGAACGCCCAGGGCGGCAACGAGGACGACGCGCGGCCCGTCCCGGAGTTTTCGTTCGACCTCGCGACGTGTCCGGTCCTGTTCATCCACGGCGACGCGGACGGCTGGGCCTCGATGAACTCGGTGAAATGCTGGGAGCAGCTTCGCCGGATGGGCATCCAGTCCGATCTCCATACGCTGGCCACACGCAATCACTGCTTCCAGAAGAAAGCCGCGCCGGGTACGGGCAGCTACACCTGGATGGGGCGCATCTGGGAATTCATGAACCACAAGGGTTTCAACAAGTAAAAAAGGAAACGGGAAAGATCAAATGAAGAAACTGATGATGATGCTCATCGCCGTTGCGGCGATTGTCTCGGGTTGCTGCACGGTCTGCAACGGGCCGAAGGATTCGGGAACGACGTTTGCAAAGGACGCGCTCGCGTCTTACGTCGAAAAAGGACAGCTCCCGGGCGCGGTCAACGTCTTTTACAAGAACGGCCTGCAGGAGACCGCCTGCGTCGGTTACGCCGACGTCGCGGCGAAGCGCCGGATCACGATGGACAACGTCTACATGCAGTGCTCTCAGACGAAGGGCTTCTGCGGCGTGACGGTCGCTATACTTGTCGAGGAAGGCAAGATTTCGCTCGACGATCCCGTTTCGAACTACCTGCCGGAGTTCAAGGAGCTTTGGGTTCTCGAATCCAACACGAATGGTGTGAAGAACCTTGTGCGTGCGAAAAACACACTCACCGTCCGCATGGTCATGAACCACACCGGCGGATTCCCGTTTGAGATTTGCGCGAAGCAGGGAGCCATCAAGGGCGGCGGCTGGTCCGGCGGCGCCCCGCTCCGGCAGACCGCGGCGATCGCGGCGTCGTCCCCGCTGCTTTTCGAGCCCGGCACGAAGGTCCAATATTCCAATACCGGAATCGACATCGGCGCGGCCGTCGTCGAAATGGTGACCGGCAAGCGCTGGGAGGAGTTCCTCAAGGAGCGCGTCCTGGATCCGCTCGGCATGGCGTCCAGCTCGTTCAAGCCGACCGACAAGCAGCTCAAAAAGCAGGTGGAGATGTACGACTGCGTGAAGGACGCGCCCGCAAAATACCGCGTGCAGAACGATATGCAGCAGCGTCCCTACAACGGCGACCACGTCTTCGCGTCGGCGGGCGCGGGCCTCTGGACGACAGCGAACGACCAGCTCAAGTTCTACAAGATGCTCATGAATCTCGGCATGGGTGAAAACGGCGTGCGTATCCTCAAGGAGGAGACCGTGAAGGAGATTCTCGCGAAGTCGACGCGTCCAAAAGGCATGGAGGGTTATTCGCTCGGGCTCAAGGCACCGGAAGAAGACCAAGAAGACGCCTGGTTCGGACATGGCGGCGCGTGGGGCACAAACTGCATGGTCAACTGGCACCGCAAAGAACTGAAACTTTGGGCCGTGCAGCTCTGCGGCAGTCCTCGCCCCTGGGACAAGGCCCGCTCGGAGGCGGAGGGCAAGTTCTTCAAGTACGCGGTCGACAACTCCGGCGCCGACGCTTACACAGGACGGGTCAAATAAGTCCCGAAGCGGGAATCTGCGCCCCGCAAAGACGGACGACTCGCTGTGCACCGCTCATCCGCGCTTGAGGAAGTGCGTCTTGTGTTGGATCGGGAATGGCCGTCCTTTCTCGGGCGCGATGGAATCGGGAAAACACTCCCCCGCTACTGCTCGAAATACGTGTAGCCGCGCAGGCCGGCGTCATAGGCGGCGAGGATCTCGCGGCGTTCGGCGGGGGTGATGCGCCGGGCTTTGACCGCGTCCTCGGCGAGGGCGCGGAACTGCTCCATCAGCCGTTCGGGGCGGTACTCGACGTAGCTCAGCACGTCGCCCACCGTGTCGCCTTGCAACTCTTGCACGTAATCGATGTCGCCGTCCTCGTCGACCTGCACGCTGACGACATTGGTGTCGCCGAAGAGATTGTGGAGGTCGCCGAGCGTCTCTTGGTAGGCGCCTACAAGAAAGGCAGCGAGCATGTAGGGCTCGCCGCGGCGGAAGGAGTGGACAGGCAGCACGGGCTTGACGTCATGCTGGTCGATGAAGTTGTCGATCCGTCCGTCACAGTCGCAGGTGATGTCGGAGAGACAGGCCATGCGCGAGGGCTTCTCGTTCAGGCGGTGAACCGGCATGATCGGGAAGAGCTGGTCGATCGCCCACGCGTCGGGCAGGGACTGGAAAACGCTGAAATTGCAGTAATACACATCGGCGAGCAGCGCATCGAGACCGAGCAAATCCTTGGGCACGGCCTTCAGGCCGGGCAACAGTTCCCGGATGCGCGTGAGAATATACCAGAACAGGCAGTCGGCGGCGGCGTGCTGGCGCAGGGTGATGTCGCCGTGCTTGAAGGCTTTCTGGATCTCTTCGCGGTAATACAGCGCGTCGTTGAACGACTCCTGAAGGTTCTTGAGGCTCAGCGTGCGCGCGACATACATCATGTTCTCGAGCGCTTCAGGCCGGGGCTCAGGAATGTTCTCGGGCGCTTCTTTCTCCTCATAGATGGCGGCATCCAGCACGTTGATGAGCAACGCGGAATAATAGCCGATCAGCGCGCGCCCCGACTCGCTGATGACGGTCGGATGCGCGATTTCCGCCTCGTTGCAGGCGGTCATGATCCCCTCGATCACGTCTGCGCAATATTCGGAGATGTCGTAGTTGGCGCTGCTGGCGAAATTGGTGTGCGACCCGTCGTAATCGATGGCCAGACCGCCGCCGATATCGAAGATGCCCATCCGCGCACCCTCTTTGACAAGGCCCACATAGAACTGGGACGCCTCCTTGACGCTGTCGCGGATCTCGCGGATGTTGGGCACCTGTGAACCGAGGTGGTAGTGCAGCAGCTCCAGACAGTCGAGCATCTTCACCCCGCGGAGCTGGTCGACCGCATCGATGACCTGCGAGGGCGTGAGCCCGAAAACGCTGCGCTCGCCGCCGGACTCGGACCATTTGCCGCCGACGCGGCTGGAGAGCTTGACACGGATGCCCATCCGCGGGCGGATGTTCAGCGCGTTCGCCCGCTCGAGGATCAGGTTCAATTCGTCTGGGGTCTCCAGCACGATAATGGTCTGCAACCCCATTTTGAGGGAGGAGAGTGCAAGGTCGATAAACTCGGCATCCTTGTAGCCGTTGCAGATGAGGAAGGCGTCGGGGTCGCGCATATAGGCCAACGCCGCGATCAGTTCGGCCTTGGAACCGGCCTCGAGCCCGTGGTGGTACGGCGCGCCAAAGGTCACCACGTCATGCACCGCCTGCTGCTGCTGGTTGACCTTGATCGGGAAGACGCCGCGATACTCCCCCTGATAGCTGTAATCCGCGATCGCCTTCTTGAACGTTTCGTTGATCAGGCGGATGCGGTCCCCCAGCAGATCGCTGAACCGCAACAGGAGCGGCAGCCCCATGCCGCGGTCATGCAGGCCCGCCACAATGTCGCACAGCTTGATGCTGACCGTGCCTTTGGCGTTTTTCAGGTTGACGGCCACATACCCGTCTTCGGTGATTTTGAAATACCCCTGGCCCCACGCGCCGATCCCGTAGAGTTCGGCGCTCTTCACACTGTTCCAGCCATCCAACGCGTCCAGCAGAGTTTGCGACATTTCGGGCGATTCCTCCTTCATCACACATCAAGAAACCGTTTTCAGGCGCGCCCCGTTTAACGCGCTGAATCAGCTGAAAAATAACACGGGCGAAACATGCCAAACCCGGACCGAAAGCGCAACAGAAAAACGCGCGGAGGGAAATCAGGAAAATCAGCGCGGGGCATCCGCTTGCAGAGGGGAACGCCGGCAAGAGCGGGCGATGACTTTGACGGCCTCGATCAGCATCAGCACGGCAAGGATAATCAGGAGGGCCGCGACCCAGGGGACCGGATCGCTCCACCAACCGGCCAACGCCAGTTTCGCGCGCAAGATCGCGGCCAGGGCCCACACGCTCATCACGTACATGAAACCGGTCGGCAAACCGATCACAAACCAGATCCACTTTGCGCGGTAGCGGTGCACCAGCCACACGGCGACGCCCAGCAGCGTCAGCGCGGCGAGCAGCTGGTTGCTCGCGCCAAACAGGGACCAGAACGCCTTCCATACCGGTATCACGTTGCCTTTGCTGTCGGTTGCCGTCCGCAGCAGGAACAGGAGCGGCGTCACGGCCATGATGGCGCTGGAGGCCCACCGTCCGCCCCGGTTCTTCCAGCCGGTAAGTTCCTGAATGATATACCGCCCGAGCCGCGTGCAGATATCCAGCGTGTCGTAAACAAACGTCGCGAAGGCGAGCAGCCCGAAGGAGATCCCGAACGCTTTCGCCACGCCGAAGACATGGAGGAACTCCCCGATGCCGTTGGCATAAATGAAGTTCGGCGCCTTTTTGACCATCGGGTCATTGACGGCCAGCATCATCACGCAGGCGAGCGACACCGCGGCAACAAGGGCCTCAAGCAGCATCGCCCCGTACCCGATGACCCGCGCGTCCGGCTCGCGCCGCAACTGTTTGCTGCTCGTGCCGGAAGACACGATCGCGTGGAATCCCGAACATGCGCCGCAGGCAATAGTGATGAACAGGAACGGGAACAGCGTGTCCCCATTCGCCGCGGCCCATCCGTTGAAGGCCGGGTACTGAACCGTCCCCCCGCCGATCACCAGCCCGGCAGCGGCGCCGATGATCGCGATGTACAGGAAACAGCCCCCCAAATGTCCGCGCGGTTGCAGGAGCATCCACATCGGGACAACCCCTGCGAGGCCGCAGTACGCCAGCAGCGCCACGTCCCACACCTTGAGCGCCGTAACCGGATTGACGTTGAGCAGCGCCTCCACATTGAACGGGATCTTCTGTCCCGCCCAGATGGCCACGCCAACCAGCGGCAGGAAGATGAGCGTCGCCCACCCGACCGACAATTTCGCGTACCGCATGAGCAGGCCCATGAACACCGGCAGCGCCAAATAGAGAAGCGACGAGGTCGCAATGCCGGCGCCGCTGACAACACTGCCGTCCTCAAGCGTCACCTTTCCCACGAACGACTGGGCGGTGACGTCCGTGAACGCCACGATGATGTACACCAAGGTGATCCAGATAAACCCCAAGAAGAGCAGGTACGCCCGGCGCGTCATGTTCAGCCGCACGACCTCGGTGATGGAGCAGGCCTGGTGGCGGATCGATGCCACGAGCGCGCCGAAATCATGCACGCCCCCGATGAAAATCGCGCCGATGAGGATCCAGGCCAACGCCGGCCCCCACCCGAATGCCACTCCGGCCACGATCGGCCCGACGATGGGGCCTGCGGCCGCGATGGCCGAAAAGTGCTGGCCAAACAGGAAATACGGCGGGATCGGCACGTAATCCACGTCATCGCGCAAAGTCACGGCGGGCGTCTTTGCCTCGGGATCCAGTTTGAAAAGCCGTGCGAGGAGCCCGCCGTAAAGCCAGTAGGCTAGCGCAAGGATGACCGAAACCCCTCCAATCACGACAAGAAGACTCATCATACCCCCAACCGTTTGCAGTAACTCGAACGAAGAAATTGGGTAAAAGTATGCGGAGTGTCCGTACGGATGTCAAG
>JAQVSS010000493.1 GCA_028700415.1 Kiritimatiellia bacterium
CAAGCGGAAAGGCTGGTGAACCGCGGCGCAGTCCTGAAAGCCGACATGGCGGGCGACCTCATCACCGGCGTGATCGCCCGCGAGTCCGCCTCTGACATCCACACCAAACTGCGGCTCCGCGCAAACGGCACCATCGAGAGCCTCTGCCCCTGTTTCACCAACCGCAGCCAGGGCCTCGTCTGCCCCCATGTCGTCGCCCTCGGCATCACCCTCATGCTGCGCCATGCCGACCCCCTGCGCGAACAGAAATACCAGGAAGACCAGCGCCGCGCGCGACGCCTCGCTGAAATGGACACCGCCACCTACCTTCAGCGTTCCCCGCACGGCACACCCGCGCGACTCGGGCTGACCGTCCACCCGTCCTGGATATCCGACTTCTGGAAAGGACGCGTCCCGGTCAGTCTCCTGCTGTTGACGGGTGCCGGGACGCAGCCGCCCGAAACCGTCCAGCGCGGCACATGTTTCTCGTTCTCGCCCGAGGACGACAACCTGCTGACCGTGCTCGAAGATATCTGCGAAGGCCCCCCTCCCGACCGTTTCGAGGTTTCCGCCGCCGATTTTCTGAACATCCTCGACGTTGCCCATCACACCCGGATCGGCGTGGCCGGCAAAGGCGGCTTGACCATCGAGGCCATCCCCATGCAGACATCCCTGCGGGTTGACTTGGACCACGACACGGGCGAGCTCGTTATCTTCCCTTTCACGGAACTTCCCTTCGCCCGCACCGGCGAACTGCCTGCCTACCTTGTCCACGGCCGCCACGGGCGCGTTTTCGCCAACGGTCACGTCTGGCCTATGAAGAACGTGCTGCCCGTACCCTATCACTCCATCTACCAGAACGACGAGATCGTGCCGCGTGAACGGGTGATCAACTTCCTCCGCCGTGACCTCCCCGGACTCCGCGCCGTCACACCCGTCGAGTTGGAACTGCCCCCCGATCTCTTCGCCGCCACCCCCGGATCCCCCGTTTTCCACCTCGAGCTTCAAGGCACGCGCGCCTCGCTCCGCGCCTCGCTGACTGCCGCTTACGGCACGCACACTTTCCCCGCAGGCGTCCCCGACACCCAGGCCGAATTTGCGGTGCCCGACCCGGACGACCTGCTCAAATACCACACCCGTAATCTGCCCGCCGAAACCAAGGCCGTCGCCTTGCTCGGGCACTACGGGTTCGCCGACACCGGTCCCGCCTACACTCTCGTCGGCACCCGCGAGGTTCTCAACTTCCTCGGCAGCGGCTATCCCGCTCTCGGCCGCAGCGGCTGGAAGATCGCTTTCACCGGCAAACTCGCAGAACTCGTCGACGAGCTTCCCGTCGTCACCCCCGTCGTGCAGATCGCCGAAAAGAGCGGCGGCTGGTTCGACGTCGGCTTCACCTTTGACCTGCCGGGCCAGCACCCGCTGCCGCCCGCCGACATCCAGCGCGCCATCAACCGCGGCGACTCCTTCCTCGAGCGCGACGGCCAGTCCCTGCTCATCGACCGCGACGCCGTCGAATCGATGCGCGCGATCTTCAACGACTGCCAGAGCCGCGAAAGTGCCGCGCCCGGTCATTTCCTCATGCCCTCGCTCTTTGCGCCATTCGTGCAGGCTTCGCTCAACGCCCTCGACGGCATCGACGTCGAAGACCCGCCTGACTGGCGCGAAAAAGCCGCCTCCTGCAATCGTTCCGGCAACACGCGCCTGACCCCCGTCCCCCTCGGCGCGCTGGAAAAAACCCTGCGCCCCTACCAGAAAGAGGGCGTCTATTGGCTCCGCTTCCTCGAGGGCTCCGGCCTCAACGGCCTGCTCGCCGACGAGATGGGCCTCGGCAAAACCCTCCAGTCCCTCACCTGGCTCAGCCTGCCCCGCACGGACCCGCAGGCCTGCGGCAAACCCGCGCTCATCGTCTGTCCGACCAGCCTCGTCGAGAACTGGAGCCGCGAGGCCGAAACCTTCGTGCCCCACCTGCGCCGCCTCGTGGTCTCCGGCCCCGACCGCGACGCGCTCTTCGCGCAAATCCCCGCCTCCGACCTCGTCATCACCTCCTACGCGCTCCTGCGCCGCGACCTCGACGCCTACCGGCCTTTCCAATTCTCCGTGGCCGTGCTCGACGAGGCCCAGCACATCAAGAACCGTTCCACCCAAAATGCCGTCGCCGCCAAACAGATCAACGCCGTCGGCAAATTGGTTCTCACCGGCACACCCGTCGAGAACAGCGTGGCCGACCTCTGGTCCATCATGGATTTCCTGATGCCGCAGTACCTCGGCGAGTACGACCTTTTCCGCGGTCGCTACGAGCTCCCCATCGCCGCCGGCGACCGCGAAGGCGAACTCGCCCAGGCCAAACTGCGCCGCAAGCTTCATCCCTTCCTGCTGCGGCGTCTCAAAAAAGACGTGGCCAAAGACCTGCCCGACAAAATCGTCAAGGTCTCCTTCTGCCCGCTCACCCTTGACCAGCAGCGCGTCTACAACGACGTGCTCGCCGAATCGCGCCGCACCATCGGCGACCTCGTCAAAGCCAAGGGGTTCGACCGTTCCCGTTTCGAAATCCTCGCCATCCTCATGCGCCTGCGCCAGATCTGCTGCCACCTCGACCTGCTCAAAGAGCACCACAAGCCCGGCGCCTACGGGGCGCCCTCCGCCAAGCTCGACGCCTTCTTCGAGCTGCTCGACGAAGCCATGGACGGCGGCCACCGCATCCTCGTCTTCAGCCAGTTCGTCTCCATGCTCAAACTGCTGCGGGAGGAGCTTGAGCAGCGCGGCCTGACCTACTGCTACCTCGACGGCTCGACCCAGGACCGGCTTGAGCAGTGCCAGCGCTTCAACCTGCAGCCCGATATCCCGGTCTTCCTCATCAGCCTCAAGG
>JAQVSS010000494.1 GCA_028700415.1 Kiritimatiellia bacterium
CCTGCCGCTGATCTAGCGGTCAAACTGACCTTCAAACGCGGTTTCGCTGGAACTATGAACCTGAAACCAGGAACCTGAAACCCTGAACTACCGGTCGAACTGGCCGTCGAACGCGATCGCGCTGGGCGCGAAATCGACGCTGCGCACAAAGTCGCAGGCTTCCTGCGCGCCATGGCAGCGGTCCATGCGCGAATCTTCCCACTCGACCGACAAAGGACCCGTGTACTTGATGTCGTTGAGGGCCACGATGATCTCCTCGAAGTTGATGTCGCCGTGTCCGAGCGACCGGAAGTCCCAGAACCGCCGAGGGTCGGCGAAATCGGTGTGGCCGCCGAACACGCCCACCGTGCCGTCGCCGTGTCCCCACCACGCGTCCTTCATGTGGACGTGGAAGATCCGGTCGCCAAAGGTGCGGATGAACTTGACGTAGTCCACGCCCTGGTAACCGAGGTGGGACGGGTCGAAATTGAAGCCGAAGGCCGGATGGCCGTCCAGGGCCTCGAGGGCGCGCTGGGCCGAGGCGATGTCGAACGCGATCTCGGTCGGGTGCACCTCGAGCGCGAACTTGATGCCGTTATCGGCATAGTAGTCGAGAATGGGCTTCCATGTTTTGGCGAACGCCTTGTAGCCCTCGGCGATCTGATTGGGCAGGCTCGGCGGGAACGAATAGAGCAGGGGCCAGATGGGCGAGCCCGTGAAGCCGTTGACCACGCCCACGCCGAAATTCTTGGCGGCCTTGGCGGCCTTCTTCTGCATGTCGACCGCCCATTTTTTGGCGGCCTTGGGATTCCCCTTGACCGAAGCCGGCGCGAAGGCGTAATGCCGCGCGTCGATGGTGTCGCAGACCAGCTGGCCGGACAAGTGGTTGGAGATGGCCCAGCAGCCGAGCCCGTTCGCTTCAAGAACTGCCCGCTTGTCTTCGCAGTACGTCTTGCTTTTGGAGGCCTTGTCGAGGTCGATGTGGTCGCCCCAGCAGCAGATCTCGAGCCCGTCGTATCCGAAACCGGCCATCATCTCACACGCTTTGGTGAACGGCAGGTCGGCCCATTGACCCGTGAAAATCGTCACTTTTCTCACCATTTCGCATCCTCCTTGATTGACAGCCACCGGAACGGGTTCAACGTGCCGAACCGCATTCCATTCCAATAGCTTAACGCCGGTACAGTACCCCAGTGAACCGAGGTTATCAATCAAAATCGCAGGAACCGGAGGAGGCGTATTTTCATGTCAGTTTGAGCGCGTCGCCGGAGACGGTGACGCGCACGGCCGCGCCGGGCGCGTACGCGCCGGCCACGATTTTGCGGGCGACCGGCGTCTCCAGCTCGCGCTGGATGGCGCGCTTGACCGGGCGCGCGCCGTACACGGGGTCGAACCCTTTGCCGGCCAGCCACGCGACGGCCTTGTCGTCCACATCGAGCGCGAGTTCTTGCTCCGCCAAACGGGATTTCAGATCCTCGAGCTGCAGTTTCACGATGGCCGCGATCTGCGCGTGACCGAGCGGCTTGAAGAGCACGACCTCGTCCAGGCGGTTCAGGAACTCCGGGCGGAAACTGGTCTTGAGCAGGTCCAGCACCTGCTTGCGGACCTTGGGCGAGAGGTCTGACACGCCGGACGTGTCCGGCTGGTCGGACGCCATAAACTCCGAGCCGAGGTTGCTGGTCATGATGACCACCGCGTTGCGGAAACTCACGGTGCGTCCGTGGCTGTCCGTCAGGCGGCCGTCGTCGAGCACCTGCAGGAGGATGTTGAAGACGTCGGGGTGCGCTTTCTCAATCTCGTCGAGCAGCACCACGCTGTAGGGTTTGCGGCGCACGGCTTCGGTGAGCTGCCCGCCCTCTTCGTAGCCGACGTAGCCGGGGGGCGCGCCGACCAGGCGCGACACGGTGTGTTTCTCCATGTACTCGGACATGTCGATGCGCACCATCGCGGCTTCAGAGTCAAACAGCTCGGCGGCGAGGGTCTTGGCGAGTTCCGTCTTGCCTACGCCCGTGGGGCCGAGGAAGAGGAAAGCACCCACCGGACGCTGGCGGTTTTTGATGCCCGCTCTCGAGCGCAACACAGCGTCCGATACGGCTTCGACCGCCTCGTCCTGACCGACCACACGGCGGTGTAACACGTCCGGCAGGTGCAGGAGCTTTTCGCGTTCGCCCTCGAGCAGCCGGGTGACCGGGATGCCGGCCCAGCGCGAGACCGCCTCGGCGATCTCTTCGGAAGTGACTTCTTCGCGCAGCATGACCGAGCCGTCTTTCGACTGGAGCTTGGCCTGCGCCGCTTTCAGCTTTTTCTCCAGCTCGGGAATGGTGCCGTATTTGAGTTCCGCGGCCTTGTTGTTGTCGTAGGCGCGCTCGGCCTGGTCGTACGCGGTCCGGGCGGACTCGAGCTTCTCGCGCAGCACGCGCGTCTCGTCGAGCACCTTCTTCTCCGACTGCCAGCGGGCGGTCATGGCGTCCGCCTGAGCCTTGAGGTCGGCGAGCTCTTTGCGCAGCTCATCGAGGCGCAGTTTGGAGGCGTGGTCCTTCTCCTTTTTGAGCGCGGTCTCCTCGATCTGCAGGCGCGTGACGCGCCGGGTGATCTCGTCGAGCTCGGCGGGCATGGAGTCCATCTCGGTGCGGATCGAGGCGCAGGCCTCGTCCAGCAGGTCGATGGCCTTGTCCGGGAGGAAGCGGTCCTGCACGTAGCGGTCGGAGAGCACGGCGGCGGAGACCAGCGCGGCGTCCTGGATGCGCACGTTGTGGTGTCGCTCGAAGCGGTCTTTGAGCCCGCGCAGGATGGAGACGGTGTCCTCCACCGAGGGCGCGTCGACCTGGACGGGCTGGAAGCGGCGCTCCAGCGCGGCGTCTTT
>JAQVSS010000495.1 GCA_028700415.1 Kiritimatiellia bacterium
CAGTCCGGCTTTTCGTTCACCGGCCGGCAGGCCATTCTCGGTGCCGCTGCGGCGGAGCGTCTGCAGGTGGCCGTCGGTGACCTGGTCGAGCTGGTCATCCAGGGCAACCGCCACCCGTTCGAGATCGTGGCCCTGGCATACGCCGAAGGCCCGTTCGTCCAGGAGGGCGGTCCGATTACCGTGCTGGTCCCGCTCACAAAACTCCAGTCGGCCCTGGGGATTCCGGGCCATGTGGACAGCATCACGCTGGTCCTGTCCGACCGAACCGACTTGGGTCAGGTCATGCGCATCCTGTCGCAGCGCCACCCGGACCTGGCGGTGACCGAAAGCTATCCGGAGGATCATGCCCGGCTGCAGGCCAACCGTACCCAGGTCCCTTTCCTGTTCATCTCGATCATCCTCTGCCTGATGGCGGTCTCGGTCCTGGTCATCTTGTTCACCGGACTGGTGACCGAGCGGTTGGCCCTGATCGGCCTGTTTCGGGCCTTGGGAGCCACGCAGCGTACATCTCGCCGTGTCCTTCTGGCAGAGAGCCTCTGCTTCGGCCTGATCGGGGGCGTAGCCGGCTGGGTACTGGGCCTCGGCCTGCTGGGTGTGCTGGTGCGCCAGCTCAACGCCGGCACGCCCAATCGCTACCTGGCCCTCCGGACCGGCGGGCTCCAGCTGGCGCTGTCGCTTGGCACCGCCCTGGCGGTCAGCCTGGCCGCATCCTGGCTGTCTTTTCATGCGACCTCACCTCTGTCGATCAGCAGCCTGATCCGCAATCAGGCGGCCGACCGCGAACAGGGCCGCCTGCGGCTGCCGCCCCTGATCGCCATGCTCCTGGCGCCCCTGGCCCTCTTGCTGGCCTGGCAAAACGAGAAGGGCCTTGTCTTGTACTTGCTGGCGCTGGTCGTCCTGCTGGTTGGCCTGGTTCTGCTCCTGCCTCGTCTGGCGCCATTTTGGCTCAGCATGGGCCTGAAAGCCTACCCCGGGCGGTCCGGTCCCGGCATGATCACGGTCTGCCAGGCGCGACGCTCACGTGATTTTACCGTGCTGGTCACCTTGCTGTCGCTGATCGTCACCACCGTCCTGATTGTGCACGCGATATCGACCAGCGAGACGCGCGGCCAGGTCCGGCTGGCCAGCCAGATCCATTACCATCTGGAGCTGTTCATGCCGGATCTGAACCGGAGCGGGGTCAAACGCATCAGCCAGATTCCCGGCGTCGACGCTGCTTGCCCGCTCTACACATCAGGAACCGTGGAAATCGCCGGGCAGCGCCTTGCGCTTTTCCGGATCCAGGGGGTCCCCGAAAGCTACAGCGGCACATTTCGCGACCTGGAGATCGATCCCGCGCAGCCGACGGCCTGGGCAGACATGTTCGACGGTCGCGGCCTGCTGTTGACCCAGACCATGCGCCGCATTTACAACGTCGAGGCCGGCGACTCGCTGATCCTCAAGATCTACGCCCGTGACCGGTCGTATCGGGAAGTTGCCTATCATATCGTCGGCTTTTTCGACGATTACCAGACCAAACTGGGCCGCTATGCCCTGATCTCCGACGTGTCCTTTCGCGAAGATTTTGCGGCCAGGGACTATGACAGCGTGCTGGTTCAGGCGGCAGATCCGGTCCGGACCCGGGATGCCATCCTGGATGCGCTGGGCCCCAGACCCCTGGAACTGCTGGTTCAGCGCGACATGCTGGCCGAACTGGCCCGCGAGGGCCGCCAGGTTGTCGCCGCGCTGGAGTTGATCGCCGCCTTGTCGGTCCTGATCGGCATCCTCGGTCTGACCAACACGGCCCTGCTGCTTTTCATGCGCCGACGGCGTGAGATCGGCCTCTATTACGCGTTTGGCCTGACACCGGGCTATATCCTGCGCCTTTTCCTCGGGGAGCTGCTGCCGGCCGGCGTTCTGGGTTCTGTGAACGGCCTGGCCGGCGGATTGCTTGTCGCGGCCGCCGCGCTGCCCCGATTGGTCTTCGCGCTGCAGATCGCCCTGCGCCTTTCGATGGACCTATCGGCCTTTTGGCTGGGTCCTGCCGTCGGCTTAGGCATCGCCGGATGCGTTTCGCTGCTCTGCCTGGTGTTCTTAAACCGCGCCAGCCCGATGCGCGGGTTAAGGGAAGGAGAATAGTCATGACCGCGCTGTCCTGCCGCAACCTGACCAAGTCGTATGTTATGGGCGAACAGGTGACCCCTGTCCTGCATGAGGTTTCACTGACAATCCAGACCAATGAGTTCGTGGCCGTGATGGGTCCATCCGGATCGGGCAAGAGCACGTTGCTGCATTGTCTGGGTCTGCTCGAACCGATCGACCAGGGAGAATTGTCTGTGCTGGGCGAACCGGCGGACGCGCTGAGTGACCGCGCCAAGGCCAGATTGCGGCGCATCCACATGGGGTTCGTGTTCCAGTCTTTCTACCTGGTGCCTGGCTTGAGCGTGCGGGAAAATGTCCTGCTGCCGCTTTTCATCAATCGCGTCCGATACGGCCGTGACACCCGGGTCGACCGTATGCTGGGCCAGGTCGGCCTGACCCACCGGGCCGATTACCGGCCCAACCAGCTATCCGGCGGAGAACAGCAGCGCTGTGCACTCGCCAGGGCGCTAATCGGGCAGCCGGACTTGCTCTTTCTCGATGAGCCGACCGGCAACCTGGACAGCAAAAACGGGACGGACATCCTGAACCTGGTCGGCGAAGCAGTCAAGAACAGCCAGGTGACAGCCGTCATGGTCACCCACGATCAGGCGGCCGCCAGATGCTGCGACCGGATCATCAAAATCCGAGACGGCCGGATCGAGCATATCAGCGACAACCGCCTGTTGGCGGACAAGGAGGTTGCAGATGAACAC
>JAQVSS010000496.1 GCA_028700415.1 Kiritimatiellia bacterium
CTGCATCCCAACGCGCAACGGCAGCTTTGCGCCCAAATGGCCGAGATGCCTGGGCAGTTGATCGTCAGCACCCATTCGCCGTATATCGCGGCGCTTGCTGGGTTGGAATGTATCCGCCACTTCACAAAAGCCAAATCGGAAACGAGCGTGCGTCAAGTGGATGTGTCAGGTTTAGGGGAGGAGGACATTCGGCGGATCAGGCGCGATGTGCTGAACACACGGGGCGAGCTGTTGTTCGCGCGTGCTGTTGTGCTGTTCGAAGGGGAGACAGAAGAACAGGCGTTGCCGATCTTCGCGAAGCAGTACTTCGGGCAAGAGCCGTTCGCGTTGGGTGTCGCGATGGTCAATGTGGGCGGTTACGGAAACTACAAGGCTTTTCTACGGCTGGTTACTGGAATGGGGATCCCGTGGCTGATCTTCAGCGATTCGGAAACTAACGTGAAGCCCGAGGTCGAGAAACAGGCGAAGGGTGTAACAGGCGGCAAGATTGTCTTTTTGCCTAATGGCCGAGATTTCGAAGCCGACCTGTTGCAGTCAGGTTATCAGGATTGTATCCGGTCCGCATTTCTTGAACTTGAACTCCCGCCGGAGCCGCATCCGAAACATCGAGAGGCCAAAGAGCGCGAGGCCAAGGGCAAGACGACTGCCGACCTGGAACAGTGGCTGGACAGCAACAAAACGCAAGCCGCACCGAAAGTTGCAGAGCAGATCGTATCTCTTCCAGACAAGGCACGCCGACTTCCGCCCAAAGTCAAAGAGCTGTTCGATGAACTTTCGAACGTATTAGGCGTGCCGCGAAAGGGGGTGGCATAATGGATATTCGGCTGTCACCTGAACAGAAGAAGATCGTGGAGGCGACGGAAGGTGCCCATTTGGTGCTCGCCTCTGCCGGAAGCGGCAAGACACGAGTCCTGACCGAGCGCGTCAAGCGCCTATTGGGTTCACAGCAACGGCGCTACCGCGTGTTGGCGCTGACCTTCACGAACCGGGCTGCGGACGAGATGAAAGAACGTTTGAAAGACCTGCCCGATCTCGGCGAGCGGTCGTTTGTGGGAACGATTCATGCGTTTTGTCAGATGGTATTGGAGGCTCATTATTCCGCGCTCGCTGAAGGCGAGCGGATGCCAACGATTTTCGAGCGCGATGAAGACCGGATGGCACTTCTGGAGAAAGCGTTGCACATGATCCCTTCTGTCCGCCGGGAACTTGGAGCCAAGAGCGATAAAGAACGTCGCGCAATCCTGATGAACTTGCTAGCTGCGATCAGTGCGGCGAAGCGCGGTTTTGCGGCAGGTCTTCCGGGCGTGAGTGATCGTTTATGCGCGGAGTACGCCGATACGATTCGCGAGAACTTCGAGGCTGAGCTTCATGCCCAGCAGGGGATCGACTTTGACGATCTGCTCGTGCTGACGCACAGACTGTTCACGGAGCAGGCTCATATCTTGGAGCACTACGCAGGTATTTACCGCTATCTCTGCGTAGACGAAGCTCAGGACTTGAATGCGATCCAATATGAGTTGATTCGACTGTTGGGCCAACCCAACGGCAACGTTCTTTTGGTCGGGTGTAAGAGTCAAGCCATCTACGGGTTTAATGGGGCCAGTATCGAGTATATGGAAAAGGCGTTTTGCCAGGATTTTTCGCCCGTCACGCGGCATGAGCTTCTGAAGAATTATCGGTCTGCGCGGTCGGTCATTCAGGCTGCAAACCCCCTGGCAGCGTCCCCCTCTGATCGAATGCGACCCGATGAGGCCGCCTATGAAGGGGAATGCACAGTGATTGCCTGCGAGGATGAGGGGCAAGAGGCGAAGTGGATTGTAGACAAGATAGGCGAGTTGCTGAAAGGCCCGCCGCGAGAGGATATCGAAGGGCCTTTGACTCTCGGTAAGATGGCGGTCTTGGCTCGCACCCGTTATGCCATGCAGGCGTTAGAAGCGGTGGTACAAGAAGCCGAGATCCCATATGAGTTGAGGCAGCAGCAGAACGGTTTGGCTTTCGACTCCGACTTTATGCGGGTCTTTGATCTCGGGCTGTGCCTGCTGGTGAATCCGAGATCTCAACTCCACCTAAATCAACTGCGCAAACTAATCGGAATAGAAGATCCGGTCTCGCATGTGAGCGCCAATAAGGGGATCGACTTATTGGAATCGTTGCGCGGTTCTGCCACGAGAGAATGGAGCGAGAGATTGTCGTTCTGTTTGCCGGAGTGGCGAAAGGTCGCTGTTGAGGGAACCAAACTTCTGCCAGTTCTTAACCGTATCGAAGAATATGCGAAACAAGCGAACACTTGGGACGAGCATGAGCGCGCTCGCGTGTTAGCAGACGTGGGGATCATGCGAGATTGCTGGACTCGCTATACCCACAACACCGCTTCCGAATACCGTTCGCTCTCAGGTTTCAGAGCCAATCTGTCTTTGGGCGTCGTTCGTCCATCTGGGTCGAGCGATGTTTTGACACTTGCGACCGTGCACTCTGTCAAAGGGCTGGAGTTCGATGTCGTTTTTCTGATCGGCATGGTCGAAGGAGTCTTCCCCGACTACCGGGCGCAAACGGGAACCCGTCAGATGAAAGAGGAGCAGAATGAGGCGTTCGTCGCTATGACGCGAGCACGGAGACTTCTTTACGTGACCTATCCTAAAAGCCGGGTGATGCCCTGGGGGGATCGCAAAGCGCAACAGGTGTCGCGCTTTGTCACGGCAACGAAAATCTATCCGGTCTCGGCCGGTGGCGGGCACGTTATGCGGGTCGCGGAATAGCGGCATAATCGGATTAAGGTCAAAGAGATGGGAATTGCGCTCACATGAAGAAAACACCGCACAAACCGCTC
>JAQVSS010000497.1 GCA_028700415.1 Kiritimatiellia bacterium
AACAAGCCGCGCATCTTCATAAGCTGCCCTCACGTCCGCTGCTGGGCCAGGGCCATGATCCGGGCCATGACGCTTTCGGAGTTCGTCTGGAGCAGCACATCGCCGTTGATGATGACCACCGGTGCCTGGCGCCCGTCGTCGCAGAGATTGCGGCAGGGAACCGGTTGAACGGCGATGTCCAACGCGGCGTCGACCTCCTGCAGCGAGGTGATTGCCTCGAGGATATCCATGGCGCCCATCAGGGTGCACTGGGTTCCGACACAGACTTCGACACGGATCGTGTTCATGCGAGCCTCCTGTTCTGGTGGATTACATGAGTATAACTTATTGTAGCATGCACGCGCTTGGGACCGCAACGCCAGGATAAACGCATCAATTTCGCAGAAAAATGAATAGACCCGTGTCAAACGCTCTGACGACAGGCATTTGAAAAACAGCTCTCCCCAAAAGCAGCAAGCATTTTGTGTCAAAAAGCTTGCTGCTTTGCTGTTTGTGTGGTATAATATTCCGTTCATATCATAGGAGGTACGAAGTATGAGCGAGATCTCGCAGGTGCGCCAGGCGATCGCGCGCCTGATGCAGCAGCGCGAGCCGGTCTTGGACCAGCTGTTGCGCGGCAAGCCGTTTATCGCGGCACAAGTCTATGAGCGCTATAAGGCCTGCGGCAACAAGACCTGCAAGTGTCACAGCGGTGAGCTGCACGGGCCGTTTTTGTGGATCTACCAGCGCAAGAAGGACCAGAAACTGATATCCACGACGGTGGACGGGCCAAAGGAGGCGGAAGCGAAGCGGCTGGCGGCCAGCTACCAGCACTGGCTGACCTGTCGTCAGCAGCTGCGTGAGCTGGACCAGCAGATTCAGCGCCGGCTGGATGAGCTGGAAGGGCATCTGGAGCAGGATGCACGGGCGTATGTGACGCGGCGCAAGCCGGGCAGACCACGCAAGGACGTGGCTGCAGAGGACGGGAGGACATGAGACGATGGCGCGTGTGAACACGTTTATTCTGGAATACGGGGAACGGCTGAAGGCGGGGATCGACCTGAACACAACCCGGCCGCCGAAGAAGACGATGCAGCGGTTCATCCGGTTCTTGCGGCCGGTGACGGACGAGCGGCTGGCGGGCATGATCGACTATCCGCTGCACGAGATTGTGGTGATCGTGTTTATTGCCACGTTAGGCGGCGCCAGCACCTGGCACGACATGGAGCAGTTTGGCTATGCCTATGAGAAATGGTTCCGGAAGTTTCTGCGGCTGGCGAACGGGATTCCGGCGCACGTTACATTCCGGCGCGTCTTCGGTCTGATCAAGACCGAGCGGCTGGAAGCGGCGACGGTCGGGTTTATCGCCGATGTGATCACCCGGCTGAAAACGGTCCTCAAACTGAACAACACGGACGTGCGGCATATCTGTGTCGACGGCAAAGAGAGCCGGGGGACGGGGCGCAAGCGGGATACCAGCGAAGCGGTCAGGAACCTGCAGACCCTGCATATCTATGACAATTCCCACGGGATCTGCCTGTATTCACGCCAGATCGAAAATAAGACGAACGAGATCCCGGTTGCGCAGAGCATCCTGGGCAGCATGGATTTATGTGGCAGCATTGTGACGTTCGACGCCATGAACACGCAGAAGAAGACGATCGCGATTATCCGTGAACAGAAAGGTGATTACATCGGCGCGCTGAAAGGCAACCATGAAATCATGGACGGCGAGGTGAGCGACTATTTCACCAACGCACGCTGCGAACAGATCCGGGTCAAGGGTGTCGATTACTGCCGGAGCAGCGAAAAAGCGCACAACCAGGCGGAAACCCGGGAATTCTTCCTGACCCGCCAGGTCAGCTGGTTTCAGGATCTGGACCAGTGGTCGGGCTTGAAGAGCTCATCTGCTACAAGAAGAAGATGGTCAATCTGGTCACGGGTCTGGAAACAACGGAAGAACGTTTCTACATCACCAGCGTGACCGATGTGGTCCTGTGTGCCGATGCGATCCGCGGGCATTGGGGTGTGGAGAGCCTGCATTGGCATCTGGATGTGAGCTTCTCCAAAGATGACAACACCACGATGGATCGGCAGGCGTTCAGCAACCTGAGCCTGATCAACAAGATGTGCCTGTCCCTGCTCAAACTGTGCAAGCCCCTGTTCAAGAACAGCAGTGTCCGATCCATGCGCAAGCTGTTCGGCTGGAAGATGGCGGAGTCGCTGGCGGTCGTGCTGGGTTTCTTCAGTGATGAGGAACTGCTGGACGCGATCGGGTCGGCCGCCCGCTAAGCCGTTCAGCACAACATACCACGTTTGCCTTGCGGCTGCTTCCCCAGTCGCTTTTCGCGTCTTCGCATGTCGGCAGCCTGCATCGCTCGTACTGTGTCCTGACTTGTTATACCGCTTGGCCCTGATGTGTTATCCTTGGCGTTGCAGCTCATTTCCCGTCTGGCGTGAATTGATGCGTTTGTCGTGGCCATTATAGCGATCAACATCCCTTTATTGGTATATGTCAGGTAATATTGTATCACTTCAAAAAAACAAGGGAATTCATGCCGCTCCGGTACAGACCCCCGTTATCAGCCAAGCCGCCCTCGCCGAAGCAGCTCTTCCATTTGGTCGTTCTGTTCTTGAGCCAACCGCTCATTCAGACAGGATGAGGCTAGTCATCAAAAAAAAATGACTTATCCGAATGTCAATTATTTGGAAAAAACAGCAGGGCAATCGCTTACGAAATGAAATGAACAAGCAACGCTGATGTAGCCCAAGAAGGAGGTGAAAGAAGCACAATAGAAAGAAACGGGAGAGAACCAATGGATCAAACGTTTCTTGAGTTATTGCGT
>JAQVSS010000498.1 GCA_028700415.1 Kiritimatiellia bacterium
GTCTTGCGCGCGGGCCAGGCGCTGGAAGAGTTGATTCAATAAGCATGATGAATGGTGTGACAACAAATCCGGGCTTTCGCGAAGAAAGTTTCTTGAACCGACGGGCAAGCGTTTGTTTAGGGGATGCTTTACAAGCGTACGCTGCGTGGGATGCGCCGACGGTCATCATAGCCGACGGGCCGTACGGATTGGGCAGTTTTCCCGGCGATCCCTTCTCGTCCGAGAGTTTAGCGGCATGGTATGAGCCTCACGCGAAAGCATGGTATGATTCTGCGCTGCCGTGTGCCACGCTTTGGTTCTGGAACTCCGAGCAGGGGTGGGCCAATTGCCATACGATGCTTGAGATGTGCGGTTGGGAGTTTCGAAACTGTCATGTCTGGGACAAGGGGATTGCGCATGTTGCCGGAAACTGCAACACAAAGACCATCCGTAAATATCCGGTGGTGACGGAAGTGTGCGTGCAGTACACGCGTAAAAACCGGTTGGTCTCGAACGGGAAAACATTGCCGTTGCGGGAATGGCTACGGAGCGAGTGGGTGCGTAGCGGTTTGCCATTATCATTAACCAATCAGGCGTGCGGTGTAAAGAATGCCGCCACGCGCAAATATTTCACGGCCGATCATCTTTGGTATTTTCCGCCGCCTGATGCTTTTGCAAAGTTAGTTTCGTTCGCCAACGAGCACGGTCATCCGCATGGATGTCCTTATTTCTCATGCGACGGAAAGATACCTATGACGGCAGGGGAATGGGCGTTGATGAGGGCCAAGTTCATATGTGAGACTGGCGTTTCAAATGTTTGGCGTGAACCTGCCGTGCGTGGGCATGAACGGTTGAAAGGCAGAAGCGGATGTGTACACATGAATCAAAAACCGCTTGCCTTGCTGGAACGCATCATCCGCGCGTCTTCGGATAAAGGCGATGTGGTGTGGGAACCTTTTGGAGGGCTGTGTTCCGCCTCGCTTGCGGCGTACCGTCAGAAGCGTAGAGCGTTTGCCGCCGAGATAAATCCAGTGTATTATAAAGCTGCTGTGGAAAGGCTGAAGAATGAAGAAAACGAAAACAGTCTCCTCGAAAACGCTTATGGCTGAACCGATGCCGACGCCACCTGCCGACAGTTGGGAGCATATTGGCCTTTGGCGTAGGGTCAAGGATGCATTGAATGCGCTTGCCATTCATTTCAGGAGCGACACCTTCATCGAAGGAATCAATGCGACGGATATTTTCACGCTTAATTCCGCTTTGGGCGCGACCATAGAAAATCAAGTTGTGGAAACACTTAACCAGTTGCGTGCTGTTTGGGATAAGGAAAACAGTTATCAGACTTATGCCTTTATCCGTCAGCCACAAACATTTCCTGATGTGGTGCTTAGAGATGTGGCAGACACAGCCGCGCGGCCCATCATGGGGATTGAATTGAAAGGATGGTATCTGATTGCCAAGGAGGGTGAACCAAGTCTTCGTTTCACGCAAACCGCTGACGCATGTGCTGATGCGGATTTGATAATGGTTGTGCCTTGGGCGTTGGGGAATGTGATCTCGGGGCGACCTAAAATATATTCGCCATTTATCGAGTTGGCGAAGTATGTTGCCCGTTACAGAAACTATCATTGGCAGCGTTTACGGGAGGCGAAAACAGATTCGACTGTCTTTGTGCCAAGTGGCATCACTCCATATCCATCCAAAGCTTGTGCTAGTACTGACACCCCTGCATCTGATAAGGGCGGCAACTTTGGGAGAATTGCGCGTACCGGCATTATGGACGCTTACATGTCACGTATCAAAGCAATGCCTCTTTGTGGAATAAAGGCTTCGCATTGGCTGGACTTCTTTAAAATCTTTCATCAGGATGCAACGGAACACGATATTTCGGCGGCACTTAATAAATTGCGGATGAGAGTTGAAACTGAATCGTTAGTTGCGTCTGAGCTTCATAAAGATGAGGTTATGTTGGTGCTAAGCACATTAGAAAGGTCTTGGTTTGCATGAGCCGGTACCTGATCACAATAGGGCTTGAGACGCACGTGCAGCTCAAGACGCGCACCAAGATGTTTTGTGCGTGCAGTCTTAAGTTTGGCGAGGAACCGAACACCAACGTCTGCCCGGTGTGTTTGGGCTATCCGGGGGCGCTGCCGGTGATGAACCGCGAGGCGGTCAGGCTGACGGTCATTTCGGGACTGATGCTGGGTTGCGAGATCAGCAGGCACAGCACGTTCGACCGCAAGAACTACTTTTATCCGGACATGTCGAAAGACTATCAGATTTCCCAGAACAACAATCCGCTCTGTCTGGGCGGCGGCGTGACGATCGAGACACCCGCGGGAGCGAAGCTGGTGCGTATCAACCACATCCATCTGGAGGAGGATGCGGCCAAGATCAACCACTACGCCGGTAGCAGCGGAGTGGATTTCAACCGCTGCGGGACACCCTTGATGGAGATCGTCTCGGAGCCGGACCTTTCGTCGCCGGACGAGGCGATGGCCTACCTGCAGTCGCTGAAGCAGACACTGGTGTACGCGGGAGTCAGTGAATGCAACCTTGAAGAGGGCAACATGCGTTCGGACGTGAATATCAGCGTGCGTCCGGAGGGACAGGAGCAGCTCGGCACGAAGGTGGAGATCAAGAACATGAACACCTTCAAGGGCATTTACGCGGCGTTGGAGTACGAGATTGCGCGGCAGCTTGGCGTGGTCAAAGGCGGCGGGACGTTGGTGCAGGAAACGCGGCGCTGGGATCCTGATTCATGCGAGACGCAGTCGATGCGCAGCAAGGAGAACGCGCACGACTACCGTTATTTTCCGGAGCCGGATTTGGTGCCGGTGGAGCTT
>JAQVSS010000499.1 GCA_028700415.1 Kiritimatiellia bacterium
AAGGCGGCGCGGGCCTCGCGATAATCTTTGGGACCGTTATGTTTGAAAATATACCCGCGCACCATATACACAAGGTAATGTTCTTTTTTACTCGATGCGCTGCGCAGGGCGGGAAAGACACGGGTCTCGAGTTCCGGATACTCGTCCAGGCGCAACAGGATATCAGCCAACAAACCCCACAGCCGGATATCTGAAGCGGCGGCGGGAAGGGCCTCGTTCAGCATGACACGCGCTTCGGCAAGTTTCCCGTTGAGAATCAGGAGGGCGGCGTTGTGCCAGATCAGTTCGGCGGGTTTCACGCCGTTTTCATTTGAGAGGTCGAGCCAGAGCCCTGCCTCTGGCAGGTTTTGGCGTTCAATGGCGACACGCGCTTTGTTGATCAGCGCGAACCGGTCTTTGTCGTCCAATTCGAGCAGCAGGTTAAGCTGGATGTCGGCGATGTCGAACTCGTAGGCGTCGATGAGTTGTGTAATGGTCTGGCGTAAATCACGTTTTTTATCGCGCAGAATGGTGATCAGATCAGACGAACTGGTTTGCAAGGCGAACGCCATCTTTGTGAAGGCGTGTGATTGGAACCAATAATTCTTTCGGACATCCTCCAGAATTTCCGGGTCGATCAGGGAACCGTAATCGGATTGCAGACTGGCAGCGGTGAGGAGGTGGGTGTTGGGGAAGCGTTGGGGGATCGTGTGGATGCGGGCTTCAAGGTCAGGGAGCGCTTCAGTGTGGACGTTCAGACGCGTCGCCAGATGGAACCGGTTTAGAAGGACACAGAGATTGTCGGGTGCCAAGACCTCGGCCTGTTCGAAGAGTTGGGCCGCTTCATCGGGACGTTTCTGCGCGGCCAGCAGGACACCTAATTTATTAGCCACAAAAGCGAACTGGCGGCGCAGCCCCGTTTGCATGTCTATAACGATTTTTCGGCTGTCGGGCGAAACAGGCAAAAGATACGGGCGCATGGTTTCGACAAAGGCCAGATAACTGGCTCGTAGCGCGGAAACGTCCACAGGCGCAGCTTTCGGAAGAAATGCGGAAAAGAACGTGTCTGGAATAATCTGGAAGTCTTTTTCGATTTTGGAACGAGAAACGTTAAAGAGCGCGATCCGCTGGTAGGCGTTGGTTTCGTGTTTCAGCCACTCGCGCAGAAAGGAATCCGGTGAGAGGTCGGCGGCATTCAGAAGGCGGAAACGGTAGGGTTCGAACGACGGATACTCCTGAATATAGGCGGCGAGACGGGAGATGTCGTGGGGCTTAGGGGCATCCCTTGTGTTGATAAAATAAAATTTGCGGCCATCCTGAAACGCGCGGATCATGAGGTAGTGCGGTAACAGTTGGCTGTTGACGATCCAGTCGCGCGACCCCAGCTCCCGGTAAATCTTTGCGGCGACCTCATCGACGAACGTGCCCTTGCGCGGGTCGATGTCTGTGAAACTGCGGAACGGCACCAGACCGACGAGAAGGACGAGGAACCAGCACAGGATTGCGCCGATCCGGCAGACGAAGGGATTGTCGCGGTACTCGTAATAATCGAGATCCTCGCTGATGTTCTCTTCAAACTGCTCGCGCATGAGATACCAGACGGCGATCATCAGGCCCACCCATAACGCGACGAGGGTGTAACTGAAGACCGGGATTTTTGACGTGAGGCGGTCGATGGCCCAAGGCGAGACGCGCAGGTTGAGCAGGCTGGGAACGAGGGCGGCGGTCAACACAAGCTGCAGGAGGAGAAGGATGGGAGTCCGTTTGTGGAAAGAAAAAGAGAACACGAAAAACGCGAGGGCCGAAGGGAACAGGAGTTGCATGAAGATGTAACTCCAGCCATAACTGGGGATCCAACCGCTGATTTCGCGGAGGACGGTGTCTTGGAACTCGCGCAGGATCAGGCGTGCCGCGGGGATGGGAATGGCCGCGCACCAGGTGGAGGCCTGCCAGAGGACGACACAGGCGAGGACCGCTCCGGCCAGCCCCAAAAGAACCACGAACAGCGTTTTGTAGAGGGTTGCATGTTCATTCAGGATGAGCGACCGCAGCAGGAAGGCTCCCCCGATCGGCAAGAGCAGCAGGAAGAGGAGGGATTCGACACTGCAAGCGGTGAGTAAAAACGCGCCCAGGAAGAGGGAGGACAACCGTGCGCTCTGGTCGTACGAAATCAACAGGTTTGTGATGATGAAAAAAAGTGCGAGTTCGAACGTAAAGGGGAAGAGGCGTGTGGCCACCAGCCAGAACGGGGCGCAGAAGGCCAACGCCAGCGCCCCGCACAGCCCCCCTAAAACCGCAGCCTGTGTGACACGACGGTTGTGGGTTTGTACCGAGAAGGGGATCGCGACCGAGCCGTCAGCGTTCCGCGCAAACGCCTGTTGTCGGTCATCAGGATCGTCAACAGCTGTTTTCCATGTCTGGGGGGGCATCGCCGCCATTGCGCCGCCCGAATCCTCGCAGGCGCAGAAGAAGATCAGCCGCGCGGTGAACAGGTAGAAGAGCGAGACGGTCAATGCGCCGCAGGCCGCGCAAAAGAGATTCAGGCGGACGGGAAGCGTGGCGAAAGGGAGCTCTGCCACCGCCCGTATGGCCAGGGTGAAAAACGGGTGCGCGAGGTCATTCTGCGGGCAGAGCCCGGCTGCCGAAGCCGTCAGGAAAGCGGATGTGCCGGGGTAGACGTGTTTGAAAACGGTCAGATAATATACAACAGCGGGCACAAGAGCAGCGAAGGGGATAAAGAACCGGATCAGGTGCCACGGTGTCTCAAAAAACGGTTGTTTGATAAATTTCATAATGCGGCCTCACGGTCTTGTGTGCGGCGGCGCCAAGCCCGTGTGCCG
>JAQVSS010000500.1 GCA_028700415.1 Kiritimatiellia bacterium
TTGTTGTTCCCTGAGGAATCGGTACCGGCCAGAAACAGGACGCCCCGACGGAGGTCGTCTTGTCCGAGCGACAAGCCCATTCCAGCCGGGTTCCCCTGTTCCTGACGCAAGTTTGGGCGAAGACGCGGCGCCCCGCCGGGGCTGGTAGGCGCGCGGAAGCGGCCGAAGGCTCCGGCGGGGCATTTTAAGGAAGTGATTAGCGATTGGCGATTGGCGAATAGCGATTAGCGAGTGTCGAATGGAGATTTGAGATTGATGGCATGGACCTGCGGCTCGTGAGGACCAGCCTACGCCAAGGCTTCCGCCTTCGCCGTGCAGGCTACGGCGGACAAGACGGTTGGCAAGCACTCGCCCTCCAGGGCTGCGGGCGAAACGGGCGTTGGGGCTGTAAATGATGGAGCAGTCCTTTATGGAAGACGTTTTGACTTGAAACCGTACCTGTAAGAGGGATATATTTAAGACATGAGAACGGTGATTGAGCGGCTGGTGGGTGAGGCGCTGACGCGGCGGATACCGGAGACGGTGCCGCGTGACGTGCGCGTCAGAAGGATGGCCGGCAAGGTGTCGGTGTTGACCGGCATGCGGCGGACGGGTAAGACGTCGCTCTGTTTCCAGACCATGCGCGAGCTGCTGTCCTCCGGGGTGGCGCGGGAGCGGCTGCTTTATCTGAATTTTGAGGATGACCGCCTTGCGGATGTGCGGGTGGGCGACATGCAGTGGATCGTCGAGGCGTTTTACGGCGCGAATCCTGCGCTCAAGGAGCAGACCTGCTGGTTCTTTTTCGACGAGATCCAGAGGGTCGACCAGTGGGAGCTTTTCGTCCGTCGCGTTCTCGACACCGAACGGGCGGAGATCATGCTGACCGGCTCGTCGGCGAAACTGCTGAGTCGGGAGATCGGCACGGCCATGCGCGGGCGGTCGCTGGCGACCGAGGTCTTCCCGCTTTCTTTCCGTGAGTACTGCCGGTTTCAGGGCGTTCGGGTGCCGGAGCGCCCGGTCTACGGCGACCGCGACCGCTACGCGCTGGCGAAGGCGGCGGAAGGTTATCTGCGCACGGGAGGGTTTCCTGAAGTCCAGAAATGCGAGGAAGACGTCTGGCGGACGGTGCTTCAGGAATATGCGGACGTGGTGATCCTGCGGGACGTGATCGAGCGGCACGGGCTGGGCAACTATGCGGCGGTAAAAGCGCTTGCTCGGCATATCGCGCAGAATCCCGGGCAACTCTTGAGCGTGACGCGGCTGGCGGCTTCGTTCTCGCAGGCGGGCATCGCGTGCGGCAAAAGCCTGCTGTTCGACGTGCTGGAGCATCTGCATGACGCCTATTTCTGCTTTCCGGTGGAGGTGCATGACCGGTCGTTGCGTCGGCGGCAGGTGAATCCCAAAAAGGTGTATGCGGCGGACACGGGGCTGTGCCGGGCTTTCTCGTCGGGGATCACGGACGACAAGGGCGCGCGTCTGGAAGGGGCAGTGTTCACGGCGCTGAGGGCGGGCGGGTTGCGTACGGACTATGTGGTGACGCCGCAAAAGACGGGAGTCGACTTTGTCTACGAGGACGGCGCCGGATGGCAATTTGTGCAGGTGTGCTGGTCGCTGGCGGACGTCGAGACAGCGGCGAGGGAGTTTCGGGGGTTGGCCGATGCGTTGCCGCTGCACCCGAAGGCGGGACGCACGCTGGTCACGTGGAACGAAGAAGGCGAGCGCGAGGGCGTCCGCATCGTGCCGGTCTGGCGCTGGCTGCTGGAACATGGACATCTGGCATGAGCACCGGACGCTGAACGGCTCGCGGGGAAAAGGTTGGCGAGCCGTGTGATGGCGGCGCGGCAGGAGAGAGGAAAGGTTGATGGAAAAGTCGATGGGCAGCATGAAGACAGTCGGCAGCGGCAGCCGGCAGGCGGCAGGGGTCGGCGGTGACCTCAGCATGGGCGGCGCGCCGACGCTGCGCGGCGGGTCGCCGGGGCGGCGTTTCCGCGCGGGCGAGGTGATCCTCGGCCGCTACCGCGTCACCGGCGAACTGGGCCAGGGCGGCATGGGCGTGGTCTACCGCTGCTTCGACGAGACGGCGGGCATCGAGATCGCGCTCAAGGCCCTGCCGCCGGAGGTGGGCCACAACTCGGGCGAGATGGACGAGGTGCGCGAGAACTTCCGCCTGGTCGAGCGGCTGCACCACCCGAACATCGCGGGCGTCAAGACGCTGGAGAAAGACCCCGCCAGCGGCGACTACTACCTGATCATGGAGTGCGTGGACGGGCTCGACCTGCGTCAGTGGGCGCGCAAGCGCCGGGGAGAGGGGCGCCCGCTGACGGCGGACGAGATCGTGATCGTGGCGCACCGGATCGCGTCGGCGCTGGACTACGCGCACGAGCAGCGGGTGATCCACCGCGACATCAAGCCCGCCAACGTGCGGGTCAACTTCGAGGGCGACGTCAAGGTGCTGGACTTCGGTCTGGCGGCGCAGCTGCACACCTCGCTGAGCCGGGTGAGCCAGGCGTACCGCGGCACGAGCGGCACGGGGCCGTACATGGCGCCGGAGCAGTGGCGCGGTCAGCGTCAGGACGCGCGCGCGGACCAGTACGCGCTGGCGGCGACGGTGTACGAGCTGTTCGCGGGCGCGCCGCCCTTCGAGAGCCACGACATCGGCGTTCTGCGCGCGGCGGTGCTGAGCGAGCCGCCGCCGTTGCTGGAGAACGCGCCGCCGCACGTCAACGCCGCGCTGCGGCGGGGGCTGGCGAAAGAGCCGGGGGAGAGGTTCGCGACGTGCGGGGAGTTTGTGGCGGCGCTGGGGGGAGGGGGAAGTTCTAAAGTTCTAAAGTTCAGG
>JAQVSS010000501.1 GCA_028700415.1 Kiritimatiellia bacterium
CTGCGGCGCGCGTCTATGCGGGGGTGCATCCGGACATCGCGTCCGCCGTGGTCGCGCTCAGCCAGGCGGCGGGCGGTTGTCCGCCCATACGTGTCGTGCGTAAAGCCTCGACGTTTGAGGACGGCACTGACACGCTCATGGATTGTCCGGTCAATTTCGACGCCAACGCGCGAAGATTCGCTCCGCGGCGTATTTGCGTAGACACGGAGTGAGCCGTCATGCCGATCTTTGAAAAACCTCCGCTGGAGACGCTGACGCCCGCGCGCGAGCGTTGGACGCCGCTCTATCTCGAGCACGGACGTATCGAGGTGGATGACTCCAGCGTCAAGTGGATCGGAGCGGACCGGACGGTCATGCGATTACCGGTGGCGTCGCTGAGCGTACTGATGCTCGGTCCGGGCACGACGGTCACGCATGCCGCTATGAAAGCCTGCGCCGACTCCAATACCCCGGTCTGCTGGGTCGGCGCGGACGGCATGCGGTTTTACGCGTTCGGGGTCGCGCCCACTCACGACAATGAGCGGGCCCGCAAGCAGGCCGAGATCGCATCGTCGCCCAAAAGGCGGGATGTGGTGGCGCGGCGCATGTTTTCGCGACGCTTTCCGGATGTGGACGTGGATGGCGTGGCGCTAAAGGAACTGCGCGGCATGGAAGGTAGGCGCGTCAAGGCACTCTACGCCGAGATGGGGCTGAAATACGGGGTCTCGTGGAAGGGCCGTAACTACGACGCCACTCACTGGGAGGTTGCTGACACCATCAACCGGGCGGTCTCGGCTGCCAATGCCGCGCTCTACGCGCTGACGACAGCGGTGGTCTGCTCGCTGGGGTATTTGCCGCAGTTGGGGTTTATCCACACGGCCTCCACGCTGCCCTTCGTGTTCGACATTGCGGACATGTACAAACCCGAGACGACGCTGCCTGCCGCTTTCGAGACCGTGAGTCTAAATCCAGAGGCCGCCGAAGAGGAAACGATCGCGCGTCTCAAGTTTTTCATCGAGAGCACAAAGCTGCTCAAGAGGATGCCTGTCGATATCGGCAAACTGCTGGAGGGCGTATGACGGTCATCATTGCCAACGACACGCCGCCCGCGATCAGAGGCTTGCTGAAACGGTGGTTCATCGAGCCGCGGCCCAATGTGTTCGTGGGGTCCGTCAATGCCAGAACCCGCAACAAAACCCTGGCCTATATACGCCGGAACGCATCGGGTCTGGGTCTTCTGGTCATCTGCGACGATGACAGCTCGCAAGGTTTCGCTGTCGAGGTGTCCGGGGACACCAAGCGCAGGCCGGAACGGCGTTGCGGACTGGAATTGATTGCGGAAAACTGGGCCGCAGAGGATACAACGGGATGTTGACGCGATCCTTCTGTTGTTTTAACGGATTGTCCGTCGAGGCCGAGGCCAAACTTTGGCGCAGGGGGTGTATGAGTTGGCGGCATCTCTATAGAGACGCACGGCATGTGTTGTCGCCGGCAAAGTGCGCTTCCGTTGTTGACCAGCTTTCCTTGTTCGAAGCAGCACTAGTGGCACGGTCCGCCGATTTTTTTGTAGGCAGACTGCCGGTGGGGCATAGGCTGCGGGTTTTTCCTGCATTTTTGAGGGATGCCGCTTTTTTGGACATTGAGACAACGGGACTGTCGCGTCAGTCTGTCGTCACAGTCATAGGCATCCTGCAAAACGGGGAAATGCAGACGTTCGTGCGCGGGCACAATTTGCGGGATTTCATCCGGGTATGGCAAGGAATGAGTGTTGTATTGACCTTCAACGGGGCGTGTTTTGACCTGCCTTTTTTGATGCGCGAATTCGGGCTTTCCTGTAGGCCTGCGCATATTGATTTGCAGAATGAAGCCAAGCATTTGGGTTTGCGAGGCGGGCTCAAAGAGATCGAAAGCAAACTTGGATATCAGAGATCCGACGCTGAATCGGGAAACGGTGAAAAGGCTGTGGAGCTTTGGGAGACATACGAGGCGACAGGCGACGAGGCTTATTTGCAAAAACTGATCGCTTACAACACCTGTGATGTACGCTCGCTTGAGCTGCTCGCCAGACATGTTTGGAAACTCTCCTGCCAGAACTATCCCGCGCCACATCCTGCGTTTTGATTTTGGATCTTTGACAATTGACGCCTACCACCACTTGGGGTATCTTCAATTTACCAACACAAAATGTTGGGCTTTTCCCCACGCATGTGGGGATGATCCGTTCACAGGAACGAACGTAAACCTTCCGGTAGTCTTTTCCCCACGCATGTGGGGATGATCCGAACCCGCTGCAGTCGCCGCCCGGCTGCACTTTCTTTTCCCCACGCATGTGGGGATGATCCGGTCGGGGCCGCAGGCATGCGGATATATTTGGTCTTTTCCCCACGCATGTGGGGATGATCCGGAATGCGGATCAGGTCGCGCTGTCCCTTGATCCTTTTCCCCACGCATGTGGGGATGATCCGGGAGCAAACGCTGTTATCACCGGGCGCGACACCTTTTCCCCACGCATGTGGGGATGATCCGAGAGAATACGGGCGGCGGGACGTCTAAAGTTTCTTTTCCCCACGCATGTGGGGATGATCCGGCAGAGACCGACAAAGCCGAGATGCAGCGCAACTTTTCCCCACGCATGTGGGGATGATCCGGGCTTGACCTTGCAGACTGGGGTCAACACTCCCTTTTCCCCACGCATGTGGGGATGATCCGGGTGCTGCGCCCGACATCGGCAATCCTTGACGCTTTTCCCCACGCATGTGGGGATGATCCGCGGATGCGTCGCCCTTTAGCGCGGTCATGGCACTTTTCCCCACGCATGTGGGGATGATCCGGTGT
>JAQVSS010000122.1 GCA_028700415.1 Kiritimatiellia bacterium
ACCTTGCCCCCGTAGATACCCTGCACCTCCGCGTACGCCTGATTGCGCGCTTCCGCCGCCGCGTTCTTCTCCATCATCGCGGAAAAGAGGAACCAGCCCGTGCCCAGGCAAACCACGGCCATCAGCACGCCGAGGAAAATCAGTACTATTTGCTGTCGTTTCATCGTGCCTCCGCATCCTTCGGAGCCGCCGAGTCCGCCAGCGCCGCCTCGATTGTGAATTCGATTAAAAACGCCTCGACGTCCTTGACCCCCACGATCTTGACGTCCTGAGGCCCCTTGCCGAAAGCGGACTGTGTCTTGAGCCGGTCGCGCAACTCTTCAACCGCAGTAACCATGCGCCCGGACGCCCTGGCCTTCTCCTCGATCTCCCGCAATTTATCCACCCAGCCGCGGCCCACGATGCGGATGCCCGTCACCGTGCCGGCGGCATCCTTGACCGGCACGAGCTCCGTCAGCCACATGCCCTCGAACAGGCTCTTGCGCACCGCGTCCACACGCTTGAGCCACGCGGTCCGCTGAAGGATCACGTCCCGCACGGCGTCCGCCTTGCGCTGAACCTCCCCGCGGGCCTTTTCGGCCTTAGAGAGACCCGCCTGTTTCGCTTTGCACGCGGAGAGTTTCGCGGAGACCCGCTCGCCCTGAAAAGCGTACAGCTTACCCATCTGCGTCTCGTACATCGTCCAACTGAAGAGGCTCAGCAAGATGCCCGCCGCCGCCAAGCCGAAGAACGGGATGCGCTTTTTCAGCGACTTGCGTTTGACGATCTCCGGCGGCATCAGGTTGATCTCCACCGGACACGCCAGCGAGCGCCGCAGCGCCAGCCCCACGGTCTCCGCCAACACAAACGCGTCAGCCCCCGCCCGCTCACGGTTGATCCGGTTGCCCACGCCGACATTCGTGAACGGGTTGAGGTAGACCACCTCGACCTGCAGTTTCTCGCGGAAGAAGGTGTCCAAATGCGGCAGCACCGCTGTGCCGCCCGTCAGGTAAACCCGCGACGGCGCGTTGCCCCCCTGCTGGCTGCGGTAAAAATTAATCGACCGGCTGATCTCCGCATGCAGGCGCGTGACGACATTGCGCACAATCTTGGAAATGCGTTCGGCGACCTCGTCCTCAGTCGCAAACACGCCGCCCAACGCCACAAACCCGCGCTCGCGCTTGAGCGCTTCGGCCTCGGCGAACGGGATCTGGAAACTCTTGGCCAGCTCTTGCGTGATCGCGTTGCCCGCCACCGGGATGCAGCGGCTGTAAATCTTCTCGTCCTCGATGAAAATCAGGTTCGTCGAACGCGCGCCGATATCCAGCAGCACCGAGCAGCCGTCCAGATCGGCGTAGTTGTAGCGCAGACAGTTGTAGAGCGCCATCGGCGCCACGTCCACCGTATCGGGCTCCAGCCCCGCCTCGACCACGCGGTCCGTGACCTCGCGCACGCTCTCGATCTTGGCCGCCACGATCATCGCGCATTGTTCGCCCGACGAGTCGTCGCCGATGAACTGGTGGTTCCACACGATCTCTTCCATCGGGAACGGGACGTTCTGCTCGACCTCGTACCGCACCATCTGCAGCAGCTTGTCCTCGCCCACGGCCGGCAAACGCACGAACCGGGGGAACACCATCTGCCCCGAGATGGACAGCATCAGCGGCGCGGGACGGATCCCGCGCGACTTCATGATCTCCCGGATGGCAGGAGCCAAAAGCCCCCCCACGCCCACCTCGTTCTCGGGCTCGACACCCCATTCATACGTGCCGTAGTTCACCAGCTCCGGCGGGCGCCCGCTTTTGACGGAAAACTCGGCTAAAATGATTTTACCCGCGCCCACATTCAGCGCGAGTATGCGGTCTGAGGAGAACACTATTGCACCACCTCGTAATCATCCGCGTTGATCAACGCGAACGGGGTCTTCGAACGGTCGACCAAGCCGTTGCGGCGGGTCAACTGCGGGTTATCAAGCACTTTGCTGTCCTTCCACCACTCTTTGGGAAGGGGAATGACGGATTCGGATTTGCTGTCCATCACCTTGCCGTCTTTGTTCACGATCTCCAAGGCGACCGCCACCGGCTCCCCGTACCGTTCAACCTGGCTCGGCGGAATCGCCACGCAACTCATGTGCTCCCCTTTCGGGACATCCAGATAACGCAGCGTCAGCGTGTAATAACTGAAAGCGTCCTTGCCTTCGTCGTTCTTGCCTTTGGTCATCACGTGATAGCTGAAAGCCAGCTCATCCGCCCACTTGGCGTCGCTCTCGTACTTCACCTCAAACAGGGCCCATTCGCGCGGCTTGCGGGTCACCTTCGGCATCGTGTTCTGGACATTCACGTTGAACTCGGGCGTCCGCACCATGGCCGTCTTGTTCGGGGGCGGCATCCGCGTGATCTCCACGCCCTCGCGTTTCGCGCCGCGCGCCGCAGGCTGCCCCGCCTGTCCCGGACGCAACTGCCCCAAACGTCCGCCGGTTTGCGCCAACACCGAACTTGCCGCAAAAAGAAAAGCTGCCGCCACGCTTACGCACACACACTGTTGCACGCCACGAATTCTTTTCATTTCGATTCCTCCTGTCCGGGTCAAGCGCAATTGCCCTCAACCGCTTTTACCATGTAGCAGTCATACTTTAATCCGGCGTGGCCAAGAATGCAATCCAGAAACAAAAAAAGTTCGCGCCCCGCCGCCCCGAAAAAAACCTTTGCCAGCGCCAGCGCCCCATGCCATAATCCTTACAAACATGCGGTGTCGCAAGGCTGGCGCCGCCCACGGAAAAGAGCCCGCGTTATGACCGCCGACCTCAATCCCCTCCATCTTTTCGCGACCCCTTGGTTCTGGGCCTCTTTCACGGGATGGACGCTCGCCCAAGTCATTAAAATGACCGCCGGTTTCGTCAAGACCGGCCAGATCGACTTCCGCTACCTGCTCAGCACCGGCGGCATGCCGAGCGCCCACTCCGCCATGGTCTGCGGGCTCTGCACGTCGATCGGGCTGACCGAGGGGTTCGGCTCCCCCATCGCCATGCTCGCCGCAGGGGTCGCCGCCATCACCATGTTCGACGCCGCCGTGGTCCGCCGCGCGGCCGGCCACCAGGCCAAAATCATGAACCAGATGATTGACGAGCTTTTCAAGCAGCACAAGCTCCGTCAGACCCACCTGAAGGAACTGCTCGGCCACACCCGCAAAGAGGTCTTCGCCGGCATGTTCGTCGGCATCGCGGTCGCCGTGGCGATGGTCGCCTGCTGGCCGGCCTGACCCGCACGAAACCCGGTGAGCTCCCCGTTCCCGTATTCTCACCACGAAGTCACGAAGGACACGGAGAGGGGAGAGGAATGAGGCATAAAAAACTCTCCGTGCCTCTGTGCCTCTGTGGTTTAATCAGTCCCACCACAGAGGCCCGGAGACACAGAGGGGAATGGTAGGGCTTTAAAAAAACTTCGTGGTCTTCGTGCCTTCGTGGTGCATTAACTTGTTTTTTGTCTTTGTTGAGCCGTCAGCGCGCCCGGTCTTCATACAGCTTGTATTCCACGCTGTCCAACAGCGCCTGCCAGGAAGCCTCGATGATGTTCTCCGACACGCCCACCGTGCCCCACTGCCGCACGCCGTCCCCCGACTCGATCAGCACGCGCGTCACCGCCCGCGTGGCCTCCTGCGGGTCCAGGATGCGCACCCGGTAGTCGGTGAGCGCGATCTGCTCGATCTCGGGATAGAAGCGCGTCAGGGCCTGCCGCAACGCCGCGTTGAGCGCGTCCACGGGGCCGGAGCCCTCCCCCGCCGTGAGTTCGGTCTCGCCCCTGACTTTCACCTTCACCGTGGCTTCCGAAATGCACGGCTCGTCGCTGCCGCGCTTCTCCACGATCACGCGGAACCCCTCCAGCTCGAAGAACGGCGTGTGCTCGTTCAGCACCTTCTGCAGCAGGATCTTGAAAGAGCCGTCCGCCGACTCGTAGGAATACCCTTTGTTCTCGCGCCGTTTGACCGCGTCCAGAACCTCGCTCACCCGCTTTTTGTCGAGCGCCGTCAAATCCATGCCCAGCTCCGCCGCCTTGAGCAGCACGTTCGCCGCCCCGGACAGCTCGGACACCAGCACATGCCGCTGGTTGCCCACCGCCTCAGGCACGACGTGCTCGAACGTCTTCGGGTTCTTCTGGATCGCGTTGACGTGCATGCCCGCCTTGTGGCTGAAGGCCGCCCGCCCCACATACGGCTGCCGCGGGTCGCTCCGCTGGTTCGCCAAATCGTCCGTCACCACCGATAGCTCGCGCAGTTTCCTCAACTTCTCCGCGCCCACGCAGTGGAACCCCATCTTGAGTTCGAGCGCCGGCAGGATGCTCACAAGATTGGCGTTGCCGATGCGTTCGCCGTACCCGTTGACCGCCCCCTGGACCTGCCGCGCCCCGGCGCGCACCGCCTCCAGCGCGGCGGCCACCGCCAACCCGCTGTCGTTGTGCGTGTGGATGCCGACCTCCACGCCGGGGAACGCCGCGCAGACCGCGTGCGTGATCTCCGCCACCTCGTGCGGCAGGCTGCCCCCGTTGGTATCGCACAGCACCACACCCGCCGCGCCCTCCCGCACCGCCGCGCCCAGCGCCTGCAGCGCATACGCGGGATCATTCTTGTACCCGTCGAAGAAATGCTCCGCGTCGAAGAAAACCTGCCGCCCGGCCGCGCTCAGGTATCCCACCGTATCGGCGATCATCTGTATGTTCTTCGGCCCCGTCGTCCGCAGCACGTCCTTCACATGCAGCAGCCACGCCTTGCCGTAGACCGTCACCCACTCCGTCCCGGCCGCCAGCAGCCCCGCCAGCTGCGGGTCGTCCTTGGCGTCCACGTCCACCCGCCGCGTGCTGCCGAACGCCGTGACCCGCGCGTGGCCCAGCCGTTCCCGGGCGATGTCTTCGAAGAATTTCCGGTCGCGCGGGTTGGAGCCCGCGAAACCGCCCTCGATATAGTCAATCCCGAACTCGTCGAGCAGCCGCGCGAAGCGCACCTTGCCCGCATCCGAGAACGAAATCCCCTCGCCCTGCGCGCCGTCGCGCAGCGTGGTGTCGTACAGGAAAACTTTGGCTGATGTGCTCATGTCAGAAAAACGCCTTGTACAGGGCCTGCACGGCTTTCGCGCGCTGCTCGGCCTTGACCCCAAACATCATGCTGATCTCGGAAGAGCCCTGGTTCATCATCTCGATGTTCACGCCCGCGTCCGACAACGCCCGCGTCGCCTTCGCCGCCATGCCCACCGTGTAATACAGCCCTTCCCCCACCACCATCACCAGCGCATACCCGCGCTCCACGAGCACCGCGTCGGGGTTCAAGTCGCGCCGGATGCGCTCCACCACGCGCCGCTCGCACGCCTGGTCGAAGTTCTTGTCGCGGATCACCACCGAGACGTTGTCGATGCCGGAGGGCATGTGCTCGTACGACACCCCCTCCCACTCCAGAATCTGCAGGAGGTGGCGGCCGAACCCGATCTCGCGGTTCATCATGTACTTGTCCACAAAGATATTGCAGAACCCGTCGTCGCTCGCGATCCCCACCACGCCGCCGGACAGGACGCGGCGCGACTGCACGATCATCGTGCCCGGTTCCTGCGGACGGTTGGTGTTGCGGACATTGATCGGCACGCCCGCCTTCACCGCCGGGATCACCGCCTCGTCGTGGAACACGCCGAAGCCGGCGTACGACAATTCGCGCATCTCCCGGTACGTCATCGCCGGGATTCCCGCCTTGACGTCCGGCACCAGCCGGGGATCCACCGGATAGACCGAGTCCACGTCCGTGAAGTTCTCGTACACGTCGGCCCGCACCGCCGCCGCCAGAATCGACCCCGTTATGTCCGAGCCGCCGCGCGGGAAGGTCGCCACCTTGCCGTCTTTGGTGACGCCGAAAAAGCCAGGGAAAACCACGATCTCCCCGCGGTCCCTCAATGTCTTCGCGAGAAACTGATACGACTCCTCCAGCAGCTGCGCGTTGCCGTAGTCGCTCGTCAGAACCATCCCCGCCTCGTGCGGGCTCAGATAAACGGCCTTGACGCCGCGCGCCTGAAAGGCCTGCGCCACAATCTTCGCGCTGTTGTCCTCGCCCGCCGCCTTCATGCAGTCCATGAAGATGCCGCGGTGCGATTTGTCCCCGGCCAGCCGGAAACGCAGATCCTTCTCGATCTCCGCCGTGATGCCCGCAGGCAGTTCCAGATCGCGCTGGATCCCCGCATACCGCTCCACGATCGCCGCCAGAGCCTCTTCGTACTCCTTGTCCGCCAGAGCCAGTTCCGCGCACGCGATCAGAAGATCCGTCACCTTGGTATCGGCCTTGTCGCGCTTGCCCGGCGCGGACACCACGACGATCCGGCGCTCCGGATCGGCCAGCACAATGTCGACAATCTTGGTCACCTGCTCCGCGTTGGCGACCGACGAGCCGCCGAACTTACACACTTTCATTGTACCCTCTGTTTTCTACTGCCGTAAACCCCATCTCCCGCTGTATCCCTTCCCGTCTTCCTTCTGCTGCCGAGACCGTGCGGGATACCGGCGTGTCTGTTAATCCTGCCGCCCGACACACGGTGCCAGTCGTTCGGGGTGAAAATAATAGGGGAAATGCAAATATCTTGTCCAGCCTCAAGCACCAACGAAAGCAAAGACGCAAAGACGCGCATGTTCCAGTCGGCGATGGCCGAAGAGACGACCATGTTTCCGAGCCCTTCTTGCCCTCGCGCCAGATCTCGGCGACCAGGGGGGAGGAGGTCGCCGGAGCGGCCCTCGATCAGGATGACGCCCTTGGACGGGTCGGCGCGGAGGGAATCGACAAAGGCGTCCGGGAGGTTCACGCCCTCGCCCGTGATCCTGCGGGTTTCGGCGGAGGCGAGGCCCGCGACATCGGAGACGAGATACGAGCCTGCGGCGTTGGTCGTAAGCCCGGTCTGGACGTAGGCGAGCGCGTTGTTTTTCTGGCTGAGCCTGACCGTCACATCGCCGCCGCCGGGCATCGCGTCGAGGAGGGCGAGGGCTTCGCCGAGGTCCAGCCAGACGGGGAAGAAGTCGAGCAGGTCGGCGCGGCCGTTGCAGGGCTCATTTATGCTTTGGCTGTTATTCGGCGCACTCACGGCTCTTTCGGCCAGTTGGTGTCTTTCCAATCAGGCTTAAACAGGTTGTTCGTGCCGTCGAACTCAAGGTTGCGGTCGTTGGGGGTCGGGTTGAAATAATACGAAATTTTGAGCGTGGCGCTGTTCGTCTCCCTCAAAGACTCACCGAAAACGAATCGATAAATCTTCCCATAGTGCGCCTCCTCGCTTCCCCCAACCGTTCGGCGCACCCGTGACCTGAAGAAAAGGTATCCGCCTTCGCCCAGTTTCCTGTCGACGAATATTTTGTCCGTTGTCCGCTTCATTTCATAGTCAAGAACAGGCATATATCCGTCCTTGGGGGCTTCATAGTCTGCGACAAACTGGCTGAACGAGTCTTTCTGCTTTGTGATGAATCCGCCGCCCTCCATACCGGACAATACCAGACTATTCGTGAAACATGAGAAATCAGGATACTTCATCCCGGCGCGAACAGGAGGTCGGACAGATTCATATTTGAAAGTGAAGTCGGCTGTTTTCCCCATCCCGAACGGAGCAACAAAATCTTTTTCAAGACAATCAAACCCAACAGCCCCTTCTTTCGGGAATGTTTTTTCAACCGTCTTCGTGTACAGAGGAATCGGAGTTCGTTTTTCCTTCAGCACGACGTCCACTGTCGGGTTCCACGGCAGCCAGCGCCCGTCTTTTGCACAATCGTAACCGTTCTTAAGAAACCAATATCTGAACACAGATACATAATAAGCTTTTTTTTCAACAGTAAAATTCACAAAACCCGTGTTATTGTTTTCCAGCGAGACTGTTCCGTCGGCATCGGTCTCTATTTCAAAACGTCTCTTGTCTTTCGGTAACCATTGATTAAAAAACGCGCCTCTGACGGTTGCCCTCGGAACAGGAGCGCCCGTGGAATCGACCACGTACAACGTGATGGCACCGAACAGTCCATAATCGACACCGCGCCTCATTTCCGGCGTATCAACTAACTGTTTAGGCAATCCGTGGTCGATTTCCAAAACGGTTACTCCGCCAGAACCAATATTGAGTCTACTTGCTTTGTATACATAAGAAGGGATCCCTTCCTGCTTTCTTTTTTTGTCCGCTGTTTCAGCAGCATTTTGGTTTCGAATTATTGAAGACGATTGTTCAGATGACTTGTTCTTCGGTATTCCAATATTAAATTCCGCCTGTTTCTCAGGCCGTCTTGACAAAAGGAATAATAAAACCAGGAAAAACGTCACGACTGCCGCATATAGTACTTTTTTCATTTTAAATCTCCCTTGATGACAATGTCTTCAAACAGTTTAAAGTTGTAGAAAAGTGCCATGTCTTTCAAATCACCGTGCAACCAGCGCATTTGGAAATCATCATCATTTCGCCCCCATCCGTTAGGACGGTCGATTGAATTCATGTTGATATTGTTGTCCGCTAAATTGGGTACATTGTTGAATCCAACTGGCCCCGACAGCGCCGGTATCCCCCTCGCCAGCAGTTCGTTCTGCAATGTGACGGGGATGCTGTTAGCGAACATGGACGCGGGGGAGCGCAGGAACACCGGATGCTCGCCGAGTTCGGAGAGCAGGACGGATTCGGTCTGAACCGCAGGCGGTAGGACGGCCCCGTTGGGGGTGATCATGAAGCCCGGGCCGACCGCACCCGACCATGAACTGGTGACGGCGGGTTCCTGATAGATGTAGTTGCGGGCTAAGCCCCAGCCAGCCCAAGAGGTGCCGTCCGGGGTGACATCTTGGTCGAAACGGCCTTTATGAACCTCCTGCTTGTGCCACGCGAACCATCCCCACGTCAGGCTGTCCCAGAATTCCATTCCTTGGGTACTGCTCGGTGTATCCGAGAACAGTTCCAGCACCTCGTCGCCCGATGAGTAGTAGTTGTAAAGCTCGGCCGAGGCTGGCACGGATGAAAGGCGGTTTTTCCAAGTGAGGCTTCTGCGGTCGTCAGTTGTGCCGCCGGAAAAGAACTCGTGGAACTTGGCACTCCAAGAAACGTTCGTGTAATCCCTCCACTGATAGTGAACCAACAAGTTGTTAACGCTCGACGAGTCGACCCACTGCGACGCATCGAACGCCTCGGCGGCGACCGCCGCATTGAACATAAAGTACTTACCGACGTTCATGCCCCAGTCGGCGATGGCCGAAGACACGACCATGTTTCCGAGACTGTGCGCCATCAGGATTTTCTCCCCGGAGAGGCTGTTGACATAATCGATACAGCACGGCGCAATTCTGAAGTTCTCATAATTCACGGAGACTTGTCCGGCCATTCTAAATTTCGGTCATTGGGCGTTGTATTAAACTGATATGACAAACTCATCGCAGCCATGTTGGTCTTTGTGGATTCAATGTTGAATTTTAGTCCATTACGAATTTTCCCATAATTTATGTTTTTAATTTCTCCCCCTTCCCCCTTTAAAACACGCGAACAGAAAACAAGATAGTCATCATCTTTAAATCTGGTGTCTTCGGACAGCCGATCATACTTGTATGTAACCGATACGTTTAAAGTCTGATGAAACTCTTCGAATGCGGGAGCTTCATACACAGACCACATCTGGCTATAGGAGTCCATCTTGTAGCGCACATACCCGCCGATATTCGAAGTCAACTCCATATGAAAACTGTAATTTGTAGGTGCCACATAGTAGCCCGTGACAGTCGCGATCAAATCGCTGCAAACTCCTATTCCATATGGGGCGACCAATTGCGCTTTTTCACAATCAAAGCCAACTGGAGTATTTATCGGAAAAAAGCAAGTGACTCTTTGTACAGGCAAGGGAATCGGGTTCCTTTTCTCTTTCAGCACCACCTCCAACGTGGGGTTCCACGGAACCCATCTGCCGTTTTCCGCGCAAGGCTTTCCTTCGCGATAAAACCAATAATTGCGTTGGGTGTTGTAGTAACCCTTCTTTGACGTATAGAAATGAACATCTGCCCCGGACATGTGTTCTGCGGCAAAAAAACCATCCTCATCGGTCTTGCCGCTGATTGGAAACGAGCCTCGGTGAAAAAACGCGACCTCGACATCGGCATCCGGCACGGGATTGCCCCGAGAATCCACCACGCGCAGCGTGACTTTGGCGTTCGCTCCATTTTTTTTTGCATCTTTAACATCCGGCGTGTTATGACCCCGTTCACCGAGTTTGTATTCCTGCTGCGTCTGCGTCAGGTAGACGGTTGAACCAGGCGCGCAAAGCGGATTTACTTTTCCCCCGTTCGGACTCGTGTCTGTTTTTTTATCCAAAGCAATGGCGGGCACGGCAGATGCTTTTTCCGTCAAGTGGTCGGCTTGTTCCAGCGCGGCAAAGGGCTTTGCGGCTTGGTTGCGGACAAACAAGAAGGCTATCCCCGCCAGCACGAAAACTGCGACAATGACCAATCGCTTATTCATTTCAGTTGCCCTTTTTGGACGACATCATCAAACAGAGGTGCGGTGTAAAAGTACGCAATGTCTTTTATGTCGCTGTGAAGCCACCTCGTCCCGTAATCTCCACCTGTTCGTGGCCAATTGGCTGGGTGGAAAACGACGTTCATATCTATCTGGTGCCCAGTATCGATAATTGTTGAAATCGGAGTGTTTCCCGCCGCGCCAGAGAGGGCAGGGATCGCTTGGGCGAGAAGAAGGTTTCGGACGGTCTCCGAAATTGAGGAAGCGAACATGGACTCCGGTTGCCGCCTGAAACTCGCGCACAGCGGGTCGGCGAGATCTGTTTCCGAAAAAGCGTTCGCCTCAACGGCGTCGTAGACCGGGTGCGGGGCCTCGCCCATCAGGGATACCAACTCGAAGCCCCATCCCGCAAAATCGGTGCCGAAAAGCCCTGCCCATTCGCCCATCCCGTCGCGCCCCTTGTAAAGCTCCTGCTTCTGCCAACTGTAGCGCTCTTTCCCCGTCACAATCGGAACACCGAGATGAAACGTAAGGCCCTCTTCCGGGTCGGGCGTCCCGTCGTACTGCTCAAAAACTTCATCGCCTGACGAATAATAATTGTAAAGGCCCGGAAGACAGGCGGCAAACCGATTTTCCCACGTCAGCTTGTAACGGTCGTCATCCCCGAACACAATGTCGGGACCGAACAATTGGTGGTAAAGGGCGGACCACGTTCTGGGCAGATAATCGCCCCAATCCTCATGCACCATGTTGTTGCCGGAAACCGTCGTGCTCCACAAGGAAGGATCATACGCCTCGGCGGGGACGGCGGCGTTCAGCATGAAGTACTTGTCCGCAGCCATGCCGTGGTCGGCGATGGCCGA
>JAQVSS010000502.1 GCA_028700415.1 Kiritimatiellia bacterium
TGGAGCCGTTGCGCCGAAACGAGACGCCGTTCCTGCGTCAGGTTGCGGATGGCGCGCGGATGGCGGCCGATATAGGTCCCGGCGCGACCGTGATGGGCGATTTCTGGCACATGGGGTTGGAAGAGACAAGTTTCATGGGCGCGTTCATTTGCGCGGGCAAGCTTCTGACGCATGTCCACATCGCCGGGCTTAAGGAGCGCATTATTCCCGGCATCCACCCAGAGGCGGACCAATACGTGGACGGGTTCAAGGGATTGAAGCTCATCGGCTACCGCGGCGCGGTCAGCTTCGAAGGCGGCTGGCCGAAAAACCCGGCTGACCCGAAAAAGGGTCTTCCTGCGGAGGAGAAGATCCGCTTGATTCGGAACATGGTCACGCTGCTCCGCGGGCAGTGGGCCCGGGCGTAATTTTCGGGGGCGACCCGCCGGTCGCCCGTACAGCAGGGGCGACCGGTGGGTCGCCCCTTTGAAATAAAAAGGGAGAGAGACATGAATCGGAGAGAGTTCGTCAAGGGGTCGTCTGTATTTGCGGCAATGATGGCGGCGGCGCCGACCATCGTGGTCGGACAAGGAGCCGCCCGCGTGTTCAAGGTCGGCATGATCGGTGCGGGTGGCCGTTGTACGGGTGCGATGGGTAACCTGATCGAGGCGGCCAAGAGCATTGGGCACGAGATCAAACTTGTGGCCGTCTGTGACTTTTTTGAGGAAAAGGCCAAAGCTGCGGCCAAAAAATTCGGTTGCGAAGAGAAGATGGCGTTCGGCGGCGGCAACGGATATAAGAGTGTGACCGCAAGTGATTGCGAGCTCATTATAACGGCTACGCCCCCCGCTTTCCGTGCGGCTCATGTCGAAGCGGCAATCAAAGCGGGCAAGCATGTGTTCGCCGAGAAGCCTGTGGCGGTGGATGGCCCCGGGGTCCGTAAGTTTCTCGCGGCGGCGGCCGAAGCCAAGGCCAAGAAACTTTCGCTTGTGGCCGGCACGCAGCGCCGTCATCAGGCCGGGTATCTCCGGCAGTTCAAGGCGCTCAAAGACGGGAAGATCGGGCCTGTGGTCGGCGGCGCGATCTACTGGAACGGCACGGTGCCGTGGGTGAAGAACCGCGAGGCGAACGATTCCAACGCCGCTTATTTGGCCAGGAACTGGGTCAACTGGACCGAGATGTCGGGCGACCACATCGTCGAGCAGCACGTCCACAACATCGACGTGGCCAACTGGTTTGTCGGGCGTTATCCGAAAACCGCGATCGGGTTCGGTGCGCGCACGCGCCGCGTTTCCGGAAACCAGTACGACTTCTTCAGCGTCGACTTCGATTACGGCGAAGGCGTGCACATCCACAGCATGTGCCGCCAGATCGGCGGATGTAACGGTTTCGTGGGCGAGCTGTTCCGCACGACGGACGCCGAGATCTCCGGTGGAGGAAAGATCACGAAAAACGGCCAGGATGTGGCGCTGGACGGCAACTTCCTGGAAGGAAACGCGCAGGTGGTTGAGCACGTCGATCTGCTCAAGGGCATGCTGAGCGGCGACGTGATCAACGAGGGTGAGAACGTGGCGCTGTCCACGGCCTGCGCGATCATCGGGCGCCTGTCGGCCTATACCGGCCGTACGATTCGCTTGTCCGACATTATCGATAACGATAAGTCCGAGTTTTTCAACATGGCCTGTAAGCCCTCGGCGATCGATTTTGAGGCAAGCGGGGACGTGGAGTTGCCGGCGGAGAACACGGCGCCGCTGCCGGGTAAACCCTGGGGCAAATAAACCGTTTGCCATTTAAGTGACAGCCCCCCCTGAGAAACAGTCGGGGCTGTCTTTTTTTGTTGCGCCCGCGTCGAGTAACCCCTTGTCATTTTGGGGTGCCTATGATACTCTTATGCCCCAAACACAAACGTGAATGGATGTTTACGGATGTGATCGGTTTCAAAATGCGTAATTCTTTTGCGGCACGTAAGTTACAAAGTTTGTGGAGGGAAATTTCTGCATACTTTGCGGGGACGGAGTCTCTCCAGACCTAAGTTTTTCAAGCAACTCCTTCTTTTCGGAAACGCCTTGAAATCGGGCGGACAAATGGAACCGGGGTGCTTTTTAAGGAACACAACCAAATGAGTAAATTGGCAACGCGGCATGTTTTCACTTCCGAATCGGTTTCGGAAGGACACCCTGATAAAGTCTGCGATCAGATATCCGACGCGATTCTGGACGCCTGTATGGCAAATGACCCCACGGCGCATGTGGCGTGCGAAACGGCTGCCGGCACCAATCTGGTTGTCAATGTGGGCGAGATCACCTGTAAGAATTGGGAGAAGATCAATCCGCAGCAAATCGCGCGCGAGGTGGTCAAGGACATCGGTTATGATACGCCTTCCGAAGGGTTCAGCTTTGACACGTTCAACTATGTCAGCGCCTTGCACGGTCAGTCGCTTGATATTGCGCAGGGTGTCAACAAAGCGGAGCTCGGGGAACAAGGGGCTGGCGATCAGGGCATGATGTTTGGCTACGCGTCAAACGCCACCGCGCAGCTCATGCCCGCGCCGATCATATATGCGCACTCCCTCTTGCAGTTTTTCACTGCGCTGCGCAAAAACGGTGAAATCGCCTATCTGCGTCCGGACTCCAAAGCCCAAGTCAGCGTCCTGCACGAGGACGGCGAGGCCAAAGAGATTACCGCTGTCGTGATCTCACATCAGACGCGCGAGGTCCCGATCAAACGGATCCGCAAAGAATTGGAAGAGGCGGCCCGGGCCTTCCTGAAAGACACGGGGATGTTAACCAATAAGACCCGGTTTTATATCAATCCCACCGGCCGGT
>JAQVSS010000123.1 GCA_028700415.1 Kiritimatiellia bacterium
GTTCTTGCAGTTCATGATTCTGCCGGTCTGGTTCATCCCGATGTTCCCGTACATTACCAAGATGGCGCCGGAAGGCAGCATGCTGCCGCTGTTGTGCGGCATGATCATGGGGTTCGGCGCGTTGGCCTCCCCGCTTTTCGGCATGTTCGCGGACCGGCTGATGAACAGCGAGAAAGTGCTGGCGCTCTGCAATTTCGTGGCCGCCGCGCTGCTGGCCTACGCGTACACGGTCAAGTCTCCCGCGGCGCTGTTTGTGACCCTGTTGCTGGTGATGGTTTTTTACATGCCGACCTGGTCGCTGACGGCCACGATCGCGATGTCCAACAGCACGACCGAGGCGTTCCCGCAGATCCGCGTGTTCGGCTCCCTGGGCTGGGTCGCCGCAGCGATTTTCAGTATCATCGGCACCAAGGTCTTCGGCATCGCGAACTTCGATAGCACGCCCTGCATCTTTCTGGGCGGAGCGATCGCGGCGGTGCTGGGCGGCCTGCTGGCCTTCTTCCTGCCGCCCACCAAGCCGCCGGCCAAGGGTCAGAAGGTGTCGGTCATCGACGCGCTCGGGCTGCGCGCGCTGGTGCTGCTCAAACGCCCCGATTTTCTGGTCTTCTCGGTGCTCATCCTGCTCGCGATGGTTCCTTTCCAGTGGTACAACGTCTACAACAGCCTCTATCTGAAAGAGCGCGGCTACGAGTATCTGACCGGGGTCATGAACCTCGGGCAGGTGCTGGAACTTGTCTTCATGCTCCTGATCCCGGTCATCCTGAAGAAGGCGGGCTACAAGTGGGGCATGGTGCTGGGCCTGCTGGCCCTGGTGTTCCGCTACGGCATGTTTTACGTCGGCGCGTCGAGCGGCATGCAGGCGGGCGATTACGCCGGCATCCTGATCCACGGCTTGATCTTCGGCATGCTGATCGTGGGCAGCCAGATGTACGTGGACGCGGCGGCGCCCGCCGAGCTGCGCGGCCAGGCGCAGGGGTTGATCGGGCTGATCATGTTCAGCCTCGGTACCTTCCTGTCGAACTTCGTTTTCGACGCGGTCCTCAAGAAAAACGTGGTCGCCGCCACGGGGGCGCACTCTTGGACCCAGCCCTACCTGATTTCGCTGGGCATCGCCTTGGTGCTCGCGGTGCTGATGGCCGTGGCCTTCAAGCCCGCCGTGCAGGAGAAGCAGGACGGCGCGGCTAGGGCGTAACTAACGGTTACGCGCCGGTGGAGCCAAAGCCGCCCGCGCCGCGGGCGGTGCCGGAGACCCCGTCCACTTCAACGCTGTCAACGCGCAGAACAGGGGCGATCACCATCTGCGCGATGCGCATGCCGGGCCGCACTTCGAACGGCTCTGTGCCGAGGTTGATCAGGATGACGCCGACTTCGCCGCGGTATCCCTCGTCAATGGTGCCGGGCGTGTTGAGCAGCGTGACGCCGCACTTGAGCGCGAGCCCGCTGCGCGGACGCATCTGCGCCTCGGTGCCGTGCGGCAGTTCCATCACCAGGCCGGTCTTGACCAGCTTGCGTTCGCCCGGTTGCAGGGTGACCGTTTCGCACGCGCACACGTCCATCCCCGCATCGCCCGGATGCGCATACGCCGGCAGGACCGCCGCCGGGTGAATCCTCATGAATTTCACAGTCATGCGGGAGAGGATAACAGATGCTCGCACCTCACCGCAATCGGCAAGCCAGAAACTTTATGGCAGAAACTTTATGGCAGAAAACGCAAACCAGTTTTGTTTTTCAGTAAAAGGGAGTTGCGCGGGATTCGACAAAAGAGTAAGGTGGAAAAATAAATGAAAAGGGACGGCACCGTCGCGTGCTGGGGGAAGAACGGCGCGGGCCAGTGCTCCCCGCCGGACGGCCTGGCCGGCGTCGTCTCCGTGGCGGCGGGCGCCTCCCACACGGCCGCCGTCCTCCGCGACGGGACGGTCCGCTGCTGGGGCGGCAACGCCTCCGGCCAGTGTTCCGTCCCCGAAGGCTGCACGAACGCCGTCGCGGCCGCGGCCGGCCTGCTCCACACCGCCGCGCTGCTGGGCGGCGGGCGCGTGCTCTGCTGGGGAGGCAACACCCACGGCCAGATTAACGTCCCGACCGGGCTGACGAACGCCGCCGCGGTCGCCGCCTGCGGCACGCACTCGGCGGCGCTGACGGCGGACGGGCGCGTGCTCTGCTGGGGATACCCCGGCGTGACGAACGTGCCCCCCGACCTGACGAACGCCGTCGCGGTCGCGGCGGGCCTTTTCCACGCGGCCGCGCTGACCGCGGACGGGCGGGTGGTCTGCTGGGGCGGCAACGCGCACGGCCAGACGAATACCCCATCCGGCATGGGGGCTGTGACGGCGGTCGGCGCGGGGCAGTACCACACCCTGGCCCGCACGTCCGCCGGGGAGATCGTGTGCTGGGGCGACAACGCGTACGGCCAGTCGGAGACCAACCTCCCCGGCGCGCCCGCATGCTGTTTGGGCGGCGGCGTGTCCTACCCCCTGGCTCTCGCCGGGCACCGGCCCCTCTTCACGGACCCGGTGGACGCGGACACCGACGGCGACGGCATGCCGGACGGCTGGGAGGCCGGCCACGGCGGCTTCGACCCGCTGGCCGTCCAGACCGACGGCACGCACGGCGCGGGCGACGACCCCGACGGCGACGGCCTGGACAACGCCGGGGAATCCGGCTGCGGCACAGACCCGTCCGACGGCGACACGGACGATGACGGGCTGACGGATAACGCCGAATTCAGCCAGTACGGGACGGACCCCGTTGTCGCCGACACGGACGGCGACGGGCTGGCCGACGGGCCGGAAGTGGATCTGCGGGCCACGTATCCGGACCTCAACCCGCTGTTGTGGGACAGCGACGGCGACATGCTCCCCGACGGGTGGGAGGTCCAGTACGGGCTCAGCCCGTGCGAGTGCGTTCTCACGAACAGCCCCGGCTGGGACGCCGACGGCGACGGGCTGGGGCTCTTCGACGAGTACCGCTACTGCACCAGCCCCGCCACGAACGACACGGACGGCGATTGCGTCTCGGATGGGGACGAGATCCCCCACAGCCCCGGATCCTGCCCCAACGACGCCTCGGACAACGGCGACCCGGCGAACTGCGTCACGCTGAGGCTCACCGTGGGCGACCCGAGCGGGAGCCACTCGGAGCGCTGGAACATGGACGTCTCCGAATATCCCTCGGGCCGCGCGGTGATCCGCCACTGCGACGGCGGTTTTGGCACGCCCGGCTCGGCGGAGTACGCGCTGGTCAAAGGCAAATCGTATACCTTCAGGCTGCGGTGGATCGCCACCGACCCGTGGTACACCGGCACGCCGAAGCCGGACTACGACTGGCAGTGCCTCATAAACAGCTCGGCCGTGGATGGCGCGCGTTCCGGGCTCTACGGCACGGGTCCGTTCATCGTCGAGGATCCCGGCGAAATTCTGACGGGGCTGACCCAAGGCAACGAAACGGACATCACGCGCGGCAGGGAGGGCCGGATCATCGTGCCGAAGCTCGTCACCGAGACCGTCGCGACCTCGCCGCCCGACCGCACAAGAAAAACAATCGGCGTCGGGGAAGAGGTTCTTTTAAAACTACTGCCGGATAGTTTGGAAAACGTGACATGGACTAAAACAAGCGGAGACGGCAACATAGATTTTGGAGAATCTGCCGTTTTCACGGCTCCAGACAACGAGGGTTTCACGATTTTAGCTGCTAACTGCCAAGGGGCTTCTTTGCCTGTAACGTTTTCGGTTATTGAACCTGATGGCGTTGTATTTGAAAACAACGATCTTGTGACCGCATTTGCTCCGCCCAGCCAGAATTTCTATTCAATTAAGTATTTTGCGAATGTTTACTTCATGCCAGATGCGGTAAATTTCGGCAAGATAAAGGTGAGTGAAGGATATGCACAGACACAAACCGAACCGGGATATTTTCGAGATTATCCGCCAGACCCGCACCCGTCATGGGAGAATATGCCACGTGATGTTGGAGGTTCTGCTGTTGTTGAAGGAAAAGGCACTAAAGCCAATTGGGCAAATGGAGATGAAATTACCGGGGGTTCGGAGTATGTGTCTATGGTTCCCATCAGGGATGGATATGCCTGGTGGGATATCCCGTGGAAGTACAAAGTGGGAGACGGTGCGTACAAGCAGATTTGTACGGCCCGGCAGGATTATCGGTTGACCGGAAACTCAACCAACGCGACGTTTCGTATCACTAAAGAGGCGTCAGGGGCTGAAATCTCGACTGGAGAGGTCGAAGCGCATTTTGTTAACCCATAACAAGCGAGGTAGATGATGAACAGCACAAGTTTTCGCCAAGTTAGGATGATCACCGTTTTCTTCCTGATAGCGGGGTGTGGGATTGCTGGGGAAGATTGGGCGGAGAAGTTAATAACACTTGAAACAAGCGTCACTCAACTCATTCATAATGCAAATGCTGAAGAAAAGTATCCGGCTTTGCAAACGGCAAATAAACATATGAAAATTATCGCATCGGATTGGAATTGGTATCCGGAATGGCAGATGTATATAAAGGCGAATCCTGATCGTCTTTTTAGTATATATCTATTATTTGCTAAAACCGCTTTTAGTCTAAAAGATGATGATTATGACATTAACACTCCGCCGCCTCCGATAAAAGTTTCGCCTCCCGCAGGACCGCGAAGGTTTGCGGGTATGAATCCGGGTGACATTGATGATCCTGCTGATCGCGAAGCCTATAAAAAAGCGGTTGATGAAAACACTGCTCGCTATCGAAAATACGAGCGTGAACATAATTTGGAGGAATGGATTTCAAAATATGTCAGTTTGTGTCGCGGCATGTTACGCGCACAATCAAAAATTGAATCGGTGCAGACCCGACTTGTCAAGACAGTGCGCACTACCGTTTGCGAAGAAAAGTTGAAAAAACAACTGTTAGAGGACGTAAAGAAGCATGAAACAAAATAACGACAGAAGAAGTGTCTGAAAAATCACAGGGGGCACCGGTTCTGGGACCAACGGAACATTCCGCGTCACCAAGAAATCGTCCGGTGCTGAAATTTCGACGGGCGACGCTACCGCACATTTCATTACCCCCTAGCAAAAAGGAGTTCAAATGAACGTCAAAAACTTACTCATGGCATTTATTAGCATTCTATTCGTAATGCGATCCATCACAGGAAAATCGGGTGAGACTATCAACCTCTCCTTCACAGAGGTCCAGAACATTGTTTCTCAAAAACTTGAGGTCGCGAGAAGTCAAAATAATGCGACAGCATTAGAAGAAGCGTCCGAAGCCGCAAAAGGGAAAGTTCAAACTAATGCGGTAATTTATCTTCACTATGAACCAGAGAAAACTTTTTCACTAAAGTTGCAAATTCTTAAAGTTGCCACTAGTATGCACGACAAATCATTTAATCCCAAAACCCGCGCGAAGGCGGGGATCTACGGGAAAGTTCCATGGCCAACGGATAAGGAAAAACCTCTGGATCTTGTGGGAAAACCTTTGTGGGTGCCGGGACAGAACCCGGAAGACTTTAAGGAGTCAAACCCTGCCTTATATGCCTTTTACAAACCGCTCTATGAGGAAAACAAGAGGAACACGGAGAAACATAAGCGTGAAGGGCTTATCAGAAGCATCCGAAAAGAGCTTTTGCGGGATATTCGGAACGCATTAAAAACCGCCTCTCTTGACAAAAAAGATCCGCAAAGCCATTCCAGCTATGTCGCGCTCGTTAAAGAGATCATCAATGACGAACAGTTACAACAAAGTATTTTATCCGACGAACAGCCGAAAGTTCTTTTCGTGAAGTGACGAATCTATACAATTGTAATCAAGGCGGTGATAATGGTGCCAAAATCCCCCACAGCCCCGGTTCCTGCCCTAACGACGCCTCATAAACGACTCGGCCGCGGAGGGCGTCCGCTCCGGACTCTAGCAGAATCCTTCGTTACAAGAAAACGGCTCGGTTCCGTTCAGAGAATGGTTACACGCGAGAGAAACTGTTAACCACGATTGATCCACGCAAAATGGATACCTCCAAGCGGTCAAAGGACTGGGGCGATGAGATGCTGTACTTCAACACGCCGGAAGTGTTCCTGACCGGACAGGACGTCATTCCTGCGAATCCCGCCGAGTCCACAGCGGATACTTCCGCATTGAAACAGAAGGACGCGCGGCAACTCATGCAGACCGTCGGCGACGGAAAGACACCCATGCCCCTGCGGAGGGCGGCGGCGAGGGCGCTGGTCGAGAAGCGCGCCGCCACGCGGGATTTCAAGGAGTTGGCACGAGGGCTACACGAAGCGAATATGGTGTATACATACCGCGACACGGTCGAGGCGTTCGTGAAAGTGGGGCGCGATGCCGTGCCCATCGTCCTTGAAAGGTTGAATGACCCGGCCTGTTCCAACGGCGGCAAGAAATACGCGATAAAGGGCGCGGGCCTGCGGCACCCGTGCCCTTCTCTTTGCCGAATGAGCTGTCATCCCGCCGTGATGGCGATGCGCCGCGGCTTCACCTCTTCACGCTTGGGCAGGGTCAGGATCAACAGCCCGTTCTTGTGGGCCGCTTTGATGCCCGCCGTGTCCACGCGCTCCGGCAGCTCGAAGGCCGCCCGGTACCGCATCTCGGGGATCTCGCTGAGGACCAGCGTGTAATCCTTGAAGGTCTCTACCGTGTTTTCAGCCGTGACGGACAGGGTCCGCTCTTCCAGCGAGAGGTCGATGTCCTTCTCCGTAACGCCCGGCAACTCCAAGGTCAGGGTGAAGGCGTCATCGGTTTCGTCAACCCGGCTGACGGGCGTGACTTCCTGCCGGTTCATTTTCTGAACCTCAGGCTCATTCTTTTTGATCAAGCTCATGGTTGTTCTCCTTTCCGCCATAACTCCCGGGTTACAGCTTCTCGATGGCGATCTTCCGTTTCTCGGCCGCCGCTTTCCGCGGGATCAGAACCGTCAGCATCCCGTTTTTCACGGTCGCCTTAATGCCCTCGTTGTCCAGTTCGAAGGGCAGGTTGAAGCTGCGTTGGAACTCGTTCCTGGAACCGTCAGCCCGCTCCTTCTCGCCTTTGAGCGTCAGCACGTTGGCGTCCACCGCCACCTCCAGTTTGTCGGGGTCGATGCCGGCAACCTCCGCCTCGACGGCCACGCCCTTGTCACTCTCCCATACGTTGACACGCGGGGAGTAACCTGTCCGGGTACGCCATGCGTTGTTGAAGAGATCGTAAGGGAACTCGCTCACCAACTCGTCGAAGACGCGCCACGGATTATTGATGGTGTTCAAATAGGCTCTCATGGTGTTTCTCCTTTCCTTTTCACAGGTGCTTATCATCAAGCCGCATTCTTTAATGCATTCTGGATGCCAATTCGGAATAAGGGAAGGATTAAAGATTATAACATATTGCTTAATAGGAAATTAAGACAAATAGAAAAGACGAAAATGAAATTTCATAATGAGTCAATATGACTCATTATTTGAACGTGTCAAGCGTCTTATTGTCACATATCAGAGCGGTTTGCAATAGGTCGCGCGGCCGTCGCCGGTATCGTAATAATCGTTGAGCAGTTCGCAGAGCGTGAAGCCCATGTGCTCGTAGAAGGCGCGTGTGGTGGCGTACTGCGGCCGGCCCGAGGTTTCGCAGAAGAGCTGCGTGCCGCCCATGGCCTTCGCACGGATCAAGACCTGCTGCAGCAGTTGCTTGCCGAAGCCGAAACCCTGCAGCTCGGGGCGCACGGCCAGCCAGTACCAGTCGAAGCTGCTCTTGGTGCAGGGCACGGGGCCGAAAGAGGTGTAGCCGATCACCCGCCCGCCGCACTCGGCGATCACGAACTCGTAGCCCGAGGCCGCGCCTTTGGCGAGGCGCTCCTCGGCCAGCTCGACCGCCACGGGGATCTCGTAGTCGTGGAAATAGCCGGTCGAGGCCGTGACTTCGCGGATCGCCCCGACATCGGCGGGCGTGACCTCGTAGCGGAAGGTGACAGCGGCTTGCCGCTGGACTTGGGTAGGGACGCCTCCCCGAGGCGTCCGCGACGTGCCGGGGCTTGGAACCGGCGGACGGTTCGGGGAACCGTCCCTACCTGGTAGCGCGGGCTCTCCTGGCACGCCAAGCATTCCCTTCACCGCCTCCCGCACGATCCGCTCCATGGCGTCGGCGTAAGGGAGGCCCGCTTTTTCCAGCGCGGCGGCGAAACCGCTGTCCGGCGAGAGGCACGGGTTGGAGTTGACCTCCAAAATCCACGGCCGGCCCTGCGCGTCCACGCGGAAGTCGACGCGCGCGTAGCCGCCGAGCCGGAACACCTTCCAGCAGCGCAGCGCCAGCCGCTTCAGCTCCGCGAGCAGCGGGCCGTCGGCGGCGGGGTCGGCGAAGCGGCGGACCGTGTGCGCGTACTCGAACGAGTCCCCGTCCCACTTGGCCTGATAGCCCACGATGCGGGGCTTGCCCGCGGGAAACTCCTCGAACACGATCTCGGCCGGGGGCAGCACCTCGGGACCGTCCGGGCCGGCGAGCAGGGCCAGGTTGAACTCGCGGCCGTCGATGAAGCGCTCGGCGAACGAGCCGGCGGGGATGCGGTCGGCCACTTCGTCTGCCGTCACGCCGCGCAGGATGCTGGCGTCGCCGAGCCCGGCCGACGCGTGCTCCCAGACCGACTTGACGATCCAGTCGCCCTTCTGTGTTGAACGTTGAGCGTTTCTCCCTCCCTCTTCCGCCCATTCCGGCACGGGCAGTCCGGCTGCGGACATGCGCTCCTTGGAGAGCAGCTTGTGGGTGGTGAGGTACAGCGCTTCGCTGGAACTGCCGGTGAAGGGGATGTCCGCCGTTTCCCACGTCGCGGGCGCGAGATGGATCAGGCGTCCGGAGCCGTCCAGCGTCTCGACGAGGTTGAACACGCAGTCGGGCTTTTGGACATCGAGCTTGCGCCGCACATTGCCGAGGTCGGTGGTGCAGGCCAGCACGGAGACCGCGTGGCCCTTCCCGGTCAGCGCGTGCTTAATGGCTTCTGCCTGGTCGAGCACGTCGCGCTCATCGGCGGCCGCGTCGGCGGAAACATGTTGGTGGATGATCGTGATTTTCATGGAAATCCTTAGTAACTTTCAACGCTCAACTCACAACGTTCAACGCTCAAGTAAAAACCCGTGGGCGTGGTAGTCATTCGCAGTTCTCCCACTTGAACGTTGAGCGTTGAGTGTTGAGCGTTGAGCGTTCCTTCCCGTTCCCCACTTGAACGTTGTGCGTTGAACGTTGAGCGTTGAGCGTTCAATCCCGTTCCCCACTTGAACGTTGTGCGTTGAACGTTGAGCGTTGAGCGTTCATTCCCTCTCTCCCCCATATGTCTCGCTGTCTTCCCGGCAGCCGCTGGCGCGGGCGGTATGGATACTGGCGGCGAAGATGCGGACGAGTTCGTCGGTCTCGTTCAGGGCCGCATCCAACGCGGCGGTGTCGGTCAACAGCGGCACGCGCCGGATCAGCTTAAGCCAGCGGCGCGACTCGCGCAGCTCTTTGTGGCAAATCCCCAGCTTGTGGACGAAATCGTTCTTCGACTCCGCGCCTTCCGCCTCGCCGTGGTTGGGCAACGGAGAGGTGCCGGAACGGAGCAGTTGGCTGGCGATGTGGTTGCCCGCGCGCGTGTCCGGCAGGTCTTCGACCAGCCGGATGATCTGCGACGCATAGTTCAGAAGACGCTCTTCCACGTCGAATGTCCGGTCAGGCATAAGCAAATCCTTTGTAACGTTCAACGCGCAACGTTCAACGTTCAACGCTCAAGTAAAAACCCGTGGGCGTGGTAGTCGTTCGCAGTTCTCCCACTTGAACGTTGAGCGTTGAGTGTTGAGCGTTGAGCGTTCAATCCCGTTCCCCTTTCACGAACGCCCTCTGGCGGTTTTCTGACAGGTGTTCCTTCATTAACTCCAACCATTATGAATAGTATTGCGGAATAAGACAACACGCGTCCTGTTGTTTTCCCGGGCCGGAAATGACCCATGGAAAAGTGCGATATACTTTCCCGGACCGGATATGCTAAACTTAAAACACTTTTTTTGAACTCCCCTGAAAGGATAAACCGGACATGAACAAGAAGACTCTGCGCGATGTGGATTTGAAGGGCAAGCGCGTGGTGATGCGCGTCGATTTCAACGTGCCGATCAAGGAAGGCGTGATCACGGACGACACCCGCATCAAGGGCGCGCTGCCCTCGATCAACTATGTGCTCGAAAAAGGCGGCAGCCTGGTGCTGATGAGTCACCTCGGCCGCCCGAAGGGCAAGGGCTACGAGGCCGATTTCTCGTTGAAACCGGTGGCCGAATACCTCGCCAAGCTGTTGGGCAAGCCGGTGGTTTTCGCGGCCGATTGCGCGAACGCCGACGCCGAAGTCGCGGCTCTCAAGTCCGGCGGCATCGTGATGCTCGAGAACACCCGCTTCTACAAGGCCGAGGACGGCAAGGTCAAGCAGGCCGAAGGCATGAGCGACGAGGAGTACAAGGCCAAGAAGGCCGAACTCAAGGCGAAGCGCGAAGAGCTGGCCAAGAAGCTCGCCTCCTACGGCGACCTCTACTGCAATGACGCTTTCGGTACCGCCCACCGCGCCCACGCCTCCACGGCTGTGATCTGCAAGTATATCAAGGAGAGTGTCGCCGGGTTCCTGATGGAAAAGGAGATCGAGTATCTGGGCAACGCGGTCGAGAAGCCGACCCGCCCGTTCGTCGCCATCCTCGGCGGAGCCAAGGTTTCGGACAAGCTCGCGGTCGTCAAGAATCTGCTCGACAAGGTCGACACGCTGATCATCGGCGGCGGCATGGCCTACACCTTCCTGAAGGCCCAGGGACACGACGTCGGCAACTCGCTGTGCGAAACCGACCAGCTCGAGTATGCCAGGGAGATGATCGCCAAGGCCAAGACCAACGGCAAGCAGTTCCTGCTGCCGGTCGACAACGTCGCGGCCGACAAGTTCGACGCCGAAGCCAATACGCAGATCGTCGGCAACGACATTCCGGCGGGCTGGATGGCGCTGGACATCGGGCCCAAGACCACCGAGCTTTACGCGGCGGCCATCAAGGGCGCGAAGACGGTCGTGTGGAACGGGCCCATGGGTTGCTTCGAGATGAAGAAGTTCGCGGGCGGCACCACGGGCGTCTGCCGGGCCGTGGCCGACAGCGGCGCGGTCTCGATCATCGGCGGCGGCGACAGCGTGAGCGCGGTCAACAAGAGCGGCTTGGCCGGCAAGATGACCCACATCTCCACCGGCGGCGGCGCCTCTCTCGAGTTCCTCGAAGGCAAAGAGCTGCCCGGCGTGGCGGCGCTGAGCGACAAGTAAGCGCG
>JAQVSS010000503.1 GCA_028700415.1 Kiritimatiellia bacterium
CGCGCTGCTCGATGGCACCTGGCAGACATCACTGGGGCGTATCGATACCAAAGGTCGCCTGCTTTACAGCGGGGAGCCTGTCATGGTTGATGCGCTGCCGGCCGACCGGCCGACAGCGTTTGCGGCCGGCGAACCGCTTATGATCCTGGCGGAGACCGCAGTGCACAGCCTGACGATTCAAGTTGAGGAGCAGCTCGTTCCGCAAGTCGTTCCCGGCGCACCTGTTTTGATCTCACCGCTGTTTGACCGTACCCAGGCCTGGACCGGCGTGGTCGCCCAGGTCAGCGAGAAAGCTGATATAATCAATGGCGAAACAGTCGTTGCGGTTCTGGTGACAACCGAGGCCGACCTTCCGGGAGCCGGCTACACCGTTATCGCCAAAGTCCTGCCGGTCAACGGCTGATGGAGACCCGATGAATCCGCTGTCCGCGCTCGCCTATTACCGCTGTTTTCGCAAGCGGCTGCTGCTCCTGTTTCTGCCGGTCATGCTCTGCGTGATGGTCCTGTTCCTGATCCAGGCCGTGATCGTGTCCAGCATCCAGCTGGAGCACCGGGCTTTTGTTGTCACCCGCAAAGCGTATACCAGCATCCAGGCCAAGGGCAGGCCGATCAGCCTGGATACGATCGAAGCCATTCGCATGCACGAGAACACCGACCGGGTTGCGCCCTGCATCCTCAGCCACACGGAGATCACCAGCCTGCTGAGCCGAATCGGGGTTCGCGTCTATCTGCTCGGCGGCCAGGACATGAACCAGCTCATGGCGCGCATGAATGTCTCGCTCGTCTCTGGCCGGCTGCCCGCGGCCGGCAGCGACGAGATCATCCTGCATGACATTGTCGCACGCAACAAGGGGCTGGCCGTCGGCGACAGGCTGGGCAGCGACCTGGATCCGTCCGAGACCTTGTTGGGCGCTTATACGCTTGTCGGCTTGTTGGAAGGGGATGCCTTGTGCGGTTTCGCCTCGCTGGAGCACTGGCAAACGGTCCATGACGTGGCCATCCCCGAGGAATACGGCATCCTGGTCATGCCCAGTCCAGGGCGACTGGCAGCGCTCAACCAGTTCATCGCCTATCTGCCGCTCAGCGGCAACGAACTGAGCTCGCTGCCGGTCAGCACAGCGATTCTCACCGAATCGGCCAACCGGATTTATCTGCTGCTAAACACGATTTTTATCGCGGTTTTGCTGATCAACGCCATCTGTGTCAGCTTCCTGACCTACCTGTTCACCCTGGGCCGGTCGCGCGAGTTTGCCGTGCTCAACGCGATCGGGTACAGCCGCCGGGCCATTTTCCGGCGCAGCCTGCTCGATATCCTGATCCTCAACCTCCTGGCGGCTGCGGTCGGCTTTCTCCTTTCCCTGTTGGTTGCCCTCAGCCTGCAGGCGACGCTCTTTAAGGCCGCCGGCCGGCCGCTGACACTGCTGTCCCTCCTGGTCTGGCTGCCAGCGCTCTGTGTGCCGCTGGCGTCTGTCCTGGCGGAAATGGTGGCCATTCGCAGCATCTTCAGCCGGTTGGACACGATGCAGCTGCTGGACCAGGATGCCTGAAATGGTGGAAGGAGCATAACATGCAGCTGGATGCCTTTGATCTGTCGCTGGTCTATCCGGTTCTTTCCGGCCCGCCGGTCGTCGCACTCGACCATGTGAGCCTGACCGTGTGTACGGGTGACCTGATCGGCATCCTGGGTCCTTCCGGCAGCGGCAAAAGCACGCTGCTCTACCTTCTGGCAGGTTTGAAAAAACCGTCTGCCGGCGCAGTCTTCCTCGATAATCAGGACTTGTCCAGCCAAAACGAGGACGAACGCGAACGCCAGCGGCTGGCCGGTTTTGGCTTCATCTTCCAACGCCACTACCTGCTGCCTCACCTGGACCTGCTGGACAACATCCTGCTTCCGGTTCAGCGCAGCCAGAGCCAGGCCGCTGACAAGGCGCGCCAGCTGGCCGGAAAACTGGGGCTCGACGTCGACCTGAAACGCCGGCCGCACGAGCTCTCGGTCGGCCAGCGCCAGTTGGTTGCGGTTGCCCGTGCCCTGATCAACGATCCCGTTCTGATTTTCGCCGACGAACCGACCGCGTCCCTGGACACCGAGACCGGCTTGCGGGTGATGGACTGCCTGGCCGGCCAGCTGCACCGCGCGGGTGTGGTCGTTGTGACGCACGACTTCAAGATCCTCCACCAGGCCACAGCGATCCACCAGCTGCGCGACGGCCGGATCCTGGCCTGAATTGCCAGCTGCGCCTGCCCATGTTAAAATAGGATCATTCGCCAGGCCCTGGCCATGAAAGGATACGCCCATGATTGAGAAGATTGGCTGAACTCGATAAGCGCACAAGCTCTGTTTTGCTTGTGCCGCTGCAGGCAGCGGATCTTCTTTAGATTGACGCCCGGACGACCGGGACTCGGCACGGCTGGCACTTACCGGCTGTGATACGCGTCAAAACCTGCCTGCGGCAGGTTTTTTTTGGAGGGTATCATGACGGTTCTCCAGGTTTTGCATATATCCAAATCGTACACGGACAGGCACCTGCTCCAGGACCTGACCTTCAGCCTGGGAGCAGGCGAACGGGTCGGTTTGGTCGGCAACAACGGCTGCGGCAAGACCACGTTGCTGCGCATGCTGGCCGGCCAGGAAGTGCCGGACAGCGGCGAGATCCGCCTGGCCGGCCATTTGCGCGTCGGTTACCTGGCCCAGCTGCCGGACCCCCGGGCTGAACTGGCCAGCCTTAAAGCCCAGCACCAGGCCGGAGAAAAGCCGCATCTGGCCTGGACGCTGCATCCGGACGGACTGGAGGAGCGCAC
>JAQVSS010000504.1 GCA_028700415.1 Kiritimatiellia bacterium
GCGGCGCCCCGCCCAAAGTCCGCAGCATGGTTCACAGCGTCGCCGACCTCGATGTCATCACCGTCCGCAACGAAGCCGAAGCGCTCCTCACCGAGAGCGCCCTCATCAAGCAGTACCGCCCGCGCTTCAACATCGTGCTGCGCGACGACAAGCGCTACCTCGCCCTGCGCGCCGACCCGCGCGACCCCGTGCCGCGCCTCGCCACCTGCCGCATCCTGCGCGACGACAACGCCCTCTATTTCGGCCCATTCCCCTCCGCCGCCGTGGTGCGTGCCGTGCTCGATTTCACCGAGAAGCGCTACGGTCTGCGCAAATGCACGCCGATCCGGCCCGACGCCGAAACGTACCGGCACTGCATCAACGACATCGTCCGCTTCTGCTCCGCGCCCTGCGTGGGACGCGTCTCGCCCGAAGCCTACCGCGCCCGGTTCGACGAGGCCTGCGCTTTCCTGCGGGGCGAGCGCCCCGGTGTGATCGAAGAGGTCAAGGCCCAGATGCAGGCCGCCGCAGAGGCCCACGATTACGAGAAGGCGGCCGCGCTGCGCGACACGTGGATGGCCCTGCGCGAAATGGTCAAGCAGCGCGCGCGCGTGGTCGCCACGCCCGGGATGCGTGCCGACGACGCGCGCGCCGGCCTCCGCGAACTTCAGCGCCTGATCGGCCTGCCCGCACTCCCGACGCTCATCGAGGGCTTCGACATCTCCAACCTCTTCGGCACGTATTCCGTCGCCAGCATGGTTGCCGCTTCGGACGGCCTGCCCGACCGGCGCCTCTACCGCCGTTTCCGCATCCGCACCGTCGAAGGCGCGGACGACCCGCGCTCCATGGCCGAAGTCATCGGCCGCCGCTACGCCCGGCAGCGCGACGAGGGCAAACCCCTGCCCGGCCTGATCCTGATCGACGGCGGCGTCACCCAGCTCCGCGCCTCGCGCGAAGCCCTCTCCGCGCTCGGACTCAGCCATGTGCCGAGCGTCGGCCTCGCGAAAGAAAGGGAAGAGATCGTGCTGGACGACGGCCGCCCGCCGCTGCTGCTGCCGCGCGATTCGGACGCCCTGCGCGTGCTCACCCGCCTGCGCGACGAAGCGCACCGCTTCGCGGTCGACCACCACCGCCGCCTGCGCAACCGCCTCATCCGCGAATCCGCCCTCGACGAGATACCCGGCATCGGCCCCGCCAAAAAGGCCGCCCTTTTCAAACGTTTCGGCTCCGTCTACCGCCTCGCCCGCGCCGCGCCCGACAACATCGCGTCCGTCCCCGGCATCGGCCGCTCCCTCGCCGATGCCATCCTCCGCGCCGTCACCCCCCGCGATGTCACGTGACCCCTGAAAAAGGATGCCGCTTTACTTCACCCGGAAAGAAGTTGTACCCTTCCGTTTCAAAAAAAGGAGTTTTTCCATGAGCCAACCCATCCGAATCATGCCTTGCCTTGACATGCAGAACGGGCGCGTCGTCAAGGGGGTTCACTTTGTGGACATCAAGGACGCGGGCGACCCGGTGGAATGCGCGCGGGCCTATTGCGCCAAAGGCGCGGACGAATTGGCGATGCTGGACATCACCGCCACCGTGGAGGGCCGGGCCACCCTGCTGAACGTGGTCAAGCACGTCTCCGGGGTCACGACCGTGCCGTTCACGGTGGGCGGAGGAATCTCCGACGCGAAGTCGGCCCAAGCCGTGCTGGACGCCGGGGCTGACAACGTGTCAATCAGCAGTGCGGCTTTCCGGAACCCCGGGCTGGTTCCTGAGCTGATCAAGCTGTTCGGCGCCGGGAAAGTGACGGTGGCCATTGACGTGGACCAGAACGCGGCCATGCCCTCCGGCTATGAGGTTTATATCGACGGGGGACGCACCGCCACCGGGACGGACGCGGTCGAGTGGGCGAAACGGGTAGACGGGTTCGGCGTGCAGGTCATCCTCCCCACCAGCAAAGCCGGCGACGGCGCGCGGACCGGTTATGACCTGCCGGTCATCCGGGCGATCAAGAGTGCGGTGTCGGCCGAAGTGGTGGCTTCGGGAGGCGCGGGAACGCTGGAGCATTTCTACGAGGCCGTGCAGGCGGGCGCGACCATCCTCTTGGCCGCGTCGATCTTCCATTTCGGCATCATCGGGATCGGCGAGCTGAAAACGTATCTCAGCGGACGCGGCGTAGCGGTCCGCTGAGCCGCTCCACGCGCCGGCTTGTTTCACCACACCCCTGTTTGCATAGGGGTGTTTTTTTGTTTATACTCCCTCCCATTCGAGCAACAAGGGGAGCTGTCTCATGGCTGGCATTTTCAAAGCGTATGACATCCGCGGGATTTATGGCAAAGACTTGACCGACGGGATCGCCTATCGGATCGGCCGGGCGTTCGCGACCTTCACGGGCTGTAAGAAAGCGGTCGTGGCGCGCGACATCCGCCCGCATTCGGAGCCGCTATTCGCGGCGCTGACCCAGGGCATCACCGAACAGGGCGCCGACGTGATCGATCTCGGCTATGCGTCCACGCCGATGTCCTACTTCGCCAACGGCACTCTGGGCGCGGACGCGGGCGTGATGATCACCGCGTCGCACAACCCGGCCGAGTGGAACGGCTTCAAGCTCTGCCGCGCGCAGGCGGTGCCGATCAGCGGCGCGACGGGCATCCTGGACATTGAGAAAATCGTGGCCGAGGGGACCTTCGCGCCCCAAGCCTCCCGGCCGGGCAAAGTGACGGCGTATGATATCCTACCGCAGTACGCCAAGCACATGGCGCAGTTTGCGCACCTGAAGCGGGCGGTTCACGTGGCGATCGACTTCGCGAACGGCATGGGCATCTGGGAGG
>JAQVSS010000505.1 GCA_028700415.1 Kiritimatiellia bacterium
GCAGCTGCAGCGCCTCGAAGTCGTCACGCAACTCCTGCTTGGCGTCGTACCAGAAGACGATCCGGTGCCGGTCAAAGAGTTTGGTCAGGGCTTGGGCTATGCGATCGTTCATAGAAGAAAAGCCTTTAGAACCACAGATGAACACTGATAAACACAGATGGGAAAGGCGGCTATCATGATTTCACTCCTGCAAGTTGCTCCAGAGCAGTGAGCCAAACATTAAAATGCTGGCATTTTTGCCGAAGCGTTTCCAGCCCGATTTTACACGCAACGGCTGCACCGGCGGTAACTTTGTCGTATTCCGGGATTTCGGCGAGAATACGTTTTGATGGCGCCGTCGTTGGTCCATCGTTGATCAGTTCAGGGTTCTGGCCGTCAATCATGGATTTGAGGTTATTGATTGGCCGGTCATGCTCCAGGTACTCCCAGTCCAACTGTTGGGGATCGGCAAGAATCAGTGCCTCGAACTCATGGAGCTGGATATAGGGGATAAAGCGCGGGTCCTTGATGTCCTGCTGCATGGCCCGTTCGAGGACCTCGACGCGTTTGTATTTATCAGCCTCGCGCAGCGATTCCTCATAGCCGGGGAAATCATCCGGCAGTGCATACAGGTCAAACATTGTAGTGAATCGGCATTCAGAATGATTGTCCTCCTTCAGCCAATTCTGAATATCCTTCTTCGCCTTCTCATAACTCAATAAGCCGCCACGGTATTCCCTAGATGCCCGTTTGTCTTTGCTGGTCAACACACAGCGGGCATCCACATAAACATCGAATAGCGCCAAGTGCGGATTGAGGACTTTTTTGGCAAACTCCTGTTCCGTTTGCCCCTCTGCGGTAATGTGCAGGCGGATCATGGCTGACCTCCCAGCACATTCTTTTCCCATAATTCGGAAAGACTGTAGCGGCCAAGCCAGTCTTTCAACTGTTCCGAATCCAGTTTTGTGAATACCGAACAACGCTTCTCCTCGTCACGCTCGACGATGACCAGCTGTTCGGGAGAGAATTCGTCAACCAGTCGCATGGATTGGGTGGCCAGCAACACCTGAGTCCTTTGTGAAGCAGAGCGGATAATTCCGGCCAACTCGGCGATGGCGGCGGGGTGAAGCCCCAACTCGGGTTCGTCCAGAACGATAAACCTGGGTAAAAGCTCTGGGGGTTGCAGCAGCAAAGTGGCCAGCGCCATGAATCGCAACGAACCGTCAGAAAGCTGGTCTGGATCAAACAGATAGTCGCTGCCCGTGTTGTCCGTCCAATTCAGGCGAACATAGTCCTTCTTACCCGGTATCGACTCCAAATTAAAGTCTCCGAATTGAGGCATCACGCGTTGAATATGCCGGACAATGCGCTCGTAGTATTTGTGGTAATCGTCATGTTCCTTCAACATTTTCAAAAATGCGGCCAAATTCCCCGCGTCGCTGCGCAGGTACGTCGCATCGTCGACATAGCCCCGATCTTTGATCTTGGCGGTGTCTGACGTATCATGAAACTGATAGGTACGGATGCCGGATAGCCATCCATAGAGGTCTTTGCTGGCTGGGTTCTTGTTCTTTTTCAACTCCAGCTCAGCACTGCCACTGGCCAAAAAGTATTCCAGCGGTAGGAGGTAACCTCTCTTTTTGTGGAGAAAAATCCTCTCCTCGCTGACGTACAATCGATCCGGCACGCCATAAGACAAGCTGACTTCATAGGTGTCCCGAGCCGTGGTGTCCTGGGCCGTTTCCGATTCAAAGCAAAGAATGAAAGACATTGATTCGGTTTGCTTGGGGCCATAGAAAAGCAGCCGGCTCACTCCTTGCTTGCCAACGTACTGCTGCAGGGCGCCAGTCGTCATGAAGTTCAGCATCGTGAAGAACGACACCAGATTGCTCTTGCCGGAGCCGTTGGCGCCCAGAAGGACAGTCACGTCTCCGAGTGGAATCTTTTGCCCGCTTTCCCCGTCAATGGATTTGTAACCACGTAGGTGAATTTGCTTTAGTTTCATACCACGCTCCTAATGAGTCCGTGTCTTTCAGTGTCCGGCCGTGTTTCGTCATATCTGGGTTCCGCGTGATTCAATCTTCTTCCTTCGCATCCAGGCCGACAATCTTCTTCAAGGCCGCGCCGAGTTTGAGGTAGTTGACCTTCACGCCGTCGTCGAGGTCGATCTCCACCTGCTCGGTGGCCAGCGGGTAAAGCACCTCGCGCTCGTACTCCTCCATCTCGGCGATCATCTTGGTGATCTTCTCGATCTCCTTCAGCGCCTTGGTCTTCTCGCCCTGGCTGCTGCTGGCGCTGATGCTGACCGCCTCCAGATGGTTCTTGTGCGAGGTGAGCTTGGTGCGGAACTCGCGCAGGTAGTCGTTGAGCACCACGCTGACCGTATCCGGGCGGTAACGGTGCATGTAGATCAGCGCGTTGAAGCTGCCTTTGGGGCTGGAGAACAGCCAGTAGATGGGCCGCTTTTTGTAGCGCTTCACGTGGTCGGCGTAAAACTCGCCAAGGAAGTAGTCGCGGATACTGTAGTTGCGTTTGCCCTTGATGTTCAGCGCCTGTTCGACAAGAGAGGAGCTGACCCTGAAGGTAAGAAAACCTGATCAGCAGATGACAGAACAAGCTGAAAAAATTCTGTCAAGGCCTGATAATGTAAAACCAATTCACCGGCATGAAGCTGAATATGCTAAAAGAATCCTCTATCTGAGAGACTGGCCGGATGAAATAGATATTGTTATGCAGACTTTTGCAATAGGTGACCTTGGAGTAGCGGCAATACCCTTTGAAACATTTGCAGAAACAGGAATTGAAATTAAAGAGA
>JAQVSS010000124.1 GCA_028700415.1 Kiritimatiellia bacterium
GAAAGCCCCGTCCCGTGTCAACCCCCGGCCGTAAAAAAACTCTTTTTTTTTCCGGCCGCCCCCGGCCGCGCCCCCCGGGCCGCTCGGGCCCCGGGTCCGCCGGGAAAGCGAATACATTACCACCCCGCACCCCGCCGCGTCAACCGCGTTTTTGAAAAAAATTCCGGAACGGGAGTTGACTCTTTTTTTTCCCGCCTCATAATAACGGAATGTTTAAAAATTCTTTCAGGAAAACAACCATGAGGACTGATTCCGGGACACGTGAAGTATGGGTCGCCGCATACAGGATTTTGCTGCTCGCAGCGGCAGTCTGCATGCCTCAGCGGGGGCTCTGCCAGGCCGCAAAAGCTGAAACGGTCCGGGACCGGCTTTGGCTCTTCTCTTTCGCGACGAACAGCGATTACGTGCACACCGGGCGCCGCTCGGTCATGTCGGCCGCCGAAGGGAACTTTTACTTCGGCGTGCCGAACATCCTGATGGTGCAATCGAATGAGAAAGAAGCCCAGTACGGCCGGTTCGACCTGCCCTTCGAACCCTATACGGTGGCGCTACGGCCGCTGAAGCGCGTGGCGTGGTCGCTCGTCGGCTCGGGCGGGTTTAACAAAGCGGAGGAGACTGCGGAGGTGCTCGCCATGGCCAAGCGCGTGCCGAATTTCTGCGGCGTGATGCTGGACGACTTCTTCATCACCTCGGCCAAGGCCGGCGAGAAAAGGGCGCAGTGGACGGTGGAGGAGCTGGCCGACGTGCGCCGCAAACTGGACCAGACCGGCAAGAAACTCGACATCTTCGTCACCTTTTACGTGAAGCAGATCGACCTCCCGCTGAAGGATTACCTCGACCTCATCGACGTGCTCATGCTTTGGAATATGGATTCCGCGGGAATCCTGAACGTCGAGGATGACCTGCAGAGACTTGAACGCGCCTATCCCCGCAAGCGGAAGATGCTCGGCTGCTATCTGGTCGACTACCCGAAGAAGCGGGGCATCCCCGTCGACTTGATGAAACACCAGTGCGAGGCCGGGCTGCGCTGGCTGCAACAGGGGCGCATTGAAGGGATCGTTTTCATGGGCAACACGGTCATGGATGTGGGGTTTGAATCGGTTGAATGGACGCGCGCCTGGATCCAGCAGGTGGGCGACACAAAGCTGAAAGGGGCGGACTGAACGGCAGATCCCGCATCTGTCCGTTCGCCTGAATATTTATTCTCCATCGAACCGCACGATGCCCACACAACCCCCTGACGGGGGTTCGCAGAGGCAGCATGCGATGCGCAAGTCACGCGATCGCGTCTTGAGCCTCGTCCTGCTCGCGCTGGAGGCGGTCGAGCTCTGTCGCGTCACGCTCCCACTCTTCGGAGAACGCGCCAAGCTGGTCCTGGACGTATTTGAGCCGCTTGTTGGTGACGGCGAAATCGGTCTCGGGCGTGGGATTGAAAAGCACGCCTGAAAGCTCTTCCAGTTCCGCCTCCAGCTCCGCGATCCGCGCCTCGGCCTTGGCCACCTTGTCCTTCAGCGCCCGGATGGCCGGCTGATGCTTGGCACGCGCCTGGGCGCGGGCGCGGCGCAATTCCTTGGCGCTGACCGGCGCGCCCTCGTCGTCCGGCCCCGCTTCGGCGGCCTTCGGAGCCACATCCGCGTCACGGTCATCCCCCGCGCTCTTTTCGCGATAGTAATCGTACCCTCCCGGAAACCGCCGCACACCCCTCGGCGAAATCTCGATGATGGAGGTCACCGTGTTGCGCACGAACTCGATGTCGTGGCTGACCAGGCACACCGTGCCGTCGTAGGTGTGGATGGCTTTCTCCAGCGTGGCCCGGCCTTCGAGATCCAAGTGCGTCGTCGGCTCATCGAGCAGCATGAAGTTGGGCGGCGCGAGAAAGAGGCGCAAGAAGGCGAGGCGTATCTTTTCGCCGCCGCTCAACACGCCGGCAGGCTTGCCGATATCGTCTGCTGAGAAACCGAACGCGCCGAGCCGCGCGCGCAGATCTTTTTCGGTTGCGTCGGGCTTGCAGCGCTTGGCGCACTCGAAGACCGACACCTCGGGCGGGATCGTTTCCGAGAATTCCTGCGAGAGGTAACCGGGGATGACTTTGTGGCCGAGAATACACTGTCCGGCGGTCGGCTGGCGTACCCCCGCCATCATGCGCAGCAGCGTCGTCTTTCCCATGCCGTTGAAGCCCACAATCGCAACCTTATCGCCGCGCCCGATGCTGAGGTTCACATCACGCAGCACCTTGCGCACGCCGTCGTAAGAAAAATCCGCGTTTTCGAAACGCACGATCTCCGCCCCCGCGTGCGGAGCGGGAGCGAGCCGCAGGTAACCGGCGGCCAGACTGCGCTTGGGCAGCTGGATTGCCTCCGCCTCAATTTTCTCGATCATCTTCATGCGGCTCTGCGCCTGCGTTGACTTGGAGCTGGTGGCCTTGAAGCGGTCGACAAAGCGTTCAAGCTGCTCGATGCGGCGGTCCTGATTCTCCTTGGCCGCAAACAGGTTGGCATAGCGGATTTCGCGTTCGCGCAGGTAGAAGTCCAAGTCGCCGTTGTAGCGGGTGGCGGTGTGGGCATCCACCTCGACCGTCGTGGTCGTCAGCGTGCGCAACAGGTACCTGTCATGCGAGATCAGAACCAGCGTGCCGTCGTAGATTCTGAGAAAACGCTGGAGCCATTCGATCGCCGGGAGATCGAGATAGTTGGAGGGCTCGTCAAGCAACAGCAGGTCGGGGTGCGAGGCAAGCACCCGCGAGAGCTCGGCGCGCATCTGCCAGCCGCCGCTGAAACTCTTGAAGGACTTGCCGAACTCTTCGACCTGAAACCCGAGCCCCCCCAGCGAGACTTTGACGCGCGACTCGATGTCGTACCCGCCCAAGTGCTCGAATTCGGTCTGCACATCCCCGATGCGGCGCAGCAACCGGCCGCGCTCGGACTCATCCCGGGTGGCGGACAACGCAAGACCCAGCGCGTGGAGCTCATGATCCATCTCGGCCAGCCCGGGGATGCCGCGCAGCGCGTACTCGAGCAGCGTTTCGTCGTCCGACTCGGCCTTCAGGTGTTGGCGGATATGCCCGATGCGGGGAGACTCCTCGATGAGGACTTCGCCGGCATCTGCGAACGCCTCGCCAAGAATCAGGCGGAAGAGCGTCGATTTGCCGGACCCGTTGGGCCCCACGATGCCCACGCGCTCGCCTTTGTTCACGCGGAAATTGACGTTGCTGAAGACTTCCTGCGTGCCGTAGCGCACGCCTATATTGCGGAATTCAATCACGGCGGCGTATGATGCTAAAAATGCCGGGGCATGACAATAACGAAAGTCCTGCCGCGCGCGTCAGGGAGAGCCCGGTTTTTCGGCGACCAGCATGCGCGCGGAGGAATGCGTGAAACGCCGGTTGTATTCCAGCAACGCGGGATAAAGTTCCGGCGCGGCTTCGCCGCTGCACCGGACGATGCGGCGGGTGATGCTCACCTCGACGCGCCCGTCGGCGCGCAGGGCCGTTTGCACATCATAGTCCACCGTGCCGAGGCCGTTCGGCAGCGTCCACCGCTTCGATTCCGGCACGAGCGGAAGTCGCGTGTAGCCTGCCGGCAACGCGATGCGGCAGACGAGCTCAGAGGTGTCGTTCAGTCCCAAAAACAACGGGTTTTCGCGCGTGTCGGCACGCAGCGGGAAAATCGCGCCCGCGACTTCAGGGATCACCAGCGTGAGCGTGCCGTTCGCGACGGACGCGTAGTTCTTGGCCGTGACCGCGTAACTGCGGATGCAGGGATAAGCCGCCGTTTCCGTGATCAGCCCCGAAGCGGGCTCGGCCGATTTGGCGATCGCGCCGACCAGCTCAAGATGGTGGCGGCGACGGTCCTCCGGCAGCATTTCCTGATACTGTTTCCGGAAAGGTCCCGCCTGTGTGCCGAAGAACCAGTTGGTGACGGTGATCCTCGCCGTACCCGATGCGTCGAGATCGACAGACCAGGCGTTCTTGGCGGTATTGCGGAAGGCCGGCGGCACGGCGATCGTCCGGATCCTGCCATCGAGGGCGAGTGCCGGCGCGGCATCGGCGGCAGAAGCGCCGAGCTCATCATACTGGTCACCCTCATTGAGATAATACGTGACGCCTTTGTGTTTCACCGCAACCAGCGCATGCCGGTAAAATCCGAGTTGCGGCACGTCCCGCTGCAGGAGCGAATAGCGCGGATACCGCGTCGTGTCGCCGCTCGCAAAAAGGATCTCGGCGTCAAAGCCAACCGCGTCGAGCATTGCGGCCAGCAGAATCGCGCGGTCCGCAGGATGACCGTACTGGTCGGCAAACGTGCGGTCGGGCGACGAAAGCGCATCGGGGGGCAAGTCGAGGAAGGACGGCCCCGCCACACGGATGGTGCGTAGGATCTCGTCGCGGATGGCGAGCATACGGTCCCGCGGTGACCGGAGGCCTTTGACCAACTCTTTCGCCCGGCGCCGGGCAACGGCGGTGTCGCCGGAAACGGCATCGACCGCACGGCGCAAACGGCGCGCGTGATCCGTCCAATCGCCGAAAGAGACAAAGAGCGTAGGCTGGAACAAGTGCCAAGGGGGCATCTGTTCCTCCAGACGCACCACCGGCTGTCGGGGCGCGTGACAGGTGACGACAACGGATACGGCGTTCGTTTCGGCGACGCAGGTGACGGTGCCGGAATGAACCATCTGGATTTTCGGCGCGAGTTTTTTCGGATAGGTCAGCCGATAGGTTTCGCTCCGGACCGGCTCTGTGCCGCCGAACAGATGCGTGTGGCTGTAGAAATAGGCGTTGGTCTGCGAGGAGCGTGTGGCGACCCTGATCACGCTGCCGGTCTCAACGCCCGGCAGATTCACAACCAGCGTCTTCGCGGCGGGATACCGCGGCGCGGAACCTGCCCAAGCGGCGTCCATCGTGTTCATCTCTTTGGCGGTCACGCGGTGCACCGTGCCGTTGAGATTCGAAACCGTGGCGGAAAGCACCTCCACCGTCTCCCAAGCGGGATTGTAGCTGAACTTCAGCTCCGCGCCATTTTTCTTCCCCGCATAGGTGAGAATGCGTTTCGCCCACGTCCTCGTCGTCGTCCACGCCTGCGGCGTATGAAGCTGCGTGTCGGTCACGTCGTACAGCGTCTCCTGATCCGGCAGAAGCGTGTCCTTGCCGTCAAAAAGCGGACGGTTCCGGCTGGCGGTCTCGATTTCCTGAAGGATTTTCTTGAGTTCGAGATATTCAGCGGGCGAGAATTCGGGGGTCTTCAGCAGGTAACGCAACGCCCCCTCGAGCCTGCCTGCGGACATGCGTTGACGCATGCCGAAGAAGACTCCCGCACGGTCGATTTTCACCTCGGCAGGCAAAGCGTGCGGCACGCCGAGAGCGTCGGCGATATCGAGCGTGACCCGTTCGTCGATGCCGCAGGTGATGCCCGTCTCCATGGGATAGCGGCGTTTTTTCAGACCGGTCTGCCCGATCACAAAGTTCGCGTACCCCAACGCGGTGCCGAGCCAAGGCATGGTGACGAGATCAAGCCCGTCGCCGCGCACCGGGAAATCGGGCACGCGGCTCGTGAGGGAAACGGTCAACAGCGTTTCCGTGTCCTGCAAGTCTTCGGGCGCGATGACACACTCGATCACCTCCGCGCCGGGAAGACGGCTCTTGAGCACGCCCTCGAAGAACTTCCGGCGCTGTTCGACTTTTTGCCGCAGGAAATGACCGCGGTAGGCGTTGTCGTTGATCCCTTCAAAGACAATTTTGGTCTTGAGCAAAAGCACGCCCGTCTCATCCAGCCTGCCGTCGGTAACGATGCGGGCCAAGTTGTTCTCGGCCGGGTAAACATCGGAAACCAGCAGCGTCTCCCCTTCCGGCCGCGCCACGAGATAGCTGCGGTTACAGAGGTACGAGGGAAAGAGATCGCGCGTGTTTTCATCCGTCGGATCCATCAGGATGTAACCGCCGCCCGGCTTGTCCACCCCGGTAATGGCGTGGTTGAAATAAGGCAGCGGCACATCGGGGTCCATCTTCGCGCCCGCGTGGATCAGCACCGGATAACCGGGAATGCCGGCCATGGTCAGCAAGGCCGCGAGTAGCACCGCCTTGTCGCGGCAAACGCCGTACCGGTTGTTAAAGGTGAGGCTGACATCGTGCGGCTCGTAACCGGGCGCCGTGTCCTCCGTGGTGATGCCCATGTAGCGGATCTCTTGCGAGACGAACTTGAAGATCCGGCGGATCTTCTCGTCACGCGTGCCCGCGCCCGCAACCAGGGCGTCCACCTTGGACTGCATGGCCGGCGTGGTCTTGCTTAAGGCTGGCTGGCAGAGGTTCCAGTACCAGCGCGAAACCGTGTGCCAGTCTTCGATGGTGCTCAGGATCAGGCGCTGAACCTGCGTGTGGAGCGGCGGCATGTCCGGCTCGGGAAACATTCGCGGCACGTCCCGCACGTTCCAGGTGTAGAGCGTGCGCCCGTCGGGCTGACGGGACTCAACGAACGTGACGGTGTTGGTGACCGGTGCCCGCAAGATTTTGTGGCGGAGCGGGCGCTCCGGCGGAGCGGAGATGGCGTAGTCGAGCTTGACGATCGGCGAGTCGTATTCAAAGACCGTAAAATCGCTCCACGTGTCGGGCATCCGCGTCCTGCAGGTGATGCGGCAGGTGACCAGATGGCAGAGGTCGCCGACCTCCAGCCCCGGCACTGAGAAGCTTAGAACCTTATTGTCCGGGTCGTAGATGTTGGCCCCCATCTGCCCCGGTTCCGTCATCACGCGCGAATAGGCCGCCGTGTCAATGGGAATGACGCGTCCATCCGGCTTAACGATCTCCGCCCGATAAACCAGAGCCGTGCCGTAATGAGCGTTAAACCCCAACTGGTACGTCGAAGCGTCGCGGCGCCCCTTCTCCGTCAGGATTTTCGAGTACTCGTCGTCCCACACCACCGAGGTGCCGTCTTTCTCGTACCTCTCGAACACATGATCATCCACCAACACGCGGTCCGCATCGGGGAACCGCTGCGCGGTAACCGCCCGGGCGGAGGCGATGACAGTTGCCTGCTCCAGCAAAAAGCCGGCAGGAGGCGGGCCGTCACCCGAGACGGTGCAAACACAACAGCAAAGGGAAAGTCCAAGAAAAGTAAATTTCATCATGCGCTTCCGGGTCTCCCCTATTTTGTGAGAACCGCGTTGAGCGCCTTCGCCATCTCCCGCTCGGCATATTCGTTGGCGGGAAGCCCCTCTTTGGCCGCCGCCGCCGCAAGCCGGTTGTAGTCCTTCAGAGACACCGTCACGGCCGTTTTCAGCGGTATGGCCGCAGGGATTTCGAGCCAGGCGGCCTTGGCCTTGGCAACTTGCGCCTCATCCAACCCCAACACGCGGAGGACGCCTTCGGCCATCATCTGATCGCCCTCGGGTGCCATATGAACCCCGTCGCTGGTAAGGTAGTTCGACCGGTTCGGCTTGGGGGCGTTAGCCGCTTTCGCCCGCTTGACCGCCTCTTGCATCTGGGCGTTCAGGTCGGCCAGCGGAAGCTTGCGGTCGCGGGCCAGCGTTTGCAGAAACTCGTTGTAGGCCGCCAATTTCCGGTTGTTGCCGTTGCCTTGATCCTCCCCGATCATCGTGGAGGTCAGGATGACGGGCTTCACACCCGCCGCCTGGACTTTGTCGACGAGCGCCGCGATGTTCTTTTTGTAGTCTTCCAACGGGACACCGTTCTTGCCGTGCGCAACGTCGTTGACCCCGCAACTGAGGGTCATGAGGGTAGGCTTTTTGGAAAGCACGTCCCGGTCGACGCGCGCGAGCATGTCGTTGGACTTGTGCCCGCTGATGCCCGCGAAAACAGGCGTGATCTGGAGGCCATTCGCCTCAAGGCCGCTGATGACGAGTTTCGCATACCCGCCCGGATGGTTGGCCCCGAACTGGGTAATCGAGTCCCCGAGAAAAGCCAGTTTGTCCCCGCTTTTGATGAGCGGCTCTCCGGCCAGGCACGCTGTGCTTCCGGCCATCGCCAACGCGAACGTCAACCAAGTTTTGCGCATGTTCATTCTTCCCATTCCTTCCGTTGTGTTACCCGATCACTCACTTGCCGACCCCTGTCAGGAGCCCGTCCGGCACGGCGGCGCGGGGATCGGGCAAGCGGAAATAAACCGCACGGCCCGCCGGATCAGAAAACTCCGTCAACCGCAATGACAGACCACTGCAAAACGCAACGCCGGTCCCGCCCCGTCCGGCCTTGACCTGGCATGCCATGCCGCCGGGCCGGACCGCGTCCCAGCCAGGCGCATCCGCCAGAGACGCCGGATCAAGCACGATCTGCCCCAGGTCGGCGCCGTCCCGGGTGCGGAGCGATTCGTCTTGCTCCGGATCCAGACAGAAAACGACAGGCCCGCGCATCACGGCCGCCCGCCCCGACTGACGCTTGCGGCCACGCACGAGCCGCCATGTCATCGGCATGTCGAGCGTCACCCGGTCGCCCGCGACCCACTCCCGCTCCATTGTCAGGAACTCACCGGGGACGGCGTCCCCCTCCCAAGGTTTCCCGTTGACGTTTACCGAAGCCTTCCCGCACCAGTGCGGGATGCGCAGCTGGAGCGGGAAACGGAGCGGTTTAGACGGGTCAAGCCGGATCACGACCTTTCCGGAACTGGGGTAATCGGTCTCCTGCCGGATTCTGAGGGTCGCGTGCCCGCCCAATTCGACATCCGCCTGGGACGGCGTGTACAGGTTGACAGCCACGCCCGCTTTCGACTGATAGTAGACCATCGCGGGCAGTTCTGAGATGGCCCGGCGGTAATTGCACGGGCAACAATACGTGTCGCCGGAGTAATACTGCCGCTCCCCTTCCAAGGGCGCGTAATACCGGAGCCTCCGCCCGTCAGGCGATTGGGCGGCGAACAGCGTGTTGTAGATTGTCCGCTCCAAAAGGTCGCCGTACACCGGCTTGCCCTCGATCTGCAAGAGGCCGTCGAAAACACGAAGCTGGTACACCGTCGCGCACGTTTCGCCCAAACCGCCGCGCGCGTCCTGGTCGTCGGTAAACACTTCCCACTGGCCGACCCCGCCGGTAATGCACATGCCGTCGCCGTCTTTTAAAAACCGGATCAGGCGCTGCGATTGCCGCAAGAGCCCCGGTTGGGGTTCAAGGCGATACCAGTCCAGTTGCGCCAGGCATTTGGAGAAATACGCGGACGCGTCACCTTCCATCAACTCGCGCCGCCCGATGACAATGCCAAGATCCCACGAGAGTAGGGATCTCTCCTTGACGCAGAACGTCAGGAAACGCCGCTCACCCGTTTCCCGGTAGAGCGCAACCATGGCGCGGTCCAGCCCCATCACGGCGGGGTCGGTGCAATAATGGGTTTGCTTGGACCAGTCGGAGGGCATTGACGGCCATCGCCGGATGACGTAATCGGCAAGCCGGACCGCCGCATCCAACGACCGTTTCTCGCCAAAATAGCGGTGATCGCCCGCCAGCCCCAAGATGATATACCCCATCTCGTGAACATCCCACATGCGCCACATGCGGGCGTCTTTGTCCATGATGCCGATGTAGCCGTCGGGCTCCTGTGTCTTGACCGTCTCTTCCACAAGGCGCCTCTTCAGGGCCAGGGGTTCCCCGCTCTTGGTGTAGGCGGCAAAACGGACAGCCGCCTCAATGGTCTTTCCCAGCCCGACGTACCCGTCTGTACGGTTTTTTTTCTGAAACGGCCTGAGAAAATCCTTGTCGACATCCAGCATGAGCAGGTTGTTCGTGACGGTCATGTCGATGCGGCGCCCGATCTCGCCGCCGATCTTGACTTGGCGCACGTCGAGCGGCGTCAGCGCTTCGGCGGCCACCGCCGCCGGCCACAAACCGGCCCAACATGACAGGATCGCCATTCCAATCAGGCGGCGCGGCTGAATCGTGTTTCTTTTCATCTTGCGGCCCCGGAATGACACGGCGCTCAGGAAACCGTGACGGGATAAAGTTCTCCCCCCCTGACAGGGCATTCTCCACTATCCCCGCACCGCGCCGAATTTGACGACAACCGGACGGTACAGACCGAACGGGCCGTGCGCGGGCGAGAACGTCCCCTTTTGAACGTCATAGGCGTAAGAGAAAAGCTCATTCGAGGTCTCGTGCCCCAGCAGCACAAATTTTTCTCCGGGCATAAATTCGAAGTCGCGCGGGAATTTTCCAACAAGTTTGGAAATGGCGGCCAGCGTCATCTTCCCGTTGTCCACATCGAGGTCATATGTGGCGATGCTGTCATGGCCGCGGTTCGACCCGAACAGCCGCCGCCCGTCCGCCGAGATCTTGATCGCCGAGGCCTTGCTGTAGTCGCTGAACCCCTCCGGCAGCATCGACAGCGTCTGAACATGAACAAAGGCGTCGCCCGTGTAGCGGAACGATGAGATCGTGTTGTCGAGCTCGTGCAGAAGGTAGGCGAGCTTCCCGTTCGGATGGAAAAGGATGTGGCGCGGCCCCGCCCCGCCCGCGCTCGCAATCGTAAGCCCCGCCTTTTCCTTCAGGCCTGACGAACGGCCGGGAAAATCGTACATCTTCACGCGGTCGATACCGAGATCGACCACGCAGAGATACTTGCCGTCGGGAGAAACCTCGGCGCAGTGGGCGTGGGCTTTCTCCTGGCGCTTTTTGTCCGGCCCGCTGCCCGCGTGCCGCACCGTCACGGGCGGCGTGTCGGCAATGCGCCCGTCCTTGGCCAGCTCGAAAACTCCCGCGACGGCATTCGTGTACTCGGCGAAAACGAGCGCCTTCTCGGCAGGGTCGAGCGCGACATAGCAGGGCGCGGTCACACCGGTGCGCTTGTGGTTGAGAGGCAGCAGGGTGTCGCCCTTGACCGTGTAGGCGGCAACCGTGCCGTTTTGGGAGGGCACCCCATATTCGGGCATGCCTTGCGCCGTGTAAAACAGGGTCTTCTCCTTATTCAGCGCGAAGAAGATCGCGTTCTCGATACCGCTCACTAGGCCGATGGGGCGGAAGGTCCCCTTCTCGGTGTCCGTCTCAAAAATGTGGATCCCCTCTTTTTTCGCATCGGTATAACAGCCCACGTACGTGACAACCTTCATGGCATCCCCCAAATAAATTGTGTGCTTTTCAGGTTACCTGAAAAAACCGCGGGAGGCAAGGTCGGGTGCAAGGTTGATTTTTTGGTTCACGCGATTCTGACCTGCTTGCGGTCGCCGATGATGTGGCGCCAGAGTTCGTCGTATCTGCCGGACATGTAGGCGACGCGGAAGGGCAGAAGCGCATCCGCCC
>JAQVSS010000506.1 GCA_028700415.1 Kiritimatiellia bacterium
GCCTCTTCAAGATCGGTTTGTTCTACCCAGGGCTTGTTTCCGCGCGCGGCCAGCAAGGCAGCCTCGTTCAACAGGTTCGCAAGATCCGCGCCTGAAAAACCGGGTGTGCCGCGCGCGACGCGCCGCAATTCGGCTAGCGGCGAGAGCTTGATCTTTCCGGAATGCATCCGCAATATCTCTTCGCGCCCCGTCAGTGTCGGCATGTCGATCACTATGCGCCGGTCGAAACGCCCCGGACGCAGCAGCGCCGTGTCAAGAACATCCGCCCGGTTGGTCGCGGCGATGATGATCACGCCCTCCGACGTGTCGAAGCCGTCCATCTCCACCAGCAGCGCGTTGAGCGTCTGCTCACGCTCGTCGTGGCCGCCTCCAATGCCCGAGAAACGGCTGCGTCCGACCGCGTCGATCTCATCGATGAAGATCAGGCAAGGCGCGTGTTTCTTGCCCTGCTCGAACATGTCGCGCACGCGCGACGCGCCTACGCCGACGAACATCTCGACAAAGTCCGAACCGCTGATGCTGAAGAAAGGCACACCGGCCTCGCCCGCGATCGCCTTGGCCAGCAGCGTCTTGCCGGTTCCCGGCGGCCCCATCAAAAGCACTCCTTTGGGTATGCGTCCGCCCAGCTTCTGGAACTTTTGGGGATCTTTCAGAAATTCCACGATCTCCTGAACCTCTTCCTTGGCCTCGTTGATGCCGGCGACATTCGCGAAGGTCAGCTTTTTCTTGTCCTGATTCAGCATCTTGGCCCGGCTTTTGCCGAAACTCATCGCCCCCATGTTGGCGGATTTAATCTGCCTTATGAACACAAAGTAAAGTATGGCCAAAAACAGGAAAATGAAGAAAAACTCACGCAGCAGCGGCCCGAAAAAATTGTTGCTGTAAACCAGCGGGCAAGGGATCTCCTTCTCCAGCAGAAAAGCCTCCAGATTCTCTGAAGGCATCATGTTCACCCTGAAACGCTCGTTCTGGCCGCCCTTCAATGACCCGCGCAGGTAGGTAAGACCGTTCGACTCGCGCACCAGCTCGACTTTTTCTATCATCCCCTGCTCGGCCAGACGCCGGAACTCCAACTGGTCCATCGTCTTGAGATCGCCCTCGGACTTGCCAAGGACCATCCAGATCAACATCACCAGCAGCATCCCGACCACCAGCCACGCACCGAAAACCCGTTTGGGCGGCATCGCCCCCGTAGCCGCCTCGCCCTCTTGCTTCTTGCCGCCGCGCGCGGATGACAGCGGCGGCGGATCGGACACTTGGCGGTTATTAAGATTATCTTTAGACATACGCCTTATAATACTTGCATTTGCCGAATAGAGGCAACCTCAAAAAACCAGCTATAATTTTGCGGGTGCGATTCAACAAAGTCGAATCGCACCCTGTTTCCGTCATTTTTTCGAAGCTCGAATGCGCCTGATCGCGGCCGCGGCCTGTCTTTGCACGTCCGCCAGAGCCATGCCGGTCTCTTTTGCGATGGCCTCGTAGCCGATCTTGCGGTCGGAGTTTTCAGCCTTAACCAGCGCCTGCTTGTCAGCGCTGACGCTGGCTTTAGCCTCCAGATAGCCGTTGCCGCCCTCCGCGGCCTCGCCTTTCTCCACCATCTGCTCGATTTGCGCGCGCCGCGCCCTGCGGCGTGCTTTCGCATCATCCTTCGCATCCGCCCGCACGATGCAGGCAAATCCAAGAAATGCCGCCAAAGCGACACAAAATATCCGTTTCACATGCTTCATCATCATCCCCCTGTCGTTGTTTGACAATTAATCCAGATTCAAAAAGTCTTCCAGTTCTTTTTGCACCTTAAGATTCACATCCATAGTTATATGGATGGGCTTGATCTCATGCTCGGTCTTGACCGAAAGGCATCCGGCAACCACTCCGGTCACCGTGAACGCCAATAACCCCATCAGCACATTCGCGCGCTTAAGCTTCACTCACTCACCCCCATCTTTGTCAGGTTCCCATGCCTTTTCAGCGTTCCCTCAAAAAATCCGCTCACCCAAACACACTTTTAAACTCAGTTGCGCCCATAGGGCGCTTAGGTTGTAAAGTGATTTACATTCTGTCATTACTTACGTGAGATGTCCAACCCCATGTTGAGCAGATCCTCCATCGGACCGCGCAGGTTGAGGTTCAGATCCACCGGCGCCGGCCACTCTTTGTAATTGGACTTGCCGTCCAATTTGATTTTAAGAACACCCTGGCCCCCTTCCAAAGTTTCCAGGTCAAGCCTTGCCGAGCTGAAGTCCATGTCGCTCAAGGCCTTTGCCAACGGCCCCTGCACATCGCCCCTGACCCCGGCTTTTTCCAAAAGCTCCAACATCTGCGAGCTGTCGTCAAGCCTGAGCATGCCGCTCTGCCCCGGCAGGGAGTACAGGAACCCGTTATACAGCTTAACCCGGCCGCGATCGAATCCCACCGGAAAGCGACCGTACAAGTATCCCTCTATTTGGCCTCTGAACGGCAGCGCCATCATCAGCGCCTCACCCAGATCGATGCGGTCGGCATAGACTATGAAATCATCTTCGGGGTTCTTGAAGTCCAGATGCACCGAATAAGCGTTCAAACGCCCCTTGCACCAACCCGCCTCAAACCGATCCACGAAAAGCTCTTTCGGCGAAAGATGAAACTCCAGACGCCCCGCGTCCAACTTCAGCTTTCCGGCTCTTGCCTGTTTAAACGTCACAACCGGCCGTTCTATTGTCCTGAAAAACACGCCGCTCTCAAAAGCCACGTCCGCTGTCACCCCTTCAGCATCCATGTCGCCGCGGGTCAAATGTCCCTCGCG
>JAQVSS010000507.1 GCA_028700415.1 Kiritimatiellia bacterium
AGTTTGGGCATATACTGGGGCATCCGTCTCGTGATAACCCTGCCGTAGGGAGAGCGTTTGGGAATGACACCGCAGTGCGGCTCTTTCAAACTGGATTAACCCTGTCTGGAGATGATGCACTGGAAACCGCAAAGGGGAGACAACACAGGTGAAAGAGATGAAAAGAGCGCTGAAGAGGATTGGCATGGCCGTTCTGGCGATTGCATGTCTGCCGTCCGGGGGTGGCGCTGTTCCGGAAACACTCCGGATCACGGAGGACGGACAGCCCAAGGCGATCATCCTGAAACCGGCAAACGCGCCGGCGGTGATTAATTTTGCGGCAGACGAATTGCGGAACTATGTGCGCAAGATGTCGGGTGCCGCGTTGCCGGTTCGCGAAACGGGCATAGGGAACGCGGGACCGGTGATCGTGCTTGAAACCGCCAGCCTCGACCCGCTCCGCAAGGGGTTGGCGTGTGACAGTTTCACGGTAAAGACTGACGGTATCCGCATACGGCTGACCGGGAACACCGGCAGGGGGGTGCTCTACGCCGTTTACGCCTTTCTCGAAGCGCTCGGGACCGTGTGGCTTGAACCGGGCGAGGCCGGTGAAATCGTGCCGCGGAAACCAACCCTCGCGGTGCCTGAAATGAACCTTGCGTTCAAGCCCGCCTTCGACCTGCGCGGCATGCGCATCTACGATCAGGGAGAAGGCAAGGCGGCCATCGACTGGATGGGGAAGATGCGGATGAACTTTGTCCTTTATCCAGTCAAGGAGGGAGGACTCGAAGAGCGCGGCATCCTCCTGATGTATGGCACATCACACCGGGTCTCAAAAAGAATGGGGCTCCCCGAAACCTGGTTCAAGAATCCTGAGAACACCAACTATGTCGCCATGCTCAACGGGAAACGGGAGATACCGAAAGGCCCGGCGAATGCCGCGCAAGACTCTTGGACATATGATGTGGACGTCTGCCTGGCGAATCAGGAGGGGGTCGGCAGGCTGATGGCCAGTTCGCTCGACTTCATCGCGAAGAACCCCGCCACCTACCTCTATGACATGCGCACGGACGACAAGTTTAACAACTGGTGCGAATGCGATGCCTGCATGAAGAAAACGCCGACCGATGACTATGTGATCTTCATCAATCAGCTTGCCCGGAAAATTCACGAGAAGTGGCCCTCTAAGAAACTGTCGCTGATCGCTTATTTCGACACCATGCCGCCTCCGAAAACCGTCAAACCCGATCTTTCCATGGAGAACCTTATTCTCTGGTTCGCACCGATTTCCCGTCCATACCGGCAGCCGATCGATTCCCCGGCCGCAGAGCGGCCCAAGCTCGAGTTTCCACGCAACAAAGCGAGTTGGCCGGCAACGGACGGGGGATGGAAACCGTTCCTGCTTGCGTGGCGCGACGTGTTCCAGGGGCCGATCCTCGTTCTGGATTACTACAACTGGTCCGGAGAGGGGCAGGCGGCCGCGGCGTTGCGTGCCGGGTATTTCTACACCCGCCCCGGCGTGATCGCGGCGGATCTGCGCTACTACCAGAAACTGGGGCTGAGCGGATCCATAGGCGTCGAGCCCTGCCCGCTGAAACTGCCGAACGTATGGAACCAGTATCTCAAGGCCAAGCTACTGTGGGATCCATCGCAGGACGTGGCTGGGCTGCAACGCGATTTCGACCGGCATTTTTACGGGGAAAGCGCGGATATCGCCCTGAAATGCCTGGCGTCGGTGGCCGACACGCTCAACGCCGAGCTTCACACCGCCGACAGCGTGCAGCAGGTGAGGCGGGCCGCCGCCGAACTCGCCGCGGGGCTGGCTCTCCGCGCGGCATCCCCAGTCGTCCGGGAGAGGCTCAACCGCATCGCGCTTTGGGCCGAATACGTCGCCCTGAGGAAAGAGCTGTTCCGCCACAGGCGCGCGAAGACGTCCGACGCGCGGAAAAAAGCGGCGGCGGAACTTTCCGCGTTTCTCAAGGCGAATGAAGCCGCGATCAAACCCCTTTATAACGAGATTCCCCGGATGGGCGTTCCCTGGTGGGCATTGTCCAAAAATTAACCCCTGTGATCCTCTCTCTACCCCTCGGCGGGCTCTACAACGGATCCCCGGTCTCCCACTGTTTGGCCCGCGAAACCGCTTTCCGCCAGCCGGCGAGCAGCCGCTGACGCCGTCCGTCCTCCATTGCCGGCACAAACTTTTTTTCCGTTGGGAGGGCGGAGAGACTGTCGAGCGACTGCCATCCCAGTTCCAGGGCGGCCATCGCGGCAACTCCCAGCGCGGTTGTTTCCCGGCAAACGGGCCGTTCGACGGGGCCGTTCAGCAGATCCGCCTGAACCTGCATCAGAAAATCGTCGGACGACGCGCCGCCGTCCACGCGCAACACCGTGACCGGGCGGCCATAGTCCGCCTCCATGGCCTTCACGACATCATAACACTGATAAGCGATGGATTCTTCCGCGGCGCGGATGATCTGGCGGTACCCCGTGCCGCGTGTCATGCCGACCAGTGCGCCGCGCGCGTACATGTCCCAATGCGGCGCGCCCAAGCCCGCGAAAGCGGGAACCAGGTACACGCCGCCCGTGTCGGGAACCGATGCGGCAATGGGGCCGGCCTCGGAAGAGCGGGTCAGCAGGCGCAACTCATCGCGCAGCCACTGCATGACCGCGCCGCCCATGAACACGCTGCCTTCCAGCGCGTAGGAAGGGGAGCCCGGCCGGGTTTGAGCGGTGAGCGTTGTGAGCAATCCGTGTTGTGAGAGGACAGCGTCGCGCCCGGTGTTCATCAGCAGGAAACA
>JAQVSS010000508.1 GCA_028700415.1 Kiritimatiellia bacterium
TCCGCGAACAGCCGTTGTATTGCCTGAATCGATTGGTTATAGCACGGCGGCAAAGGTACCGCTTTGGCGTCAGGCGCGCATTTGACTGCCCCCACGGCTCTTTGCACGTCGCGGGAGACGATCTCACCTTTCTCATCCACCAGGAACAGCTGTTGGAACCGTCCCGCCTGGCAGAACACATATAAGCCCCGGTTCAAGGAGGGACGGGCCGTTCGGATGCCGTCCCGCAGTCTGGCGATCCGCTCATACTCGGCCGGGTTGTCCTTCTTCAACTGCCGCAACATTTCCTCGGCCTCGTTCAGATCGAGATACTCATCCTCGGCCCCGCCCCACAGGTCCAATTGCACGGGAGCGCCGCCGCGCGTCTCATAGATCGCGTACATCGCTTCGGCATTCAACGTCTCCGTCTGATCCAAAATCTCCGAGTCCTCGCCGATGGTGTCATGAATTTCCTGAATGCGTTGATGCAGGATGTCCCGCAAGCCGAGATTCTTGTCCAGCTTCGTTTCAGGCAAAAAATTGAACCCGAAAATGCGCTCGTGGTCAGACCCGATACGGTCAATGCGCCCGAAACGTTGAATCAGCCGGACCGGGTTCCAATGCAGATCGTAGTTGATGATGTTGTCGCAATCCTGAAGATTCAGGCCTTCGGCAAGCACATCGGTGGCGATCACCGTGCTCAACTCCGCTTCATCGTTGACGAAACGGTATTCCGGGTTCGCCTTGGGTGCGAACCGGCCGACCATGCGTTCCTTGCTCTTGTCCCCGCTGAAGATAACCTCGATATCGGGATACTTGCCATCGGGGTTCAAGTTGGCAAACAGATATTTCGCCGTGTCGGCATACTGTGTGAAAATAAGGACTTTCGCCCCCTTCAACTGCTTGCCGGAAAGCCGCGCGATCAGGGTCTGAAGTTTGGCGTCTCTATCCGGCGTGATCGGAGAGACCAGTTTCAAGACCTTCTGGAGCAGCTCGACATCATGCCCGATATCGCGCCGCAACGCCTTCAGATCAAAATCAGCCACATCGTAACGCTTCGACACGTTGCGGAGAGCCTCAACGAGATCACACTCGGCGAGGACATCGCTTTCGTAAAGAATGGCTTGCGCGTCCTCGCCCGCCGGCACAACGCCATCGTCCAATGAGGCGATGAAAGCCTGGTGGATCTTGAGGAGCCGTTTGACGGTTTCCCGAAAGGCGTACACGCTGGATTCGAACCGCTTGAACAGCAAGACGCGCATCAGTCCGCGCAGGTTCGCACCGGCCCGTTGAAGGCTGACATACGGTTCCTTTTTCTGTTTGTCCGCATGCACATAGTGCCAGAGCCCGTATCGCGCATACGTCAGTTCGCCGTCAGCGCTCGTTTTGACCGGCTTTCCCTTGCGGGGTTTGCCGAGATATCCGCGCAGCTCCTGATACAACCCCTGATAGGTATCCTCAATGCTGTACTCGATGGTTTCCAACTCGCGCTTCGGAAAGAACTGGTGCTTGCCGCCGACAAACACGTAGGCCTTGCGCTTTCCGCTTACATATTCTTGAAAGCGGCTGGGGTCGACCGGCTCATGCGTCTCGGCATCAAACCCGTACCAGCGCAGGATATGCTGGCGCGTCCGGCGGACCAGGATATTCGCGAGCAGATCGGGCAGCTTGCGGTCGCCCTTTTCAACCCGTTTGAAGTATTCCTTGAGATTGGGCGGGTCGACCGGCAGATCCGTCCGGTCATCCTGATGAAACAGCTTGAGCTGATGGTACACGTCCCACGCGCTCCGGTTCCGCGGCGTGGCCGTCAGCAGGCAGCACCGCCGCCCGGTCGAAAGGAAGGCCTGCACCACCTTGTACCGCTGCGTATCCGGATGGCGCAGATTGTGGCTCTCGTCGATCAGCACGAAATCGCGGTCTTTGTATTTGATGTCGTTCAGGAGTTTGGCCGCCCCGGCATCGTCATCCTCCCGCAGGAATCCGATGGAGAGCACGCGGGCGTTGAGCTGGTAAACCTCGTTATACCGCTCCCACATCTCCACCAGCGGGGCCGGACACAGGATCAGCGGGCGGGCGTGGTCCGTCCGCTCGAAATGCTTGGTGATCGCCGCGCCGATATAGCTCTTGCCCAACCCCACCACGTCCGACACGAACGCGCCGCCATAATCCCTCATCATCTGCACGGCCTGACGCACCGCCACCTTCTGGAAGCTCGCCAGTCGCCGGAAAATCTCATCGTCCCAAAGCAACTCTTGGTCTTCCTCGTTCTCCAGCCGGTCGCGCACGAGGGCATAGAGCGTCTTCATGTAGATGTCGTACGGGCGGACCTCTGAGCCAGCCCAGGACGCCTTGAGCTCGGCCATCAGGGCCTCGTCGAAATCCTGCCCCTCTTTCCAAAGCTCATCGAACCAGCGGACCAGCTCCGCGTGGTTCTGGTTGCCCTGCACCACGACGTTCAACTCCGTGTTGTGCGTCAGCCCCGATAGCGTCAGGTTAGACGATCCTACCACGGCGATCCCTTTTTCGTGCCTCGGGATCTCTTGCCCGACCCCATCGAACACCCTGCCGTAATCACAGATGTAAGCTTTGGCGTGGAGCCGGCCTTTCGTGAACACGCGCACCTTCAGCCGCTTCTCCTCGATCATGCGCATCAGCCCGACAACCAGCTCTTGCCCCTCATCCGTCTGATCCATCCATTCAACGGCGTTGCGGAGATTCCCCGCCGTCTCATCGGCCATCTTCGCCGCCTCTGTCCGTTTCGGATAGGCCTGCCGCTCAAGCTCCTCTGCCGCCAAG
>JAQVSS010000509.1 GCA_028700415.1 Kiritimatiellia bacterium
TGAAGAACACGCCCAAAGATCCCGGTAGCGTTGAGTTCGCCTCCTACAAGGTGTGGGTACACAAGACTAGCTTCATCCCGGTCAAAGCCGAGTACTACGACGCGGCGGGCCAGAAGACGCGCGAGGGACAAGCGCTCGAGGTACAGCAGATACAGGGCTATCCGACTGTTACGAAATCCTCGATGAAAGACCTGCGATCCGGCAGCGCCACCACTATTTCCTACACCAAAGTCGAGTACAACGTCGGAATCGAAGAGAACATCTTCACCGAACGCTATCTGCGCAACCCGCCCCGCGCGAAACTGCGGTGACGGTCAGGATTTGAAAACAGGCGTTCATTTGAACGCCGAAAAAAGAGAGGTGAACGATGCCTAGAGGAGACGGGACAGGACCCGCCGGAGCGGGCCCGATGAGCGGCCGCGGCATGGGCCGCGGCGGCGGAGCCGGGAGCGGGATGGGCATGGGATCTGGAGGCGGGCGGGGCCGCATGGGCGGATCGAGCCTCGGCGCGGGCGGCGACTGCGTCTGCGCCGCCTGCGGGAAGCATTTCCCGCACGAACGGGGAGTGCCCTGCATGCAGCGCTCGTGCCCGGAGTGCGGGGCGCCGCTGACGCGCGCCGGTTGAGAGCCGGCAGCGCGCATACAGAAAGACAATCAGTCCAGTCTGAGCTTTTGCGAAGGCTGGTCCATACAGGAATACATTCATGGCAAAAATGACTGAACAAGTGAAACAGGCGTGGCAAGACCGCGAGGGGCCGGCTATATTGGCGACGGTCAGCCCGGAGGGCGTTCCGAACATCATCTATGTGACGTGCGTCGGCTCGTACGGCGACGAGCGGCTTGTCGTGGCCGACAACTACTTCGACAAAACCCGGAAAAACATTCTGGCGTCCGGCAAGGCCGGGGCGATCCTGTTCCAGACTAAAGAAGGCAAAGCCTATCAGGTCAAAGGGACGCTGGAGTATCACACCGAAGGCGAAATCTTCGACGACATGAAACGCTGGAACCCCGCCAAACATCCGGGGCACGCCGCCGCCGCGCTGCTCGTCGGCAGCGTCTACTGCGGCGCGGAAAAGATCTGCTGATCGCGCCGCCCAACCGGACTTCATGGCAAGAAGGATGTTCAAGTCCAAGCGCTGGGGAATGACAGGACGAATTCCATCTCGATTGACATTACATTATACCTTACTCCCCGGACCCTTTACCCTTTGAATCATGCCCCGAGGGCCGAAAGCGGGACGGCGTAGAACCCTTCGCCAAAACGCAGAACGTCCTTGCCGGAATAAAGAACGATGCCGGTGAACGGAATTTTGGCCAGATTCGCGGCGAACCACTTGAGATGCGCGAAATCATCCTGCGAAACAGTTCCGGCCTTGACTTCGACGCCCAGCACCGCGCCGTCCTCGCGCTCTACCATGAAGTCAATCTCGCGCTTCTTGTTGTCGCGATAATGCGTGATCTCGTATCCGCCTGTGGTATCGGCTGTCGCCGCCAGTTGCTGATAGACCCAACTTTCGACGAACTTGCCGTTACGCAGATCATCAAAATAAACCTCTTCCGTTTTCCAGCCGAGCAGGCTCGCGATCATCCCCGTGTCGCCGGCGATCCACTTGGGACGCTTGCCGAGTAGATCGTAGTCGCTTCTAGACCACGCGGGAATACGATCGAAGAGATACAACGCCTTCAGCGTTTCGAGATAATTTTCAGCTGTAACCTTTGAGATTCCCGTCTTCGCCGCAAGTTCGTCTACCGAGAAGAATTGCGACGAATGCGCCAGAAGCCAAATCGCCACTGACCTCAGAGCGGCGATCTTGCGGATTTCAGTGACATCCTTAACGTCCTTGTCGAGGATGTCTTCCAGATATTCCTGGAACCACTCGCGCCTTTCCGAGGTAGAGAACTCCAGTGGCTCCGGATATCCGCCCGTGAAACCGATTTCGATTATGCCGCGCTTGTCAATGTCGGCATACTCGCTCTTGAATTCTCGTGCAAAGGCACACGCAAGAAAAGAGGGTGCTTTGCCATTAATCTCACCATAAGAAAGCGGACGAAGCCGAATTCGCCCGAGCCGTCCCGCAAGGGAATCCTTGACGGTCTTGGCAAAATGAAGATTAGAGCTGCCGGTCAGGAGATACTGCCCTTTTGAATTGTCCCTGTCCACGACAATTTTGATGGCATCGAGCAATTCCGGAACCTTCTGTATCTCGTCTATGACCAACGTCTCGCCTGCGACATGTTTGACGAATCCATAGGGATCTCCTGCCGCCACCTCCCGAACCTTCTTCGCATCAAGCGTATAGCGTCTGCATTTCTCAAGAGAGACCATGCCCGCCAATGTTGATTTGCCTACTTGACGGGCACCCGTCAAATGAACCCCTCGCCGATATTCAATCTTGTGCTGAAGCTCATCAAGCAACCATCTTTTTATCATTTTCTACCCCCCAGAACGTGAATAGAATAGCACACGACAGTAGAAAAAGTAAAGTAGCACGAGAAAAAATAAGTAATTAGTGTGCGGTAGATTCGTCATGTAAGGTGTGTTGGCATTGCCGCGAGGGGGAGAAAAAGTGCGCCCTTACGCCTTTTTAAAACCCTCAGAACGCGGCGGTCAGGCGCAGGCCGCCGATGAGCTGTGTGCTGTTGTGGGATTCGCCGTCAATCGAGCGGCGGCAGGCCGCGTCTCGCAAACGTCCGTGCAACTGCTCGTACACCGCCGCATACGGCGATAAGACAAGCTGATCGGTGATCTGCCATTCCAGCTCGGCCGAGAT
>JAQVSS010000125.1 GCA_028700415.1 Kiritimatiellia bacterium
CCTTCGCCCGCCACTGCGGCACGGTCGTGCTGCCGACGCGGCCCCGGCACCCGGAGCACAAGGGCAAGGTCGAGCGCGGCGTCGGCTACGTCAAGGGCAACGGACTGAAGGGGCGCGTGTTCGGCTCCTGGATCAATCGCCGTGTCGGCAGCTGTCTGCTTGCCGGCGCAGAACCGACCGAAGACGGCTACGCCTGGAGGCTGGGCTTCCGAGGGCGTGTCAATGACTATACGCGTTTCGACATTTCGAAGCATGATGTGTTCGGACTGTATTTCATTTTTGCCGACTGCGAGAGCGGACAGGTTCGACATTACCCCGTATTCGGCCAGTTGCACGGGCCGCAGCGTGAGCTGCGCATCAATCCTGAGCTGCGCTTGAACCAGACGGCGGTCTTCGACATCAAGGGCGTCATCCCGGGGGACGAAGTGACGACGGTTGGTGTTTTCGGTTTGTAAGATAGTACGTAAAGACAAGCTATTAGGAAGTAAAGCGTGAAATGGTGACGTTATCGACAGGTTGCACCTCTTCCATGCCGATCCGGATGTCGGCGCGCCTGCCGAGCTTCCCGAGTTGGGCGAGCAGGGTGGCGAACCCTGCCGCGTTCTGGCCGAAGAAGCGGGGCGGCACCAGCACCTCGCCGTCCGAGTTGATGGCGGCCACGGCGTGTTTCTCTTTCCCGATGTCGATTCCTACTGTGATCATGTGGTACTCTTTCTCCGGCGCGATGGCCGAGGCGTTAAAGCGGGGCAGCCCCATCCTGGTTGCGATATGAGGCGTCGTCAGGCGTCGTCCTTGAAGCGCGAATCAAGCTGTCAGGGGTCTGCGTCCCAGAGGTTGAAACGGGCGCTCCCAGTCTAAATTCAGGGCTTCGCGCCCAAGGATTGGATTTTGATGGATACGCCCGAAAACCGAATCGTCCGGCATCGCGCCGCCTCTTGGCAACAGCGAAACAAAGAAAAAGAAGCAAAAAGAAACCAACCCGCATCCCCGTTCCTGTTAATAAGTCGGCCTTGTGGGCCTCTGAAGGCCCCGGCCAACTTCTAAACAGGCGTGCGGAGATGCTTATACCAGGTTTGGGGAGGAACGTTGTAAGGGGCGGATTGGGCTGTGTCGAGCAGGCCGGTTAAAATCCGTTGGTGGTTTTGTTGGTTTTTGGCCGCCGGATTTCACACGGTTCGGGGCGTTTCACGGGAAACCGGCGTTTAGGCTGTATAAATAAAAAACCCCGGTTTCATTGGTGTTTTCCAACAAAACCGAGGTTTGAAATTGGTAGCGGGGGTAGGATTTGAACCTACGACCTTCAGGTTATGAGCCTGACGAGCTACCAGGCTGCTCCACCCCGCAATCTGGCTATCTGCTGTTCATGGCGCGCCACGCAGGAGTTGAACCTGCAACCTTCTGATCCGTAGTCAGATGCTCTATCCAATTGAGCTAGTGGCGCTCTCAAGAACGGGTTGAAAGTACCAAATCCATCCAGCCCAGCGCAAGCGGTATTTTTGTTCTTGTTATCGTTTTGTTTTCGGCGCTGGAAATCGGATTGCTAATCTGACCCGGAACGAGGAATATATCCCCTGTGCCAGTCTTGTTGTTTCCCGCCCTGACGGTGGTGCAGCCTGCGTGCGCGTTCCCGGTTCACGGGCCCGCACTGCGGGACTTCAAGAGGGGTATAGTGAGAAAGGTTCCCGTTTGATATGAAGCGAACAGAAGGTGTGCTTTTTACGGCCGCGATATTGCTGGTTTTTTCGGGATACGGGACTGCCGCGACAGCGGCTTCTCCACTCCAGGCGGTAGAGACGGGCGGCAAGGTGTCAGGTGTGGCGGGCACGGGGGCGGCGGATGCCCGCTTGCGCCCGGCGGCTCCGGCACGTCAGCAGCATGCGGCGGTCGTGTCGGCCATGCCGGAACCCGTGCGGGTCATGGTGCGGACGGTTGCGGACGGGAAAGATGCCGCGCAGGTGGCGGTTCTCCTTGTCGGCGGCGTGCAGCGTGCTTTGGCGGCGCCCCGGTACAGCGTGGTGAACGATGGCCCCGCCGAAATTGTCGCAAACCTCGGCGTAACATGTGGTCCGGCTGCTGCGCAAACCGGTGCGGGGTATAAGGGCGCGTGTGACGTCTCGGTGGTGCGGTCGTCGGATCTGGTCGACTTTGTTGCGCAAGCGAGGACGGACGTGGTGGCCCGCGACCGGTTTGAGGTAACGGAAACTTCCGGTAACGGGCCGGAGGACACCCTAAAGAGTTTGGTCGGCAAGATGAACGGCAAGGTCTCGCCCTGGCTGGCTGACACATGCGAGAAGATCGGCGGCAAGTTGGAAATCCTTGTTGTGACACTCTCCAATGCGCGGTATGTCGACACGCGGCGCTCGGATTATCCGACCCACTTTTCGCGGCGGCTGCGCGGGTTGGGCGGCGTGTTCGACTGCAAAATCCTTGCGTCGGACGCGGCCAAGGGGACTTTGCAGGCGCGGGTGGTTTATGACAAAACCCGGTTCCCTGACGGTTTCGTCAACCGGCTGTATAAACTGCCTGACCTGAACCTCCGCAGGTAGGTGAGGGATTTTTTCCCCTGCGGCCTTTGCGCGAAGAGCGTTACCCGCGCTGCAGTTCGGCGAGCGTTTCGAAGTGGGCGGTGCGTGGAAACATGTCGAAGAGCCGGGCACGGGTGATGCGGTACCCGCCCGCAAGAAGTGTTTTGAGGTCGCGCGCGAGCGTCGACGGGTCGCAGGAAACGTAAAAAATGCGGCTGAGACCGCTGGCTGCCAACGCCTGCGCGACGCCGGGCGCCAGGCCGTCGCGCGGCGGGTCGACGATGCAGGCCGTGCGTTCCGGCGCCGTGATGAGCCCGGAAAGATCGACGCGGTCTTGGCCGAGCGCATGGCAGTGGAAGGTTGCAGGGAGTCCGAGCGCGGAAGCGTTCTGGCGCGCTGCCGAGACGGCGGCCCTCCCGGATTCAATGCCCGTCAGGCGTGCGGCCCCCGCCTTCCTGCAGGCGAGACCGAAAACGCCGACCCCGCAGTAGAGGTCGAGGAGATCGGGCGTCGCGGGAGATTCCGAGAACCAGTCGGCGACGGTCTGCACGAGCGCTTCACCCACGGCGGGGTTTACCTGGTAAAAGCCGTTGTGGGGCACGCGCAAAGGGCCGGCGGGGCTGCCCTCGGTCAGGAGAGTGTCGCCGGCCGGCTCCGGCTTTTCGTCATCGCGCCACACGAGCGTTCCGTCGTGGGGGGTGTGGCGGAAGGTGATGTCGTACGGGGTCCGCGTTTTTCTGAAGGCCCCGGAGCGGCGGAAGGCGTCGAGCGCCTCGTTGATGGGGCCGCAGGCCAGCGGGCACGCGGAGATGTCGAGCACGCTGTGCGACGGTTCGAGGCGGTAGCCCAACCGCATGGCACCTCTGTACCCGGCTGCGTGCAGCACCATTTTGTTGCGGTAGTGCAGCGGCAGGGGCGAAGCGAAAGGGGGAAGAAAGGGCGTTTCCGAGCAGGCGGGCAGGCGTCGGATAAACCCTTCGAGCTGCTGTTGTTTCGCCTGAAGTTCGGCCGCGTAGTCGAGGTGGTCGTAGACGCAGCCCGGGACACGGCTGGCCTCGCCGGTGTCGGGATCGGGTACGCGGCAGCAGGGGGCAATGCGCAGGGGCGAGGGTGCGGGCACATCAAGCACGGCCGCGCGGGCGAAGTTTTTCTTCACCTGTGTCACCGTGACGCGGACGGTTTCGCCGGGAACGGTTCCCGGGATGAAGACAACGCAGCCCCCGACCCGCGCGATGCCGTCACCGCCGTAAGCGAGCGTCTCGACGGCGCAGGTAAGCGTGTCACGGACAGTCATTGGCCAGTTCGCCGTAAAGGGTTTGCGGGGCGGCGCGGGTGATGCGCACGCGGGCCAGGGTGCCGGGCTGCAGGCCGCCGGGCGGCGGATCGAAAATGACGATCTTATTGCCGGGCGACCGTCCCGACCAGCGGGCCGCGTTGCGCAAGCTGGGGCCTTCGGCCAGAACCTCTTGAAACGTTCCGATGAGCCGCTGGTTGGCGGCGGCGCCGCGCAGATCCTGGTCTTCGAGCAGAACCTGATTGCGCCGCATTTTTTCCGTGTCCGGCACATCGTCCTCCATATCGGCGGCAGGCGTGCCGGGGCGGGGCGAATACTTGAAAATGAAAGCGTTGTCGAAGTCGGCGTCGTCCATGAGCGAGCGGGTTTCCTCGAAATCGGCTTCCGCCTCGCCGGGGAACCCCACGATCACGTCGGAGGTGAGCGCGAAATCCGGCATGGCCGCACGCAGGCGGCGTACGGCGCCGAGGTAATCTTCGCGGGTGTAGCCGCGGCGCATGAGGCGCAGGATGCGGTCTGAGCCGGACTGCACAGGCAGGTGGAGGTGGTGGCAGATTTGCGGCAACGTGCGCATGGCACGCACGAGCTGGTCGGTGACGCCTGAGGGATGGCTGGAGGTGAAGCGGATGCGGATGATTCCGGGCACGGCGGCGACGGCCTCCAGCAAGCGGGCGAAGGGTTCGGTATAGCCGCTGGGGCTGGGCGCGTCCGAGTCGTCCCAAACCGGATTTATCCGCCCATAGTTCATGACGCTCTGGCCGAGCAGGGTGACTTCGCGGATGCCGTTGCGGGCGAGGGCGGCGATCTCGGCGAGGATTTCGCGGGCGGGGCGGCTGTATTCAGAGCCGCGCACGTCAGGCACAATGCAGTAGGCGCACCGGCGGTTGCAGCCGAACAGGACGGTGACGAAAGCGGAAAATCCGGATACGGCGTGGACATCGGGCACATCCGGCGTTTCATCCGGGCCGGCGGTTTCGAGAAGGCCGGTCTCGCCGGCGAGGACGCGGGCCACCAGGCGCGGGATCGCCCCGCACCGCCGTGGGCCGACAGAAAAATCGAGGGCGGGCAACCGTTTGAACATGTCGGGGCCAAGGCGCTGAGCCATGCAGCCCATGACGCCGACGATGAGGTTGGGGCGTTCGCGCTTGGCGGCGCAGAGCAGTCCGAGCTTGCCCAGAGCCTTATCCTCGGCTTTACCTCGCACGCTGCACGAGTTGACGATGATGAGGTCGGCATCGTTTTCATGGGAGACGGGGGTGTGGCCAGCGGCCGCCAACAGCGCGGAGACGGCTTCGGAGTCGCGGACATTCATTTGGCAGCCGTAGGTGTGAAGGATAAAACGCATTTTTCGGGTTTAAGGGTTGGGTTGGGTTGGGGGGGCGGACTTGTCGGAGAACCCCTCCGTGATCTTTTCGATAATGCTGACGTAAGTCCAGTCCGGTTTGTCGAGCGAGCCGAACACCTTGAATTCCAGCAGGAGGCGGGCGAACGGCAGGGTCACAAAATGGGTGATCTTTCCGGCGATCGTCTTTTGCTTGAAGATGTTGACGCGCACGACAAAGTCGAGTTTGTCGGAGACCAGATTGTAGGTGCCGTGTCCCTTCATGCTGAAAAGGTCGCCCTCGATCAGCAGGTTCTTGGTGGAGAGTATTCCGTCGCGGACCGTGAAATCCATCGCCCCAGAGGACTGGTTGACGATCGAGGAGATGCCGGGGATGGTGCGCGTGAGGTAGTCCGTAAACCCCGCGAAAAGCTTCATCCTGTTGATGACGCCGTCGCGGATCATGACGTGGCCTTCCCCGCCGAGCGAGGCGAGCGTGCGCGTGTGGGTTGAGCCGCCGAGGCGGATGTCGCCGGAGACCAGGCCGGCCCGCGCATTGGTGACATTGAAGGCGTTCGAAAGGTTTTCGAGGGCGACATCGGTCAATTGAATGTTGGTCGTGAAAACCGTGGCGGTGGCGGCGTAGTCCGGGAAGAAAAAGGTGATGTCGCCGGCGATCTTTCCGCCGTTCCGGGACGTGCCGGCGACATGGTCGAACCGGGCGGTGTACCCCTTGAGGGAGAAGTCGCCGGTCATGTCCTTCACGAAGAAATTCAGGATGGAACCTTCCTTGAGCGAGACTTTGCCGGTCAGGTCGTTGGTGATGGCGCTTTTGGAGGAAGAGAGCGCGACGGCCCCGCTGACGGTGGCGCTGGGCGGGACGGCGCAGCGGATCCGGTCGAGCTCGCCGTGGTTGAGGATGTTGATGATGGTGAAGAGGGGCTCCAAGTCCATGGTTGTCGCGGCGTTGAGCTCGAGCCCCTCCGTCTCTTCGCGGTAGACCAGTCGTCCTGAGAGGGGGGCGCCAGCAGCGCTTCTCGCCTCGAGCGGCTCGATCACGACGGAGGTGTAGATGTTGGTGCCGTAGATGCCCAGCGTGCCTTTGGCGAAGTCCATGGGCACGCCCCGGTAGGCGCAGGGGCCGACGTCGAGATTCAACAGCATGGCGAAGTCACTGGTGTCGATGTCCACGTCGAAGGTGTACTCCGCATCGACTGGCCGCGCGAGTTTCGAGAAGCAGTTGATCTGGCGGATGGCCCCGCGGGCGTGCAGGGCGGTGAACAGCGGAAGGAGGTTCTCCGGTAGGGCTTGGCCCTTGGCCTGGCCGGTGACGCGGCGTTTGGAGAAATCGACGGTGACATGGCCCGCGACGGACATGGCGAAGGCTGTGTCCGGCCATTGGATTGCGATATCGGTCACCGCGATCTTTTTGTCCGAAAGGTCGACGGTGGCCGAGAGGCGGCGGGCTTTGAGGCCGAGAACATCGGCGTTTTCAATGACGATGGGGAAGGGGGCGAGATTGGGGATATCGGGGATGGTTTTGTCGCGTTTCGGGGTTTTAGGCGGCAGGGAAGGCATCGAGATGTTTCGGAGCGTCACGCTGCGGACACGTCCCGCGAGCGGCGTTTGCGGCAGGAGCGAGACCTCGATGGCGATTTCATCGGCTGAGACGAGCGCCCCGTCGGCGACGCGTTTGGGCAGGGCTTTGACGCGGTGGAGGTGGAGGCCGCTCTTCAGGCTGAAGGTGGCGCGTCCGATGCGCACGTGGACGTCGTCGGACGAGAGTGCGGCGGAAAGGCGGCGCACCAGCGGCGCGGGCATATCGCGCTCAAGGAGGTAGAGCGCGAGGATTCCCGCCAGCACCAGCGCAAGCGCGAGCCAGAAGAGAGCTTTGGCAACGCCCCCGATGATTTTAAGGAACTTCCACATAGCCGTCCGTCAACCCTTTGGCAGTCCAGTCAAAAAACAAAGCCAAAACATTTTTCGCGCGGTATCAACCGGGTGCTTCACCCGTTTTGTAAGCATACTTAACCGTTGGGGTGCCGGGCAACAGGAAACGGGTTTTTTGTGCATTTTCATGCAAGAATCCGGTTGCGGCGGAAATGCGGCAGAAGGTATACTAAAACCCAATTTTATGCGTTGGAGTTGTTCCTCATGTCAGACAAAACACTGCCCTTCACACTCGCCCAGCTTGAAGAGATTGAAAAAACGTATCCGACCCCCTTTCATCTTTACGACGAGCGCGGCATCCGCGCCAACGTGCGGCGTCTCAAGGACGCTTTTGCGTGGAACCCGGGATTCAAGGAGTATTTCGCGGTTAAGGCGTGCCCCAACCCCTTCCTGATGAAGATTCTGAAAGAGGAGGGGCTCGGCATGGACTGCAGCTCGCTGCCGGAGCTGTTGCTTTCGCAGCAGGTCGGAGTCACGGGCGAGGGGATCATGTTCACCTCGAACGACACGCCCGCCGGCGAGTTTGTCAAAGCGAAGGAACTCGGCGCGGTCATCAACCTCGACGACCTGACGCACATCCCGTTTCTGGAGGCGTGTGCCGGGGTGCCTGCACTGGTGTGCCTGCGTTACAACCCCGGCCCTCTCAAGGGCGGGAACGCGATTATCGGAAACCCCGAGCAGGCCAAATACGGGTTCACGAGAGAACAGCTTTTTGAGGGGTACCGCCTGCTGAAGGGGAAGGGGGTCAAACGGTTTGGCCTGCACACGATGGTGGCGTCAAACGAGCTGAACCCGCAGTATTTCATCGACACCGCTGAAATCCTGTTTGACCTTGTGGCTGACCTGTCGCGCGAAGCCGGCATCACGTTCGAGTTTGTGAACATCGGCGGCGGCATCGGCATCCCGTACCGGCCCGAGCAGCAGGCGGTGGATCTGGAATGCGTGAGCCGCGGCGTCAGGAAGGCGTATGAGGAGCGTTTGCTGGCCAAGGGGCATCCCGCGCTCAAGCTGTATATGGAGTGCGGGCGTATGATCTCAGGCCCGTACGGCTTCCTGGTCTCCCGCGTGCGTCACATCAAGAAGACCTATAAGAACTATGCCGGGCTCGACGCCTGCATGGCGAACCTGATGCGGCCCGCGCTGTATGGCGCGTACCACCATATCTCCGTGCCTGCCAAGGCGGGGCTGCCGTGTGACACGCTTTATGACGTGACGGGCTCGCTCTGCGAAAACAACGACAAATTCGCGATCGACCGCCTGCTGCCGAAGCTCGCCGCAGGCGATCTTCTGGTCATCCATGACGCGGGCGCGCACGGCCATGCCATGGGTTTCCAGTACAACGGCAAACTGCGTTCGGCCGAATTGCTTTTGCGGGAGGACGGGCGCGTGGTGCCGATCCGGCGGGCGGAGACGCCCGAGGACTACTTCGCGACGCTGGATTTTGACGCGGTGGCGTCGTTCAAGGTCTAGCGCTGCCGTGACTCCGGTCCTCCCGCGGGCATAAGGTTTTTTATGTGAGCCGGCAATAAACCCCCGGGCTATCCGTTTAAGGGCGCATGTCGTTAGTGGGCCAAACGCACAGAAGGAGTCATGAAATGAGTAAATTCTGTTTCGCCGCTTTCGTGGCGGTGATGGTGGGTGTTTCCGCATACGCGAAGGAACAGGCCAATAAAGATGCGCAGGCCGGGTTCCCGAAACGTGTGAACGCCAATGCCGAAGCACTCAAAATGTTCGACAAAGACGGCGACGGGAAGCTGAACGATGAGGAACGGACGGCCATGCGCGAGCAGATGCGTAAGAACCGTGAGAAGAAGTTTGATACAAATGGCGACGGGAAGCTGGATGAAAAGGAAAGAGCCGCCATGCAGGAAGCCCGCAAAGCTCAGGTGAAGGAGTTTGACAAGGACGGCGACGGGAAACTCAGCGATGAGGAGCGCAAGGCCATGCGGGAGGCCCTTATCAAGCGCCATCAGGGCAAGGGTAAGGGTAAGGATAAATAACGCGAAAGAGGGCGCTCTGGCGACACACTCTGACGGGATGTCCGCCGTCTGTCTGACGGGCCGTTTTGCGGCCCGTTTTTTTACTCTGGCCTTTCGCACGTTTTAACTAGTATAAAAATGATCGTTTAGGGGTGAGCCGGTTGACCTTCTTTGTCGACATGGTAATAACCCGTGTCATCCGAAACGACGGCATAGCCCTTGTGGAACGGGTCGGCGTCGCAGTGGACGGTCTCATATTCAGGCGGCTCCCGCCCTTGCGGATGTGAAATGCGCCAGCAGCGGAGTGTGCCACAGCAATACCGTAACGGAAATCGCCCACATAGAGATAGCGTTGCCCGTATGCCGGTTCAGGCCAGAGACGAGTCCTTTTGATCGGCCGAGAGCTCGTAGTCGGCGTCGGTCATCCATTTTTCGCGGACGCGGAAAGCGGGGATGGTCTGGCGTTTGGCTTTGTTGAGTACGGCGGCTGCGTTCTGTTTGGCGGTCTTGGCCCAGCCGGAGAGCGGCACGATCCGCCAGCTCGTCAGGTAGGCGATGCGCTTGTGCAGCGATTCGATGAGCAGGAGCGCGAGAAGGCCCGTGAAACCATCCGCCTTGCCTGTCGCGCGGTAGCGGTCAAAGAGCGGATAGCTAACTTTACGTGAATTGACAACGCTTTGTGGGAATTTTCACGTATTTTGGCGATCCGTTCCCGCCTGTGGCGTGGTTTGGCTCGGCAGGCCGAGAACGGCCGTACGGACGAGCCCCGGTCACCCGCGTACGCACTAAGAAACGGCGTTCAGCCCTTGCCTTGCCGTTCATTTGTTATAGGATAACGCGCCAACCTATAATAAAGACACGCGTTATTCTAGGTTCGATGTTTGGTGTCCATACGATATTCGCGAATCCGTTTTTTGAACATCCGATTCTGAATTCGCCTTACAAATGTCCGCAGTGGCACTGGGAGCTTGATAGCGAAGGTCAGCCGACACAGCAGATCATCGAGGATCGCCGCAAGGCCCAGTTTATTTCTCCAATCCCCAAACCCAAGAAACGCAAGACCGCGACCGACCAGCAGCAGTTTGTTTTCGACGAGGGCAAAGGCCTTTCCACCGAGAAGCAGCAATACGATCCGACGCCCGTCATCAACGAACTGCGCCACTATGTGAACCAGTGGCGTTCCCTCCCTAAAGAGAAGAAGTCCACCATGGACAACTATTGGATTCCCGGAGTGAACCAGCTCAAGACCTATGGCCGCTGGGCCTTCGCCGAGTTTGCCGACATCTACGAGATCGAATCCAACTTCGCGGCCAAGGTCGCCAGCCAGTTCGGCGAAATGATAGGGAGGGTCGCGCAGCCATGACCGCCTCGCTCTCATATCCTGACTACCCGGCCTTTCTTGCGACGTTAAAAGATCGCGTCCTCCAGGCCCGGATCTCTGCCGCGCGCGCCGTCAACCGCGAGATGATCCTGCTCTATTGGGATATCGGCTACAGCATTTTGGAGAAACAGCAGAAAGCCGGTTGGGGCGACGCGGTCGTTGAACGGCTTGCCGCCGACCTTCGGGCTGCGTTTCCCAACATGCGCGGATTCTCGGCACGGAACATATGGGATATGCGCCGTTTCAATGAGGCTTACACAAGTTCTCCATTTCTTGCACAGACTGTGAGAGAAATGGCAAGTATTCCGAAATTTCAGATTCTGCGACAAGCTGTCGCAGAATCGGATACGGGCAACCAAACGGGGCATATCGAGTTTGTGCGGCAGCTTGTCGCAGAAATCCCATGGGGCCACCATTTGCTGATTTTGAACAAACTTACCGACCCCGCCGCACGGCTCTACTATCTCCGCGCCACCGCCCGTTTCGGTTGGTCCCGCAGAGGGAGCCCGCGATCAGATTGGTGAGCATGGCGGTGATGACCGCCTTTTCCTGCGGACGGCGTAGGCTCTTCAGCTCATGGCAGTTTTTTGGCGGAGGTAAGCCAATAAAGTGTATTGCCATACAATACAGTCGTATTGTATAACCATACATATGAACGCGCTGGAACAGTTTCTGGGGTCGAGGACGCG
>JAQVSS010000126.1 GCA_028700415.1 Kiritimatiellia bacterium
CACAGCCGCCTGAACCCGCAATATACCTTCGAAGCCTTCGTTGTAGGCAGCGGCAACCGCTTCGCCCATGCCGCCTGTGTTGCGGTTGCAGAAAAGCAGGGCGGACGCAATTTCAACCCGTTGTTTCTCTACGGCGGTTCCGGACTGGGCAAGACGCACCTGATGCACGCCATTGGCAACTATGTCATCAACAAGTACCCCGACAAGAAAATCCTGTATGTGCAGTGCGAGCAGTTCGTGAACGAGTTCATTTTTGCGATCAAGGAAAACAAGTACGACGACTTCCGCGTCAAGTACCGCAACACGGACATGCTCCTGATCGACGATATCCAGTTCATTGAAGGCAAGGAACAGATGCAGATCGAGTTCTTCCACACTTTCAACACGCTGTATGAGACCGGCAAGAACATCGTGATGACCTGCGATAAACCGCCGCAGAGCCTTATTTCACTTGAAGAGCGACTTAGAACCCGCTTTTCCTGCGGTCTGACGGTTGACATCCAGCCGCCTGACTTTGAAACCCGCGTCGCCATCTTGAAGCGGCGGGCCCAAATGAACAACACCTCGGTTCCCGACGATGTTTTTAATTACATCGCAACAAACATCGCGTCCAATATCCGTGAACTTGAAGGAGCCTTCAACACCGTGCTGTGTTATTCGCTGCTGGCCGGGTCCATTACTCTGGAAGTGGCCCAGGAAGCGCTCAAGGATATCATTCAGCCGATCGCCGGCAAAAAGGTCAGTGCTGCGGTCATCATGGATGTCGTGTCCCGCTATTACAACATCACGGTAGAGGATATGAAGTCCAACCGGCGCAACAAGGAAATATCCAATCCCCGTCAGCTGGCGATGTACCTGTGCCGCGTTCTGCTCAACATGACCTTACCGCAAATCGGCAGTGATTTTGGAAACCGGGATCACACGACAGTCATGCACGCCTGCAACAAAGTCAGCGAAGAGATCGGGCGAAAAGGCAAACTGGCCCGTGACTTGGATGAAATCAAGAAAAGAATCGCCGAATAAAGAAAACAGACGTTCTTTATCCACAGTCAATTGTGGATAAGTGGATAAAACCGGCGTGGAAGAACTGTGGAAAAAAGGAAATCCTGCTTTATCCACATAAACGGACAGAAACGGCAGGCAGTTATCAACAGGGTTGGAAATCTCGCAAAAACAGATGTGTCAGGCGGTTGGGCGGTTATGCACACCATCCACACACAATAAGAAGAAAAGTGATAAAATATATAAAGACAGTATCAACAGACCGTTCGAGGAGGACCCTTGCATGAAAGTCATCTGCTCAAGAGACAGGCTGATCGAATCCGTCGCCATTGTTCAGAAAGCCGTGTCTTCGCGTTCAACCATGGCTATTTTGGACGGTATCCTGATCGAAGCCAATGAGAATCTCAAGCTGACAGGATATGACCAGGAAATAGGTATCGAGTGCCAGATGGAAGCAGATATCCCTGAAAAAGGCAGCCTGGTCGTGACATCGCGCATGTTTGGTGACATCATCCGCAAACTACCGGAAGATCTGATCACCCTGGAAAGCACATCGGCACAGACGTTGCAGATCGAGAGCGGCAGCTCTCATTTCAGCATCAAGTACTTGAAAGCAGAAGACTACCCGAAAATACCTGTTGTTGAGCCAGCGGACAAAGTCACGCTGGAACAACAGCTGCTCAAAGACATGATCCGCCAGACCATCTTCGCTGTCAGCACGGATGAGACAAGGCCGACATTGAACGGGTGTTTTTTCCATTCTGAAGCCAGTTCAGTGGAAATGGTTGCGATTGACGGTTTCCGACTGGCTTTGCGCAAGCAAGATGTTGAGGGAGAACGCAGTGCGATCAAGCTGATTATTCCGGGCAAGGTCTTACACGAACTTGGCCGCATTCTGGAAGCAGGTAAGGAAAAGGTCGACATCTACCCCTCAAACAACAACATTCTCTTTGATACCGGCAGCGTCAAAATCGTGTCGCGCCTGATACAGGGAGAATATATGAACTATCGCGGTATTTTGCCGCAAACGGCTGAAACGACGCTAACGATATCGCCTTCGGCTTTGCTCGATGCGATCGAACGCGCGTCATTGGTGATCACGACGGACGACAAGCGCTATCCGGTACGTCTGACCACTTCGGACGAAGACACACTGGTCGTCAGTGCCAGCACAGACATCGGTACATTGCGAGAAGAAATCGCGATCAGCATGAATGGACAGAAGATTGATATCGATTTCAACCCGCGTTATTTTATCGACGCGCTCAAGGTCATCGATGAAGACGAGATCACGATCGTCTTTAACGGAACGATGGGCCCTTGTGTTATCAAACCGATTGACAGCCAGGAGTTTGCCTACCTGGTCTTGCCGCTGCGCCGCTGAGGTAAAACCGCAAGTGAAACGCCGCGCCGACAGGAAAAAGCATGATCGTTACCCACATTAATCTGAACCAGTTCAGAAATTACAAGGAACAAGAGATAGCCGCCAGTCCGGGAATTAACGTCTTTTTTGGGGATAACGCCCAGGGAAAGACGAACATTCTGGAGGCGGTCTATCTTTGTACGTGCGCCCGTTCTCACAGAACCGCGAAGGACAGTGACCTTATCTTGCGCCAAACAGACCACTATGCGATCAAAGTGGACTTTAAAAGCTGCAATGGGTCTTCCGAGTCTGTTGAGATCCAGTACCTGGACGCTGTAGCAGGCGATGAGCAGCGCAACCGGGCAATCCGCCACATCTACCACAACAACATGCGCCTGGAGCGTATCAGCGACCTAATGGGGCTTTTCCACGCGGTTATCTTTGCCCCTGAAGACCTGATGCTGGTCAAAGAAGGACCGGCAACGCGCCGTCGCTATCTGGACCTTCTCATTTCCCAGGTCAGACCGAGCTATTTTTTACATTTACAGCAGTTCGCGCGCATATTGGCACAGAGAAACAAGCTGCTCAAGGATCTGCGTGAGCAGGGATTTGGCCGCCAAAAACCGCTGGACGAGGCGCGGAAAATACAACTGGATGTCTGGAACGATACGCTGGCGAAAGAAGGCGCAGCGATTATCACCCAGCGCATGTGTTACTCGGAACGCATCGCGCAAATTGCCATGGATGCCCAGGTTTCTATATCTTCCGGAAAAGAACAGCTTTATGTAAAGTACAGAAGCATAACCGGATTAAGCCCGGATAAAGATGAAAACGAGATAGTCAGCCTGTATGCAAGTAAACTTAAAAGTATGGTTTGCGAAGACATAGAAAAAGGGGTGACCGGCCAGGGACCGCACCGGGATGACCTCGATTTGTCGCTCGACGGCAGCGGACTCAAACCGTTCGCGTCCCAAGGCCAGCAGCGGTCTGCCGTCCTGGCGCTTAAACTGGCTGAACTGGTGATCTTGAAACAAGATACCGGTGAAACCCCCGTTTTTCTCCTCGACGATGTCATGTCTGAACTGGATGAGAAAAGGCGAACCAGTTTACTTCAAAACATCGATGACGCGCAGGTTTTCGTGACCTGTACAGATGCCCGTCAGGTTTACGATGAAATGATCCAAAAAAAGGCGGGAGATGAGGGAAGCAAGAGCGAACGGCCCTATGCTTTTTTCAAGGTCGAAAACGGGCAAGTCAGCCGCCAGGAAATCGATTTGCAAGCATAGATTATTACGGTCTCAAACGCGGATTAGCTCCTCAAAACAGGGCTTTTATGGTATAATCATAATGTTAGGCATCAAGAGAAATGAAAGCCTGAAAAGAACCAGAAAAGGAGAATCAGCGGTCGGTGTACATCCATATCGGAGGCGCATATTCCGTCTCAGATGCGTATATTGTCGGCATTTTTGATTTTGACGGCACAACGGCAAAACGGTCTGCGACTGTTTCGTTTTTGCGCCAGGCCGAAAAGGAAAACCGCGTGGAAGTCATTTCGCCAGATTTGCCCAGGTCCTTTATTGTGACGCTGGACCGCACCTATTATTCCCCGATTTCCGCGGCAACCTTGCGTCGCCGTATGAAACGGGACCATCTCGCCAGGCAAGAACACAGCTGGCTGAAAAGTGAGCCGGTATCTGACGAGACAGACGAAGAACCCATAGCCAGGAAGGTGAAAAAATGAGTAAAGAAAGCCTCGAACGATCCAAAGACAAAATGAAGTCGGGAAATGGCGCAAAGGCGGATTTACCAGATGATCTGGATCAGGTCATCAACATGGCCGAAAATCCCCAAGCCCTGGCCGACGATGATTTCCAGGAGGAGATCATCGACATCACACACGGAAAAAATGATTCGTTCGACACGACAAACCGGTCACATTATAGCGAGAGCGATATCCAGGTCCTGGAAGGTCTTGAGGCGGTTCGCAAACGGCCTGGCATGTACATCGGGGACACCAGCTCACGCGGCCTTCATCACCTGGTTTACGAGATTGTGGCGAACTCTGTCGACGAGGCGTTGGCCGGTCGTTGCGACACCATCGACATCGTGCTCAAGCCGGACCATTCCGTGATTGTCAGCGATAACGGCAGTGGTATTCCGGTCGGTATTCATCCTAAGATCGGGATACCAACAGTCGAGGTTGTACACACTATTCTCCATGCTGGCGGAAAGTTTGGCGGCGGTGCTTACAGTGTTTCCGGGGGTCTGCATGGCGTGGGTGCGTCGGTTGTCAATGCCCTGTCAGAGTGGATGGAGGTTACGGTTAATAGAAACGGGCGTAGTTATCGGATTCGGTTTGAGCGCGGATTAACGGTCAAACCGCTTGAAGACATCGGACCGAGCGAAACGACCGGAACGACGACGGTCTTTAAAGCCGATAACCGCATTTTCCCGAGCATCGAATATGACTTCAGCACCATGCTGACGCGATACCGCGAGATGGCTTTTCTCAACAAGGAGATCACCATCCATCTGGTCGACGAGCGTGTCACACCGACCGTAGAAAGAAATCTGCACTACGAGGGCGGCATCGTGTCGTTCGTGGAGTATCTTAACAAACATAAATCGGTGCTGCACAAACTGCCGATCTACATCGCGTCCAAAAATGGGGATTGCTTCGTGGAACTGGCGATGCAGTACAACGATTCATACGTGGAGAATGTCTACTCGTATGCCAACAACATTGCGACCATTGAAGGCGGTACGCATTTGACCGGCTTTAAGTCGGCTTTGACGAAGGTTGTCAATGATTATGCGCGCAAATACGGCATGATCAAGGCCAATGACAAGAATCTGCAGGGTGAGGATGTCCGTGAGGGATTGGGCGCCATTATCAGTGTCAAGTTGCCAGAACCGCAGTTCGAAGGACAGACGAAAACCAAGCTTGGCAACGCGGAAATTCGCAGTCTTGTGGAAACGGTCATTAATGACAAATTGACAGCATATCTTGAAGAAAATCCGTCGATTGCCAGAACCGTTATCGACAAGTGCTTGTCTGCGTCCCGCGCCCGTGATGCGGCACGCAAGGCCCGCGAAATGACACGGCGCAAGAACGCGCTCGAATCGAATGCCCTGCCGGGTAAACTGGCTGATTGCCAGGAGAAAAACCCGGAGTTCTGTGAGCTGTTCATCGTAGAGGGTGACTCGGCCGGCGGCTCGGCCAAGAATGGTCGTGAACGGAAATATCAAGCCATATTACCACTTTGGGGTAAAATGCTGAATGTCGAAAAGGCGCGCATCGACAGAGTTTATGACAACGAGAAACTACAGCCCGTCATCCTGGCCCTTGGCGCAGGTGTGGGATCTGATTTTGATGTCCATAGGATCCGCTACCACAAGGTGATCATCATGGCGGACGCTGATGTCGACGGTTCGCATATTCGCACGCTTCTGTTGACGTTTTTCTTCAGGCACATGCTGCCGTTGGTTGAAGCTGGCCATGTCTACATCGCATGTCCGCCGCTGTATCGTGTCTATGACGGGAACAAGCAGTTCTACGCCTATACGGAGGAGGATGTCGAGGAGATCAAGGTACAGACGGGATGGAAAGAGCCGAAGCTACAGCGGTATAAGGGCTTGGGGGAGATGAGTGCGGAGCAGCTTTGGGAAACAACCATGAACCCGGAAACCAGGAAGCTGCTTAAGGTTGAGATGATGGACACACAGGCAGCCGATGAGACGTTCACGTTACTGATGGGAGATAAGGTGGAGCCTCGCCGCGAGTTTATTACGGTAAACGCTAAGTATGCCCGCATGGATATATAACACGAGTATAAGATAATAAAGAAGAAATACAGACAGAACATCTATAATAAAGCATAAGAGAAGCGACAATATAATATAATAACGAAAAAGCCGTAATGTTTCACGTGAAACATCACGGCTTTTTGTTATGAATAAATACACGATCACACGTTCGCTATGACTTGTATCTGATCTATGATAAAATGCAAGAGACCAGATGATGATCAAAAAGAAATAACGGAGGAACCTGCATGTCTCAAGTTCTGGCTGTGGTCAATCAAAAAGGCGGCGTTGGGAAAACCACGACGGTTGTCAATTTGTCGGCAATTCTTGCATCAAAGGGCAAACGCGTGCTGTTGATTGACATGGATCCGCAGGGAAACGCTACATCTGGGCTTGGTTTTGATAAAAACAATCTAGATAAGACCATTTACGATGTGCTGATCAACCAAGAGCCGGCGCATCATGCCATTTATGATACCGGGCGCAAAGGTCTTCACCTCTGTCCGTCAAATATAGAACTGGCTGGTGCTGAAGTCGAGTTGGTCGAACGTGTTTCACGTGAAACAGTCTTGAAAACGGCGATACATGACGTCCGCAAGGCGTATGATGTTGTCCTTATGGATTGCCCGCCTTCGCTTGGCTTGCTTACAGTCAACGCACTCACAGCAGCTGACGGGATCTTGGTTCCTATCCAAAGTGAATACTACGCGTTGGAAGGATTGACCCAACTGATGGAGACGGTGACGCTGATCAAGCGCGGCTTGAACCCGCATCTAAATGTTTTCGGGGTTGTGGTCACCATGTTTGATGTGCGCACGCAGCTCGCGCACCAGGTTGCCAATGAAGTGCGGCGCTATTTTGGTGAAAAAGTCTTCCGGACGATCATCCCGCGTAACGTTCGCTTAAGCGAAGCACCGAGTTATGGCAAATCGATCGTCGAATATGATCCGAAGTCTAAGGGTGCTGAGAGTTACGATGCGTTTGCCCGAGAAGTGTTGCGTCGCCTGGGAGGAATATATTGATGTCACCTGCACTGAATAAAGGATTGGGAAAAGGGCTGGGCGCGCTGCTGCAAAATACAGAGCCCGTGTCGGATGAGGTCAAGGGTGCGATTGTCAATTTGCGTTTGAATGACATCAGCCCCAATGCCGAGCAGCCCAGAAAGTCTTTTGACCAGGATAAATTGGCAGAATTGGCTGCTTCGATCAAGGAAAACGGCATTATTCAGCCGATTATTGTTTGCCGCGGTACTCAAGGTTACCGGATCGTTGCCGGCGAGCGTCGCTGGCGGGCTGCCCGGCTGGCGGGGCTGACGGTTGTTCCCGCGATTATCCGCGAGCTGACTGATGTCCAGATCCTGCAACAGGCCCTGATCGAAAACATCCAGCGACAGGACTTGAATCCATTGGAAGAGGCTTCAGCCCTTGAACGTTTGCTCAAGGATCACCAGATGACGCAAGAAAAGCTTTCAGCCGTTGTTGGCCGCAGCCGTCCTGCTATAGCCAACACCTTGCGACTGTTGCAGTTACCGGAAGACATTCAAACGTTGGTGCGGGATGAACTGTTGACAGCGGGTCATGCACGAGCGCTGTTAGCCGTTTCCGGGCAGATCCAGCAAAGAAAGGCTGCACAGCTAATCATTGACAAAGATTTGAGCGTTCGGGAGACAGAAAAGCTCGTTAAGCGGTTAAATTTACCGCCAAAAGAAGCGAAAAAGCCAGATCCGGCTTATACACTAAGTGTCAAAGATGTCGAACGCCGTTTGGCAGGCCGCTTGGGAACTCGTGTCAAGCTGAAAGACCGCCAGGGTAAAGGGACCATCCAGATAGAGTATTATTCGAATGACGATCTTGAGCGGTTGATCGAATTGATTGATCGCACCTAGAGGCAGGATTCTATGGCTTATCGTGTCAGTACCGGGCATCACGGTCTTGATCGCATCATCGACGAGCTGAGGATCGGTGATAATGTTGTCTGGCAAGTCGATCAGCTTGGCGATTATCGCTTAATGGCAGAATTGTTCCTTCAAGAATCAAACAGGAACGGCAAAACAGTCCATTATCTTCGCTTTGGTCGGCATGAGCCAGTCATTAAAGATGCTCACCATGAAGGTTTAACGTTACATATTATAGATACAAGCCAGGGGTTTGAATCATTTACGCAATCGGTGTATTCGCTGGTTACGCAACTTGGACCAGGCGCTTTTTACATTTTTGATAGTTTGTCCGACTTGCTCGAGCAGTGGGGTTCTGATTTGATGATCGAGAATTTTTTCCGGATCATCTGCCCGTACTTGTTTGAGCTGGACACCATCGCGTATTTTGCCGTGATGCGCGGTGCGCATTCCTTTGAAGCGATTGCCGGTATCCGTGAGACCACCCAGCTGCTGCTTGACGTCTATCACCTTGAAGATACGTTGTATATCCACCCACTCAAAGTTTGGCAACGCTATGCGGCCACGATGTACCTGCCGCATAAGCTTGTCGGAGACACGTGTACGCCTCTGACAAACAGTGTGGACGCTTCCCGGTTCTTTTCGAGTCTTGTTCCGTCCTTTGCCCAGTCCAATCGCCACGTGGACTACTGGGACCGGTTGTTTCAGGAAGCTCAAAACTGTCTGGGTATACCGGAGTCGCCTGAGAGTCAGCAGTTGCTTGTCCGGCTGCGCCGATTGCTCCTGAGTGATGAAGGACAGATCGGTCATTTGGCTGCACGCTATTTTGACCTCGCTGACCTGGTTGGGATTAAGAACAGGGAAATAGGGACAGGGAAAATTGGTGGTAAGGCTGTCGGCATGTTATTGGCCCGGAAAATACTCAAGGCGGAAGGCTTGTCTTCCGGAGCAGACCCGGATCAGGTGTTGGAACCACATGATTCGTACTACCTGGGTGCAGATTTGTTTTACAGTTACATCGTTCAAAACGGATGGTGGAAGCTGCGCACGGAACAGAAGACAGCAAAGGGTTATTTTGAAAAAGCGGAACCTCTGCGGCAAAACTTATTGGAAGGTGCTTTCTCGAGCAGCACACGAGAGAAATTTCAGCAGCTTCTGGAGACATTTGGCCAAGCACCCATTATTGTCCGCTCAAGTTCTCTGCTCGAAGACGACTTTGGCAACGCTTTTGCCGGTAAGTACGAAAGCATCTTCTGCGCCAATCAGGGATCGCCGCAGCAACGTCTCGATGCCTTTGAGCGCGCCGTTCGTCAGGTGTACGCCAGCACGATGGATCCGGCCGCATTAAGCTACCGGCTGAAGCGCGGACTGCAGGATAAAGACGAACAAATGGCTTTGCTGGTGCAGCGAGTATCGGGGGAACATCGCGGAAAATACTTTTATCCTTTGATGGCAGGTGTTGGCCATTCCAAGAACCTCTATGTGTGGAACGACCAGTTGGATGCACAGGCTGGTATGCTGCGTCTGGTCTTTGGTTTGGGTACGCGCGCGGTCGACCGCGTCGAAGGGGATTACCCCAGAATCGTTACCCTGGATCGGCCGCTGCTGTCTTCGCACGATACGAAAGAAGCTGAAAAAACTTACTCTCAACATTATGTCGACCTGCTCGACCTGGAACAGAATGCCTTGATCACCATCCCGCTCGAGGAGCTGATCCAGGAGGACAAAACCCTTGACCTTTCACAGGTGGGCGAGATAGACTGGGAAGAAACGCAGCGCCTATCGGAATTGGGTTACAAAAGTAATCCGAAATGGATTCTTAATTTCAATAAAGTGCTTTCTGATGCTCCGTTTATAGGGATCATCCACGACATGATTCGTATCTTGGAAAAGGTCTATGCCTACCCGATTGACATCGAGTTTACGATCAATCAGCATGACAATAAGCACCGTGTGATCAACCTGTTGCAGTGCAGACCGTTGCAAACGAGAAGTGTAGGCGCAAGCATAGTTATTCCGAATAACATAGATAAACAAAATACATTTATTGAGTCAAAGGGCCATTTCATGGGTGGTAATGTCTGTATGAACATAAACTATATAGTTTATGTAATACCCGAAAAGTATGCTTTGTTGACGGATCAGGAGCGTTACCAAGTGGCCCGCATCATTGGCCAACTGAACCAGGCATTATTTGATCCGGAAAACGCACCAACCCTCCTGCTTGGCCCTGGACGGTGGGGGACATCGACGCCATCGCTTGGAGTACCTGTTAATTTTTCAGAAATTGATAACATCGCAGCCTTGGCGGAGGTGTCCTTTGAAACAGCAGGCATGATGCCGGAATTGTCTTTTGGCAGCCATTTCTTCCAGGATCTTGTCGAAGCGAATGTCTTTTACCTGGCGGTATTGCCGCACATTCAAACGAATTATTTCAACCTGGATTTGATCCAAAAGCGACAGAATATATTCATAAAGATTCTGCCACAGCATTATCGATGGGCAGACATTATTCGGGTGTATGATTTCAGCAAGGAAAACATGACTTTGTTCTCAGACATCACGACACAGAAACTGCTTTGCCTTTGCCAGAACTGTAGAAAAGACGCTCGATAGAATAAATGTAAACGTGCTATTTGAGCAACGATAGAAAATAATAATTATAATGTGCGAAGAAACATGAATATTGTTAATCCGAACAAACAAGGATAAATAACAACATTTGAGGTCATCAAAGAAGGTAAATGAAGACGAATAAGTAGGCGTATTAGTCACGTAATAATTGACATAAACCAACTGCCATTGTACAATGGCATAGCATTGCACCGTGGAGAGATGGTCGAGCTGGTTGATGGCACCGGTCTTGAAAACCGGCACAGATGCAAGTCTGTCAAGGGTTCAAATCCCTTTCTCTCCGCCAAAACGAACCGCTGTCATCTGACAGCTCGATGGCACGGTTCACCATATACGGAGAAGTACCCAAGTCGGCCGAAGGGGGCAGTTTGCTAAACTGTTAGTGGGGGCAACTCCAGCGCGAGTTCGAATCTCGCCTTCTCCGCCA
>JAQVSS010000127.1 GCA_028700415.1 Kiritimatiellia bacterium
CCCTTTCCGGTATAATCCCGAGCCGACTTGTCTACAGTACAGAGAAATTAACCACGTTTTATTGGGCAAAAGTATATTTCCACATACGCAAGGGAGTCAAGACTAAGATTACGCGCGAAAACGGAACCAGACCCCTCATGCCCGGGGTGTAGACAAGCGCCTCGGGATATGCGACCATTCCCATACTGATTCTGGTGAGCTATGGTGCCGCGCGGGAAAAGACGTTGCGCAGGCTGGGGAGCCAGGCGTAGCACTGCGGGGGCACCACATGCGGATTCGCGCCATTGGTGGGAGACAGTCAGATGGAAACCGGATGGGGAAGGGCGGTGCTGGCCGGTGCGGCACTCTGGGGCTGCGCCAGTCGCGTCAAGGCTGAGCAGGTGATGCTGGTTGAGGCGGGGCGGCCGCGGGCGGCGATCGTCCTGGACGCCGAACGGCCGACGCGGGCGGCACACTTCGCGGCCTGCGAGTTGCAGCATGTCGTCCGGCTGATCACCGGCGCCGAGCTGCCGATCGTCCGCTCGGCGGAGGCCGTGGCAGGCACGCCCATCTTCGTGGGCGAAAGCCGGGCAACGCGCAGACTGGGCTACCCGGACAAACCGTTCGAGCGCGAGGAATACCTGATGGCGGTCGAGCGCGGGCGCATCGTGCTGATGGGGCACGACTCGCCCGACACCAACGCGGTCGATTACGCCAACGAAAAAACCTTTCCGGAGACGGCCTACGTCTTACGCTCGACCACCTACGCCGTTTACGATTTTCTTGAGCAATGCTGCGGCGTCCGGTTCTACTCGTTCGGAGACGACGGCATCGCGTTTGACCGGAGGGAGACCCTGACCGTCGCGCCAGCAGTCCGCCGCGCGTCGCCGGCGATGGACGCCTTCCGGCACCCCTACTTCAGCAGCAAGGCCGCCGCCCGGTGGTCGGCCCGCGACATCCGGCTGCTCCTGTTGCGCTGGCGGGTCAACACGCTCTTTGGCGCCTGCAACCACAGCGTGTACAGCGTCTACTGGCGCTACTGGGACAGGGCCGTCAGCCCGGCCCTGGCCAAACTGTTCATTGAGAAGCGGACGAACTATTTCGCGCAGGGGTATGCCGGCAAGTACGCGGCCAACGATATCCGCCGGCAATATCCCGACGATCCGGACCTGCCGCCGCAGTTGTGCCCGTCGGATTCCGGGCCGGTCGACTATTTCGCCGACGAGGCCCGCCGGGTGTTCCAAGGCGAAACGGTTCCCGGCGGCTACGGCAACGATGCCAAACGGATGCCGGGGTTTCCCTGGTTCTTTCCGATGCAGGAGCAGGACAGCGGACAGTGGTGCCAGTGCGGGCGCTGCAAGAGCCTGTTCACAGATGTGCCGAAAAACCAGTGGTACAACTATGTCCACTTCGACTGGGTCAACCGCATCGCCGGTGCCGCCGCGAGCCACGACCCCCGTATCGGCATCGCCACGCTCGCCTATTCCGACACGCTCAACTATCCCGATCCCGCCGTCATACAGTTGCGGACGAACGTCGCGGTTCAACTGTGTCTGGGCATCCAGTCGTGGTACCATCCGCGGATCTACGAACGGCAGCACGGCGCCTACAAGACTTGGGTGGCGCACGAGGCTGCCCGGCGGCCTTTGACCGTCTGGCTGTACCTGTTGTGCCCGTCCCATGAAGCCCGGATCATCTACAAATACAATCAGTTCTTTCCCGTGCTCTACCCGTGGCAGGCCGGGAGGCACTTCAGCGAATTCGTCCGCGACGGCATCCGCGGGTATTTCGCCGAAATCGACCCGTTCTTTCACCTGCCGGAAGCCTATGTCATCAACAGGCTGAGCTTCGATCCGTCCGCGGATGCCGATGCCGTCGTGGATGAGTATTTCGACCGCTACTACGGGACGGCGGGCGAGCCGATGCGGCGTTTTCACAGGGAGATCGAGGCGATCACCTGGAACATCACCAATTATCCGGCCAGCACCCTGGTCTCCTTCCCGAAAAGCTCGTTCACCTATGGGATACACCCCGAGAAGGTGAACTGGCATCTCGGAACACCCGAGCGGATCGCCCGGCTCCAGGCGCACATTGACGAGGCCGTGCGGACGGCGGCCACGCCTGCCGAACGGCGGCGCGTGCAGGCGTTCGTCGAGACGGTCTGGAAACAGGCCGTCGAGGGCCGCCGGGCTTTCGAGGCGCGCGAAAAAGTGCGCGACGTGCCGGTGCCGCGCGTCACCTGCGACCACGCCGGCAACGCCGGCGGCCGACTGGAGCGCGTCGATTTCGGATCGGCCGCGCCGTCCGGCGGCTGGACAACGCTTGACGGCAGCCCGTTGCAGACCAGGCCCCGGCTGACGTTCGCTTCCGACGACACGCATATTTACTTCGAATACCGGGAATCGCGCGACACGGTGACCAATCACCCGACCGCCGGCCTCTGGGGCAACAACCTGGAAATCTTCCTGGCCGCCCAGCCCGATGTGCCCTATGGCCAACTGGTCCTGTCGCCCACCGGCGAGATGACCGCGCTGCGGCACGATGTCATCGAGGGTGTGTTGCGGACAACCCCCTGGGCGCTCAAACCGGTTATCCGGAACCGGCTCGACGAGACCGGCTGGGCGATTGCCGTGGCGATTCCGCTCGACCGTCTGCTGCCCGACCGGCCGCTGTCCCCAGGGGACCGGCTGTATGCCAACATCATGCGGACACGCCAATACGGCGGTGCCCAGTCGTGGGCCTGGAGTCCGATCTTTGCCAGCGGGTACGCGCAGAGCCTGTACCGGATGGGCACCATCTGGCTGGCACCGGCCAGCCTTCGGGGCGCGGTCGAGGTCAATGGCGCGTTGGTCTCGGCTGACGGGCGACTGCCCGACGGCTGGACACTCAACCGTGCCAAGGGCCTTGAGGCGGACGAGCGCCTGGAGGTCGCCGGAGGGGTCTTCCGGCTGGCAAGCGGCACGCGGGGGCTGGCGGTTTATCGCGGCGCCATCGTCCCCGTGCGGCGCGGCGACCGGATCGAGCTGACCTTCAGCGCCAGCGGCACGGGGCGCGCCGCCGCGGGCGTCTACCTGTACGCGGGCGGCGGCGACGGCGCCGGCAGCCGTATCGAAGCCTTCGGTCTCACGCCGGGAACCGCCACGCGCACCGTGACGGTGACGGCGCAGCCCGCCAACCCCGAGCGGTGGGTCTCCGGGTTCCGTCCGGTACTGATGGCCGAGCCGGGCTCCACCGTTTCCTTTACGCGACTCGACGTGCGGATAGTGCCCCGCGAATCCGCACCGAAATGAGCCGATTGCACGGCAAGGTGTCGCCCGGATTCGCCGGACGATTCACCTTGAGTTCAACCCGGCTGATCCCTATACTCTGCGATTATGTTTTCCGAGGCTAACAATCTTCGCGGGGATGTGCGGAATGGGTGATGGGCTTACTGTCGCGCTGGTGGGGAACCCCAACACCGGCAAGACGACACTGTTCAATGCGTTGACGGGTGCGCGGGAGCGCACAGGCAATTGGACCGGTGTCACCGTCGACAGCGCACGGGCTTCGTTCGCATGGGAAGGGCGCACGGTTCACGTGGTCGATCTGCCCGGCGTTTATTCTTTTTCGCCGTCCACCGAAGATGAGCGTGTCGCGCGCGACGATCTGATCCGCAACAAACCGGCGGTCGTCATCAATATCCTGGACGCCTCGAACCTCGAGCGCAGTCTCTACCTCACCGCGCAACTGCTCGACATGCGGGTGCCGCTCGTGGTGGCGCTCAATCAGACCGATGTGGCGGAAAATCACGGCATGACCGTGGACGCCGAACACCTGGCCCGGCATCTGGGGTGCCCGGTGGTGCCCATGGTGGCCTCGCAAGGCAAGGGCCTGGAAGAAATGAAGGCTGCGGTGCTCAACGTCGCGGAATCGAAACGGCTCCCCGCAGCACGCGTGCTGTACGGCGACGCCGAGCGCGCGGTGCAACGGCTGCAGGTGTGCCTGATCGTGGCGGCGGACGATGCGGGCGTGGACTCGCGCTGGCTGGCGATCCAGCTGCTCGAACGCGACCCGTTCGCATGCGGGCTGACAAAAGGGATGTTCGACGAAATCGTCAGCGAAGAGAACGCGCGGCTCGCGCGGCACACGGGACAGAAGCCCGAGGTCGCGGTCATGGACGCGCGGCTGGGCTTCATCCGCGGTCTGGCGCGCGACGTGGTCAAACGGCGGCGGGAGGCGCGACGGCGTTTTTCGGACGTGGCGGACCGCGTTCTTCTCAGCCGCCCGGCGGGGATCCCGGCGTTCTTGTGCGTGATGTACGGGATGTTCTGGCTGACGGTGCGGCTGACTCAACCGCTGGTGGATTTCATCGACAGCGCGTTCGGCGCCCTGCTGGTGCACGGGACGCGCGCGTGGCTGCATGCGGCAGGCGCGCCAGAGTTGGTGATCTCTCTGGTCTCAGACGGGCTGGGTTCGGGGCTCACGACCGTGGCGACCTTCATGCCCCCGATCTTTATGGTCTTCCTCTGCCTGAGCCTGTTGGAAGAGTCGGGCTATATGGCGCGCGCGGCGTTCATCATGGACCGTTTCCTCAACAAAATCGGGTTGCCGGGCAAGGCCTTCATCCCGTTGCTGGTGGGTTTCGGGTGCACCGTGCCGGCGCTGATGGCCACGCGGACACTGGAACAGCGGCGCGACCGCGTACTGACCATGCTGATCGCGCCGTTCATGTCGTGCGGGGCGCGGATGCCGGTGTATGCGATCTTCGCCATGGCGTTTTTCCCAAACTATGGCAACGCCGTGATCTTCGCCCTTTACGTGACGGGCGCGGTGCTGGCCATCCTGTCCGGGCTGGTGTTGCACAAAACCCTTTTCAAGGGCGAATCCTCGGCCTTTGTGATGGAGTTGCCGCCCTATCACATGCCCGCGCTGCGGGGCTGCCTGGAACACGTGTGGTATAACCTCAAGAGTTTTCTCACCCGGGCGGGACAGGTGATCCTGCTGATTGCGGTGCTGCTGAGTCTGGCCAATGCCTTGTTCGCTTGGGCCGGCGCGGGGCGGGAACAGGCAGACGCGATGCGCTCGTCCGCGGGCCGGGCGATGACCGTCGTGTTCCGCCCTATGGGCGTAGCCGAAGAGAACTGGCCTGCGGCGGCGGGGTTGCTGACCGGCCTGATGGCGAAAGAGGCCATCGTGGGGACCCTCGAAGTGCTGTACGCACACGCAAACCGGCCTGACACGGGCACGGCCACCGGGGCGCACGACTGGGGCAAAGAACTGACCGATGCGCTCAAGGCGCTTGCGGCGGGGTACGGCTGGAAGGCGCACGCGTCGCCTGCAGATCCAGAAGAGGGAACGGGGTTGCTGGACGCCATGCGGCGCAATTTCGGAAGCCGGGCGGCAGCGGTGGCCTACCTGCTGTTCGTGCTGATTTACTCGCCTTGCGTGGCCGCGCTGATCGTGTTGGGGCGCGAGGCGGGATGGCGTTGGACCGCGTTCGCGGTCACCTATCAGACCCTGCTGGCATGGATGGTGGCAACGGGGTATTATCAGATGGCGACTTTTGCGCAGGCGCCTGCGCGTGCCGCCGTGTGGCTCGGCATTGTGACGGCCATGGCGGCGGGCGGGATCGGATGCCTGGCCCTGCTTGGGAAGAGGGTGAAACTATGAACGCGGGAGAAGCCGATACCCCGGCTGGGCAGCCACGGTGCCTCATTGATTTGAAAGACGGCGAAACCGCCCTCATCCGCGCGAACGGGGACCGCAAGTCGACCGAGATGGGACTCTTCCCCGGGGCACGCGTGGTGATGTTCCGCAACCGCAAAGCCGAGCAGTCGCTCGTGATCGGCGCGGACGACGCGCGTTTTCTCGTGTCACGCGCGATCGCCAAAAAGGTGGAAATCGAAGGGTGAAAGGTCCCGGAGGCGGGCGGCGGAATTCTGACATCCGTCACAACGGGCCGTCGGCGAACTCGGTGTCGGACAAGACCGCAGCGCCCGACGCTTCGCGTTCGTCCAGCGTGCCCGCATACACCACCCTCCGGATCTTCATGGTCGAGGTCCGCTCCAGCGGTTCGTGCCGGATCACGATTTTGCGGGGCATCTTGTAGTCGGCCACCTGGGTCCGGCAGCGCTCGATCACCTCTTCGCGCAAAAAGGTGTCGGTCGCCGCGCCAGACAACGGCACGCCTTTATGCCACTCGGTCAACGCGTCGTCGTTCGGCACGACGATCACGCCCACACGTTCACCGCTCTCGCCCCCCACATGATAACCAAGCACGATCACATCCTTGACGAAGGGACAGCGTTCGATCACTTGCTCCACTTCTTCGGGGTAGATGTTCTTGCCCTCGCGGTTCACAATCAGCGCCTTCTTGCGCCCGCAAACCGTCATATTTTTCCGCCCGTCAAAACGCGCCAAATCGCCGGTGTGAAAGAACCCCTCGCCGTCGAACACCTCCGCCGTGGACTCGGGGTCTTTGTAGTACCCCTTCATCACATTGGCGCCTTTCACACACAGTTCCCCCACGCCTCTGGCGTCCACATCGGCCAGTTTGTATTGCATGTTGGGAAGCACGCGCCCGACTGTGCCGGGAACATACCAGTCCAGATTCGGGTAAGCCACGCCGGGCGAACACTCGGTCAACCCGTACCCTTCCACCACCGGGACCCCCACCTGCTGAAACCCCTTGATCAACGCCACCGAGGTCGGCGCCCCGCCGATGCCCAACAGCCGCAACTTGCCGCCGAAAGACTCAATCACTTTTTTCCTGACGACCGATTTCAACCCGATGCCCAGCAAACCGCGGGCCACCAGATTCTTCTTGAGCTTCTCCGAAATCCGCGCATAGAGCTTCTCGGCCATGAGCGGCACGGCCAGCATCACGGTCGGGCGCAGCACCAGCATGTCTTCAGGAACGGTGCGGAGCGAACGCACGAAACTGCAACATCCTTTGATCCCCAGCGGCAACATGAAGTTCGCGGTGAACGAAAACGAGTGGAACAACGGCAACACATTGATGAAATTGTCGGTCGGATAAAACCCGACCGCCTCAACGGTGGCGGCCACGTTGGAAGTGAAATTGCCATGCGTCAGCATCGCCCCCTTGGGGCGTCCCGTCGTGCCGGAGGTGTAAATGATGGAAGCGACCGTCCCCTCCTCAGGGCGATGAGCCTCGAACCACGACCGCGACGCGTCGCGCGCGGACAGCGCGCGGCTCATCAGCGCCTCATACGCATAACAGGGCCGGCCCGCGAGCGTGGGCACCAGAGACTCCCCCTCGCCCACCCAGACACAGGCGCGCATGCCGGGCAATTTCGCGAAAGACTGCCCGAGCACATCGTGAAGTCTGGTGCCGGCGAAGATCGCGACCGCCTCCGAATCGCGCAGGATGTGCGTCACCTCCGGCTCGCGCAGTTTCGGGTCGAGCGGGACCACCGCCACCCCCGCGCCCGCCAACGCCAGATAGATCTCCTGCCACTCGGGGCAATTCTCCAACATCAGCGCGACATTCTGAACGCCGGGCTTGATCTCCAGCAGACGGATGATCGACGCCGCCCGCACCACCCGCTCCTTCAGCGCGGCGTAACTGCGCGTCACCCATTGGCCGTTCTGGAAAAACACCTGCGAGGGCGCGTCGGGCGTCTGACAGACGGCCTCCTCCAAAAATGCGCGAATCGTCATTGAACACCTTCCGTTCGGGAATCACACGAGCCGGACAAAATCAAACGCAGGCTCCTCATACGGATGCGTCGCGCGTAACGCGCGCGTAACCCCGTCGACGGCCGCGTCCGCGCAGATCATCTCAACGCGATACTCCTGCACGCCCTCCTCGGCGCCGGCTTGGCCGATAAACGGATCGCTGCCCGCAAGGGGACGGAACTGCCCCTGCCCCAACACCTGCCAGCAGCACCGGTCGTAAGCGGCATAGCGCCCCGCCCCGGCCGCGAACAGCGCCTCCTTCACCGCCTCCAGATGGGTTTCAGGAATGTAGACCGTCAGTTTGTACATGGACACGCGCCCGCCCGGTCAACCGTCATTTCTCCACCATGTCCTTGACCGCCTTGAGAAACTGGTTCACGTCCGCAAAACGGCGATAGACCGACGCGAAGCGGATGTACGCCACATCGTCCAACTTGTGCAGCCGCGCCATCACCGTCTGCCCGATCTGCTCGGAAGTGACCTCGCTCTCGCCCTCGAACCCCTCGATAATCTGATCGACCAGATCATGGATCTGGTCCGCGCTGACGGGACGTTTCTCGCACGCCCGCATCAGGCCGCGCTCCAGTTTCAGGCGGCTGAACTCCTCGCGCCGCCCGTCCCGTTTGACCACCCGGAGTTCGTCTTTCACGATCTCCTCATACGTCGTAAAGCGGTGCTCGCACGCCAAACATTGCCGACGCCGCCGGATCGACGCGCCCTCACGCGCAGCCCGGCTATCCAAGACTTTGTCGTCTAAATGCCCGCACTTGGGACAGCGCATGGTGACTCCTCAGTTGATGTTCGCGACCCTCATGACCTATGCCCCGGTCACGGCCATGGTACGGTCAATGATCCTGTTGACGGTCAGGTCCTTCAGCATACACGACTGAGGGATGTCGAGGTTGGCCACATGCTCCAACTGCGCATCCGGCAGATCGAGGCCATAAACCACCGCCTTGATTCCGCGCGTGCCCGGCAGCCGCTTCAGCATCCCCACCACTTCGTCCGCGCTCATGCCCTCGAGTTCCAGACGCATCACGACCGCATCCGGCTTGAGCGCGACACAGGCTTCCAGCGTCTCCGCCCCGGTGGCAAACGCCTCGACCTCGAAACCGGCGCTCGTGAACTCTTTCCTCAATGTCTGCCGCAACAGTGGCTCGCCCTCGCCGACCACCAGACGGCGCACCACCTTTGGCGCGGCCGCATGGCGTCCCTCCCCAGCCGTCATAAAGAGAATCCGCCCCACCTCCAACAGCAAGTCCGGAGGGTCGCACGGTTTCGCAATAAAACCGGCGATCTGCTTGTCCGCAAAATATTCCGCCATGGAGGCGCGTGCCGTCAAGACCAGGACCGGATAGAGTGTGCGCCCGTCAGGATTTGTGATGCGGTCCAGGAACCCGGTACCCCCCATGCCCGGCATCCCCATGTCAAGAATGATCAGGGCCGGCTGGAACGACCGCATTTTGACCAGAGCGTCCTCACCGCTCACCGCGCACAAAACCTCGTACCCCTCGAACCTCAAAAAGTCACCCAACGTCTCGAGCAGACTCGGGTCGTCGTCCACCAGCAACAATTTCCGTTTGTTCGTTTCCATATGCCGATAGTTTATCCCGTATCCGTAACGGTTTCAAGGGCATAAGGCCGATAAAAAACCGGCGGTGCGGACGGTACACGACGGTTGACACACGGCACAAATCATACGAAACTACCCCGTATGCAAAAACCGATCGCTCTCGTGGCCGCCATGAAAGAGGAGCTGGACGCGCTCCTGGCCGCCTTTCCCGAGCATGAGGCCACGGTCCATTTCAACACCCGACTGTTCCACGCCCGCCATGGCGCGCAAGACCTGGTCATCGCCCAGTCCGGGGTCGGCAAAGTCAATGCGGCCTGCACCCTCTCCCTGCTGCTCTCCGACTTTGCCCCCGGCTGCGTCATCAACACCGGTTGCGCGGGCGGCATGCAGCCCCGGCAACAGCTCCTCGACCTCGTGGTGCCGGAAGAGATCGTCTACACCGATGTGGATGTCACACCCCTCGGCTACGCGTACGGGCAGATGATGGGCTCCGAACCTCATTTTTACCCTTCGCCTTCCCTGCTTGCGCACTTCCAGAGGGTCTTCGCCGAACACCCCCTGCCGGTCGCCTGCCACCACGGCCTGCTCGGCTCGTCAGACTCCTTCATCTACAAGCCGGGGCAACTCGCGCGCATCCGCCGGCATTTTGACGGCCGCGTCCAGTGCGTCGACATGGAGGGCGGCGCCATTGCCCACACCTGCACCCGGTTCGGCGTGCCCTTCCTCATCCTGCGCGCCCTGAGCGACATGCCCGCCAAGGGGGAAAACGCCTCCGAGTTCAAAGCCTTTCTGGCACGCGCCGCCGCGAATTCGGCCGCCCTGTGCCTCGCCCTTGTGAACCTTCTGGCCCTTCAGGAGACTTTATGATCAACATCCCCCCCCCTTCAGCGAAACGCGGCATCCTCTGCGATATGGACGGCGTGATCTACCACGGGAGCAGGATCCTTCCCGGCACGCTTGATTTCATCGCGTGGCTGCGCTCAGCCCATGTCCCCTTTCTCTTCCTCACGAACAGCAGCGAGCGCTCCCCGCGCGAACTCAGCGAGAAACTGCACCGCATGGGCGTCGATATCGAGGAGTCCCACTTCTACACCAGCGCCATGGCGACAGCCGCTTTCCTCGCCTCGCAGAGCCCCGGCGGCAGCGCCTACGTCATCGGCCAGCCCGGCCTGATCAATGCGCTCTACGAAGCGGGCTTTTCAACGAACGACGTGAACCCGGATTATGTGGTCGTGGGCGAAACGCCCATGTACACCTACGAGACCATCAAGAAAGCCGTCACCTTGGTGCGCAAAGGCGCAAAACTGATCGGCACCAACCCCGACCTGACCGGCCCGATCGAGGACGGCATCATTCCCGCCTGCGGCGCGCTGGTGGCTCCCATCGAACTCGCCACCGGCGTGAAGGCCTACTTTGTGGGCAAGCCCAACCCGCTGATGATGCGTACGGGGCTCCGTCTCCTAGGCTGCACGCGCGAAGCCGCCCTCGTCGTCGGCGACCGCATGGACACCGACATCATCTCCGGCATCGAGTCCGGCATCGGGACCGTGCTGGTGCTCTCCGGTGTCACCCGGAACGAGGACCTCGCACGCTTCGGATTCCGCCCCAACCATGTCCTCGAACATGTCGGCCAGCTCCCCGGCCTGTTCAAAACACTTGCGCCTTCCCCCGCTACCGCTTAGAGCGTTTTCGCAAAAGGTGTAGCCGCTCCGGGTAGGGACGCCTCCCCGAGGCGTCCGTGGACGGTTCGGGGAACCGTCCCTACTTAAACCGCTTAGTCCAGAACCTTGATCTTGATGTTGCGGTACGAGACGCGGTCGCTGTGGTCCTGCAGCAGGATATGCCCCGAAACCTGCTCGCCCCAGTTCGGGTACTTGCCGAATTTGCTCT
>JAQVSS010000128.1:0-3592 GCA_028700415.1 Kiritimatiellia bacterium
CCGATGAAGGCATGCAGGTCATTGACCGGGACTCCCTCCGCCCGCATTACGCGCAGCGCCGCGGCGTTGTACGCCACTTCGCTTCCCGCCACGCGCACACCCGTCCCTTCCGGCACCGGCGTGGTCGCACACCAGATCAGCTTCGCGCCGGTCTTCTTCATCCGCTGCACCAGCGTCCGCAGATTCGTCTCGTACTGGTCCACCGGCACCCACGGCTTTCCCTTGGCCACCGGCACAACTTTGCGGTGCTCGTCGAAGTACTTCAAATCGTGCAGGCCCCAGTTGAAGTGGATCACATCCCATTTGCCCGTCCCCAACCACTGGTCCAGATGCTGAAGCCCGGTCACCGTTGCCGCGCTGTTGCCCGGCGCATGAACCACCTCGGCCCTGCCCTTGAGCCCCTCGCTGACAAACGGCGTGTAGCCGATCGAGATCGAATCCCCGATGATCAGCACCCGCGGCAGTTCCGACGCAACCGTTTGCAACGCCCCCATGCCCCATGCGGCCAACAACATGGCCGCCACCCGTAAAGCCTTCATAACCCGTCCTCCCTTTTCGTGTTCCCTTTCCAGCAATCTGCTTTTTAGCATACCGCGTTTTGATTTCTTGTTACAACCCTCTTTCTCTGCCGTCCCCCTGTGAAACCGGTCACCGTATGCTTTTCAACAATTTCGGGGCTTGAAGACATGACGCCCGGCAAGCGTGTTGTGCAGGACGTCGTGAACGAGGATCTCGAGCTGGCCGCCCGAAACGTTCCCTTCGATCACCGTGGGGAAGCGCGTTGTATCCGGAATCTTATTCGCCCCCGAGCCGCGAGAACCCATTTCAGGGCCGCCGCCCACAATCTGCGCCCAGGGGCGCGAAGGCGTGGCGGGGTCGCAACGGTAACAGTGCTTGTGCGCCGCGACCACGAGTTGCACGCGATTCTTCCCGAGAACGGGGCCCCACTCGTCGGCACACTGTTTCTGCCAGTCGGCCCAGTCTTCCAGGATCGTCCCGGGGTTCGCCTCCGGCCGCGAATCGAAAAGCGGGATGTGGCAGAACGCCACCGCGTAAGGCGCCGAAGCGATTTCCGGCCGCTTGAACTGGTCCTCCAGCCATGCCGTCTGCATCGTGCGGTAACGTTCGAACCGCGAAAAACCTCCGTTGGCGGGATGGCGGTCCGGCTTGTCTTCGCCGGTGTCGAGCCCGATGAGGGCGATTTCGCCCTGGCGCACCGCGAAGTTTCGCGTAAGCGCCCAGTCGCGCGCGCTGCGTTCCGTCGGAAGGCGCGTCATCATCACGCTGTCGAGATGCATGTTCGCGTGGCCCCGGAAATCGTGATTGCCGTTGTTGAACAAAACGGGGATGTCGGCGGCATACGCTTCCGACCCCTGCGGCTTGAGGAAAATCTCCACTGCCGTCTCGCGCTTCCACGACGTGTTGGACGCGTCGCCGTTCCAGACCGCTACGGGGACGCCGAGGGCTCGGATCTTTTCCGTGACGAGCTTGAACGCGTCCCAGCGCGCGTGCGTGTCGTTCATCACCGCGAAATGCGAAGCGCCCCCGGCGCCGCACGTGGCGAAGGAATGGACGCGCGTCCACTCGATCTCGGACGGTTTCGTCCAGTAGCCGACCGGGTGCGAGAGCGCCGCGGCACCCGCGCGATACCAGTATCTCGTGTTCGGCTTGAGCCCCGTGATGCGCACCTGCATGACGCGCTCGTCGATTTTTCCCTGCGGCACCCCTTCGCAAAAGAAACGGCTGGGGTTCTTCATCCCGGGATTGTCCGCCACGTCCGCGAAACCGTTCGAGAGCGCGTTGACCGCGAACGCCACGCCCATCGACGTTTCCGCCGGCACCTGCAGAACGGGTTCGGAATCGAGAAGTTTGTCCGGCTTTTGCGCGGACGCGGCGGCATACGCGTCCCATGCGGCCTGCTCTTGCGGCTGCATGCCCACCGCAGGACTCAGCACCCCGGCGGCGGCGAGCATTGCCCCGCTGGAGAGGAAATCCCTTCTGCTGAATTTCATGGTGTTCCCTTTTTCGTTTTTGGCTTGGCGGAGTCGCCATGCGACATCAGTTTTTCTTGTTTCCAAAGTGCGGACGTGAAAATCGGCGCGCCTTTCGCGCCGAAGCAATTCAGAGGGGAGACGGCGAAACGGAGGCGCGCCTTCTCCGGCAGTTCGCAAAGCGCGAACCACGCCTCGCCCGGGAGTCCCTTCTTGGCGTCGGGCAGATAGTAATCCGGAGCCATGACGCGCTTCGAGGCCACGGTCCGGACGACGTCCTCTTCTTCCAACCGCGCCTCCACCTCATAATCATATACGCGTCCCTTCCCGGCTGCGGGGGGGAAAGAAACCACAAGGCGCTTCATCGGCTCTCCCGCATCGGTCTCGCCGTCCTTGACCTCGAGGTGGACTTCGGCGCCCGGCGCGAATTCCGCCTTGCCGGTGGCGGCGGCGCGAGCCTCGAACGCAAAAGGCCTGCCGCGCGAAAGCGGCCACGGAATGCGCCAGTCCGCCCCCACGGGAAGGCCGTAAAAGAAATCGCGGCGTTCGACCTCGATGCGATCCTTGTAAACACGCATGAACAGTCCCTGCCGGCAATCCTCGCCCCGGACATCGGGCATGTGCGCCGCCTTCGACAGCCCCGCCGCATAGGGCGCGCCGTTTTCCCGCCAGTTCCTGCCCCCCACGTTTTTCAGCGAAGCCGTGCCGATCGACGTGAACGCGCCTTGCCAGATGTTCCGCTCGTCCGTAAGCGGTTGGTGCGCGTGTCCCGAAAGCGCGATCGCGTTCGGGAACGGACTGAGCGCGGTCGTGGCGATGCCGCTGTCGTGCGGCGCGAAAGGCAAACACGTGTCCTTCGGATGCTGATGCTGGCAAAAGAAGAACGGCTTAGATCCGTCGAGCGAGGGCCCGGTCTTCGCCATGAACTCCTTCACGGCGGGAATGCCGCCCGGCGTGTCCCAATGCGCCGCGATGAACGTGTAGCCCTTCACCGTTTTCGCAGTGACCTGCGCATAATCCTCGCGGAAACATTTCCTCCAGGCGGCGGCGGGGTCTTTCGCGATCGACAGGTTGAAGACGCGCTCGTAATCCGCGCCCGTCCACCGTTCGCCCGTGGTGGCGGACTTCCACATGTAAGCGTGGTGATCGTGATTGCCGTAGACGAACACCTTCTCCACGTGCCGCCCGTCCGGGAGCTTGTCGTCGGGAAACACCTTGTACCACACGTCGGCGACGTTCTGCAGCTCGGGAACGAGCCCGTAATCGGCCATGTCGCCGGCGATCACCACGGCATCGGCACCCTTCGCGCGAAAATAAACAAGCGCGCGCTCGAAATACGTCGCCGTTTCGGGCCCCATGATGTGGATGTCGCTCAAAACGCCCACCTTGAGTTCCGGTCCGCCGACAGCGGACAGCGTTGCGCATCCCGGCAACCCCGTCGCCGCCCCAAACGCGGTCATGGATCTGATGAAACCCCTGCGGTTCATTTTTCCCCTTTCTGCTGCCCCAGCCCCCTTGTTAGTTAGGTTGCAACTTTACCAAACCCCGCCGTTCCCTGCAATGCCTTCTGTCTAATGTCAAAATACGACCCCTGATTGCTT
>JAQVSS010000128.1:3692-11107 GCA_028700415.1 Kiritimatiellia bacterium
TTCATGAAGGCGATGCAGTCGCTCAACCTGCTGCGGCCCGAGTTCGTGATCTCCGTGGGAGACCTCATCCAGGGCGTCTACGGCGCCGCCGACGGCGTCAAGGAGGCGCGGCGGCAACAGAAGGACCTCAAGGACCATCTCGACGTCCTCGACATGCGCTTCTACCAGGTGGTGGGCAACCACGACATCAACCTCGGCTGGCCCAAGAACCGCACCGCACACGATGCGTCGAAGCAGGTGTGGCAGGAGACCTACGGCACCAACACCTATTACGCCTTCATGTACAAGGGTTGCCATTTCGTGTGCCTCGACTCGATGGATGGCCGCGACGGCCGGGTGCCCCTGCAGGGCATTACGGACGAACAGTATGCCTGGGCGCGGAAGACGGTCGCGGACCACAAGGATGCCCGCTGGACGTTCATCTTCATGCACATGCCCCTCGACTGGTGCAGCGACAAGTGGCTCGCGTTCGAGCGCGACATCAGCACGCTCAACTACACCGTCTTCTGTGGCGACTGGCACAACCACGTCAAGGCCGTGCGCCACGGCAAGAACTACTACATGATCGGCACGGCGGGCGGCGGACGGGACTTTTCCGCCACCGGGGACGACCTGCGCTACGGCATCCTCGATTCCATCACGTGGGTGACGGTGACGAAAAAGGGGCCGGTGGTCTCCAATATCGCGTTGTCGGGCATCCACGGCGACGAGATCCAGCGCTGCGCCACCACAAAGGGATGGATGGAAACGGCGCTCGACTATCCGGACCACCACACCGAGCCGCCGGAACGGTATGCGGGCGTCACGAATCCGGCGATCGTCCCGAAAGAGGTGATGTCCGCCGGCAGCTACGACTGGCACTTCCGCCACGCGATGATCACGCGCAACAACGATTTCGTCATCAAACCCGACGTGGTGCTGGCCGGCGATTCGATCGCCCACTACTGGAGCGGCCCCTATTGTCTCGGCGACAAGGATTACGCCTCGGAGACGTGGCTCGCCTCCGGGCTCTTCAAACGCCATCGCGTGATGAACATCGGTTTCGGCGGCGACTGCACGCAGAATCTCCTGTGGCGCATCCTCCACGGCGAACTCAAAGGGACGAGCCCGAAGGCGATTGTCCTGCTGATCGGCACGGACAACCTGCGTGCAGGCAACACGCCCGGGCAGACGGCCGAGGGGATTGTGGAGTGCGTGCGGGCGCTGCATGGCGCCGCGCCTCAGGCGCAGGTGTTCGTCTACGGCGTCTTCCCCTTTGGCGAAAAAGCGTCTGACCCCTGCCGCGCGCGCGTGGAGGAGACGAACACGCGCGTGGCGAAAGCGCTTGCCGCCGACCCCAAGGCAACGTTCCGCGACATCGGCGGGAAGTTCCTCGACGCGAACGGCGACATCCCGAAGGACGTCATGCACGACTTTCTCCATCCCACGGCCAAGGGCTACGCCATCTGGGAGACCGCCATCCTTTCCGACCTCTCCTCCCTCCCGCCCGGCAAATGAGAGCCTTTCACGTAGCCGCCTGAGACACCGTGGCGCGGATGTGCTACCATCCGCGTCATGGCGTTAGGAAACAGGGGCACGCGGCCCACGCCGGTCCGGAGAGGAGCCAATCATGCCACAGGCACAAGGCGCGAAATTTCTGATCCCGTTCGGCAGTCTGTTTTTAGCGGTGGGGACCGTTGTCGGTGTCGTTTCCGTGCGGACGCTGTTGCAGGCCCAGGCGATGTTGACGTGGCAGGAGGCGCAGGCCACGGTGCTGACATGCACGCTGAACCGGGAAAAAGACTCGGACGGTGGCGCGACCTATCGCGTGGGCGCGACGTACTCCTATGAGGCAGAGGGCAAGCGGTACACGGGAAACCGTGTGTCCCTCCACTCGGGAGCCGACAACATCGGCACGTTCCACCAGCGCACCTACGCCGAACTCGACGCGTGCCGGACGCGCAATGCGCCGACCCGCTGCTGGTTCAATCCCGTCCGGCCGGCGGAGTCGGTGCTGATCCGCAAACCCCGGCCCGAAATGATCATCCTGTTTCAGTTGTTCACGCTCGCGTTCGGCGGCGCGGGTCTGGCCATCGTGCTGGCAGGCGCTTTGCGGCTGCTGCAGCGCGCGCGGGCCGCGGCGGACGACGGGCTCATCCGGATGCGGGGCGCGGCAACCCACCGGGTGGCGGTGGCCATCGCTCTGCTGTGGAACGCCTACACGGGATGGCTGCTGTGGGTTCTGTGGCGCGTGCTCGCCCCAGAGCCCGTGCCATGGTATTTCTGGACCCTGGCCGGGGCCGGCGCGCTTCTGGCCGTGGCCGCGGGATACCTGCTCCAGCGTTTCCGCAAGTTCGGGATCAGCGAATTCGCGCTGTCACCCGCGCCCGGCGTGATCGGCGGTCCCGTCACCGGCATGCTCCGCATCCCCGCGAAGGTCGAGGCCGCGGAAGGGTTCGAGCTGCGCCTGCAATGTTTTCACCGCTACACGGCGCGAAGCGGCGGAAAATCCTCCACGCATACGGATACGCATTGGCAGGATGAGCGGCACGCGGTCACCGCCTACTCCTATGGGGATGACACGCAGGTGCCCGTGCGTTTCGCCGTGCCGTTCAACCAGCCGGAAACCTCAACGCGCGACGGCGGCGACAGCTATTTCTGGCGGCTGACCGCAAGCGCCAGCGCGCCGGGGATCGACTACCGGGCCGTCTTCGACGTGCCGGTCCGGAAAACCGCCCAGAGTTCCCCGGATTATTCCGCAGCCGTGACGCCTCACGCCCCATCGCAACCCGGAAAGGCGGAGGACGCCATCCGGAACTTGGCCCTCCGGATGGAGCGCAAGGCCGAAGGCGGGTTGGAATTGATCTTCCCAGCCGCCCGCGCCAAAGGAATGCTGTTTTGCCTTTCGGTTTTCACGGTGGTGTGGACCGGAATCTGCTATGCGCTCTGGTTTGTGGTCAAGGCGCCCCTGCTGTTCCCGGTTCTCTTCACGTTCTTCGATCTCCTCTTGGGGCTCAGCGTGTGCGACATGCTGCTGGTCACACGGGGTATCGTGCTGGACCGCACCCGCCGGCAAAGCCTGCTCTGGTTGCGCCTGTTCGGCATCACCGTCCGCGAAAAGATGATCCCCTTTGACGAGATCTTGGTTTTCCAGTGTGAGCGGTCAGGCGAGTCCGGCAACACGGTTTATTTCCGGATCACACTGATGCCTCAAGGGGGAAGGCCCCTCACGGTCGGCAACACCCTCAAGTCATGGAACGACGCCGAGCAGGTTGTCCAGCTGCTGACAAACGGGATATCGTGACTTGTCCGGCGTTGAACACCGCGAGGCAGCGGAGTTGGGGGACCGCAACAGGCTAGGTCACGCAGAAGCGGTTTTGGAAATTTTTTAGATCCGACGCACAGCACCACGGTTTGGGCGATCTCATCCAGTTACTCAACGCCGACCCGCCCCAAACAATCGAACTTGACCAACCCGTTTTCGCCTCGGACAGGATGAGTCGCTTGAGTGTTTGCAGAACTCATACCTGCGCCACTCCAACAAAGAAGCTTCGACGTCCGTTAGCATCGAATCGTTTTCATGGATATCGACCATATATATCTTTGTCACCCCGCTCAAGTAAAGAAACATTTTGGCCTTTCAGTAAGTGCCATGTTGCCGTCAACAATATGCGCATCAATAACCAATGCGGGCCGAGCCCGCAACCCAACTGGAATATTGGAATGGTGGAATGATGGGGTTGAGATCGAAGCAGTCGAATGATCTTCCAACATTCCAGTATTCCATCATTCCAAAACAACTTGTTTTTTATTTCCGCTGTTGGTTTGTAAGGCACTATCGTTATTTTTCCATCTTGACCTCCAACTCCTGTTAATAGAAACTGGTCCTATATTACGTATGAAAATCCTTCTCACGTTTACGGGATTTCATGATCCCTATTGCGCTTCTGTTATCGATGGAGCTCAGCAAGGAGGTCCGATTTTGTCAATGCTTGAAGCACGAAGCATTGATGTGATCATGTTGTTCAATACGCCGGGAGCCACCAAGCATACTGAAGCAACTCTTGAAGCTCTACGCAAGTCGTACCCTAATATAAGTCTGGACGTCAAAGAATTGCCAAATCTGGCTGATCCCACGGATCATATCCAAATTCTTCGTTATCTAAGAAACCATACTCGTAACATTTTGTCAGACTACCCAGAGGGCGAGTTCTTCATTTCCATCGCATCCGGAACGCCATCTATGCATGCATGTTGGCTCTTGTTGGTAGCCGAAGGTACGCTCCCCGCCCGCATCCTCTATGGGCACCCTCCACGTACAGCCGAAGAAAGTTATGTCGTATCTGAGGTGAACATCTCGACCGATGAATTTCCAGAGATTCGCCCAAAGAATTACCACCCCTCACCTGATGCTGTTGAATATGTACCTGAACTTCCTTCAGTATGTCGGGAGCTTCAGATCGTCGGTGATGACCAACATTTCGTTGAGGCACTGGACAGGTCCGCCAAACTTGCACAGTACGACTGTCACATCATGGTTCTCGGCGAGACGGGTACGGGAAAGGAACATATCGCACGTCTCATCCACCGAATGTCGCGGCGTCGCACAGGGCCCTTCGTGACGCTGAATTGTGCTGCGATGCCTAAAGAGCTCGCAGAGAGCATCCTCTTTGGACATGAGAAGGGCGCTTTTACAGGCGCATCTCAAAGGCAGGAAGGAGAATTTGCAAATGCGGACAAAGGCACGCTGTTTCTCGATGAAATTGGCGACCTGCCCATGGCGATCCAAGCTAAGTTGTTGCGCGTACTACAGGACGGCATGATCCGTTCACTCGGCAGCGGCAAAGATAGGCATGTTGATGTCCGAGTGGTTGCCGCGACAAACACAGATCTTGCGAAAGCGATTGCCGAGGGACAATTTCGTTCGGATCTCGCGCAGCGGTTCATTGACACCGTGGCGTTACCACCTCTGCGCAGACGACGTGGTGACATCGTTAAACTTGCCACCTTCGCGCTGTCAACGTGGAACCGCAAATACGGGCAAGAAAAAACTATTGCACGTGACGCTTTAGAGCGGCTCCAGACGTATGCTTGGCCGGGCAATGTGCGCGAGCTCATATCCGCCGTTCAAAGATCCGCCATGATGTTAAAAGGCAAGGTGATTCGGGCCGAAGACCTCCGTTTAGGTGAGGTATCTTGGCAAGCAGGTGCAACTGTTTCCTCCTTTCCCGAACCAAGTGACGGCTTCCAACTGAAAGCGTACTTGGCCGAAACTCGGGAACACCTGATTAGCCGAGCCATCGAACTGTCAGGAGGAAACTGCGCATCTGCGGCAAGGCTGCTCGGAATTTCGACACAAGCCGTCCACAAGTACGCCAGCGACAAGGACGCGCCATGAAGCGTGGTTGACATCAATCAACTCAAGTTGATATCGCGCCCTTTGGATTTCTATGCTATTCTCCCAGTATTCTATTGATTCATGCAGTTTTCACGATATTCTAAACCATTGGCATAGGCCTTGCGTTATGCTCTTGTGCCATGTTAATTCGCCTCAGTTATGAGCTTGTCATGAAGTCGACAAACTTCGAGTTCATCCGGGACGCAAATCCCGAGTTGGCAAATCTTGGCGCGTTCGCCGAGAACTACTGCTTTTCTGACCCCGTCAGCGCGCTTGTCAAACTCCGCACCTTCGCCGAGTCCATGGTGTCGGCGGTTTTTGCTCATCACGGGTTCGCCCGGCCTCAACAAGCCATGCTGTTCGATTTCTTGGATGACGCCTCTTTTAGACAGGCAACGCCACCGGTCGTGATCGACAAGTTCCATCTGTTACGAGTGCGCGGAAACCGCGCCGCGCACGGTGCCAGTGACAGAGTTTCCACTAACGACGCACTCGACGCACTCAAAGAGGCTCACAGTCTCTCTCAATGGTACTTTCTCTCTTTTGCAGGCGGCACCAAGGCCGCATGTGTTCATTTTCAAAATCCGCCGCAAGTCCCGCTTCAGGAAACGGATGACTCCAAGGGCAAGCTCAAACGCGAGAAGCGTGCCGTCTTGGAGAAACTGGCGGCTCAAGAGGCGCAGATGGCGCCAATCTTGGCCGACCTCGAAGCCGCCCGTAATCGGGCGCAAAGCGCCGAGAAAACCGCAAGCGAACTGAAAAGCATTTTGAACCAAGCTCAGCAGACGGCGAACATCTTGGAGTTCAGCGAAGAGGAAACCCGCCTCCATTTGATCGACGAGCAACTTCTCGCTGCGGGCTGGGCGGTTGGCCCCCGCAAGAGCGACACAGAGACTGTCCGGCAGGAGTTCCTTATCCGCAGCCTCTCTCTCGAAGGAGGCACCGGTTACGCGGATTACGTGCTGTGGGACTCCGAGGCAAACCGCCCGATCGCCGTCATCGAAGCCAAGCGTACTGCCCATGAGCCCTCCAAGGGGAAAACACAGGCCGCCCTGTACGCCGACGCCATCGAGCGCGAGTATGGTTTCCGCCCTGTCGTCTTCTACACAAACGGTTTTGAGATCTATCTATGGGACGATGTCCAAAAGACGCCGCCGCGCCTGATACACGGTTTTCACTCGCTCGAAAGCCTCCGAACCCTCGTCGCACAACGGTCGCGCCAGCCCCTCTCCGACATCGCACCGAAGTCCTCGATCATTGACCGCCTGTATCAGTTCGAGGCCATTGCCAAGGTCCGCGAGCGTCTGGAGAACCGCCACCGCCGCATGCTTCTTGTCATGGCAACGGGCACGGGCAAGACCCGTGTCGCCGCTGCCCTTTGCGAGGTGTTGATCCGTGCCGGATGGGTCAAACGAGTGCTTTTTCTCTGTGACCGCCGTGAGTTGCGTAAACAGGCGCACAACGTCTTTAAAGAACACCTTCCCGACGAACCCCGCGTTTACCTTTCAGAGTCCACTGCCCAAGACCCGCACCAGCGCATCTATCTGGCAACCTACCCCGCCATGATGAAGTGCTTTCAGCGTTTCGATGTGGGCTTCTTTGATCTGGTCATCGCGGATGAGTCCCATCGCAGTATCTACAACCGCTATCGCCCTCTGCTGGAGTACTTTGACGCCATCCGAGTGGGGCTTACCGCCACGCCGGTCAAATACATCTACCGTAACACCTACAAGCTGTTCGGCTGCGAGGTGGATGACCCCACGTTCAGTTACGCCTACGAGGACGCCATCCTGCACAACCCGCCCTATCTCTCGCGATTCGATGTTGCGAAGGTAACGACGAAGTTTCTTCGCCAAGGCATCCATTACAAGGAACTGTCGCGCGAAGAGCGGGAGCAGCTTGAGGAGCAGGTCGAGAACGCCGAGGATGTAGACATTGATCGCGCCGAACTCGCGGCAGCCGCGTACAATAAGGGCGCCGACCGCCTGCTGCTGCGCAACCTCATGGAAAACGGCATCCGCGACGCTGACGGACAGAA
>JAQVSS010000510.1 GCA_028700415.1 Kiritimatiellia bacterium
GCGAGGCGCGGGTCAAGTCCGTCGGGGAACGGCGCCAAGACCGCATCCTCAGCAGGCATCACCTGATGCGCGCGGATCTGTCGTTCGAACCGCGTGCGCAACACCGTTTCAACGGCGTCGATATGGGGAATCATTGCTCTCATCGCCACCTGTTGAGAGAGAGTGTAACACGCCACGAGTGCCTCGTCTACGCTCAGGAATCTTCGCGCACCTCGGCAACAGCAGTTGTGGTACACTTGTCCCCATGACATTGACTGGGGGATTGAATCGGTGTCGATTGCGGAAGGTTTTATCATGACTAAATGGCGTGATATTGCCGCGAAATTCGAGGCGGAGATTGCCAGCGGCAAATATCCAGCGGACAAACCGCTGCCGAGCGAGCCGGCTTTGGCGCGGCGGTTCAAAGTCGCGCGCGGGACAGTCAGGGCCGCGCTGGACGAGCTTCGCCGCAAGGGGGTGGTCGTCAGCCGCCGCGGCTCAGGAACGTACATCCGTACGCGAAGGGGGAGCGGGCGCCTCGGCCTGCTGATACCCGACAACAGCGCCGCGCAGATTTTCCAGGGCTTCACGCGGCATTTTTCCATTCTAGGCCAGAGACACGGATTCGTGTTTATTCTCGGGGATATCGAGGACGGATCTGCTTCGAAGCGGATGCGGGCGGCGAAGCTGGTGGTACGTAACTTCATCAGCCAACGGGTGGAGGGGGTCATCTTCCGTCCGTTTATCGACGAACGCTTGTCGAGGGCCAATCGGGAGATCGTCAAGGCGCTCAACGCCGCCGGAATACCGGTGGTGCTGCTGGATTCAGACATCGTCGAATCTCCCGCCCGTAGCAGGTGCGACCTCGTCGGCATCAACAATGTTGAGGTCGGCCGACGCATCGGGGATTATCTCGTCTCGATCGGCAGGAAGCGTATCGCGTTTCTCATGAACGGACATTTCATGGGGCCGTCCATCAACTGGCGGAACCGCATGTTCGGGCTCATGGGCGCGGTCATGTCCGCGGGGCTAAAATGGTCGAAAAAGAACGTCATCGACGCGCGTCCCGACGACATCGACGGCATCCGCCGTGCCTTCGCCTCCGGAATGACGCCGGACGCGATCGTCTGCGGCAACGACGAAGAGGCGGCGGTGCTCATGCCGACACTCGCCGTACTCGGAAAGCGAATACCCGAAGATGTCGCCGTGGTGGGTTTTGACGATGTCTTGTGTGCGCAGCTTTGTATCCCGAACCTTACCACGATCCACCAGCCGGTCGAGCTGATCGCCGAAATCGCGTTAGGGTTCCTTGTCTCGCGCATTGCCGATGCAGCCATGCCAGCCAGAGAAGTCACAATTGACGCTCCTCTCATCCGCCGCGGCTCGACGGAAAAAGTTGTATAGACAACTTTGGGTAATCTTTTGTCTTCATCAAAATTTTTGTGGTAAGTTGCCTCCCAAAGGGGAAAAAGCATGAAGACGATCAAGGACAAATGTTTATTGATGGGCGCCGATTTCGCAGGATACACACTCAAGGAGGAGATCAAGGCGTATCTGGAGAAGAAGGGCTGGAAGATTACCGACATCGGCGTGAAGGCCGATTCCGATCCGAACGACACGGAGCTCATGTTTCACCGCATCGGCCTCCGCGTCGGAGCGATGATTACCGAGAAGGAATTTGAGCGCGCACTCATCTTCTGCGGCACGGGCATGGGCATCCACATCGCAGCGTCGAAGTGCCCGGGCGTCCATGCGGGCGTCGTCGAGTCGGTTCCCGCAGCGTTCCGCGCGATCACCGGCAACGGCGTCAACGTCCTCGCAATGGGTGCATTTTATGTGACGCCCGAGCTCGGCAAGCAGTGCGCCGACGCATTCCTCTACAACGACTTCGGCAGCGGCTGGGAGTGGTGGCCGGACTTCGACAAGTTCCACCAGATCTCAATCGACGAGCTCAACGTTTTCAACTACGAGGAGTACAAGGCGAACGGCTTCAAGGTGAAGCATCTCGGCGACTGCCACTGCGAGCTCTACGACCGCCCGATGGGCTTATCGCCCGTCCCCCTCATGTGCAAGCGGTGATACGTGGACGTGTCGCTAAAAATCAAAGGAGCAAAGTTATGACAGCGCAAATGGTTCGCGTTTTATTGCTTTCTATCTCTGTCACCGCGTACGCCTGGTGTGTGTCGGCTGCTGAAGTTCCGATGGAAACCACGTTCGATTCATCCGTAGAGTTTTTCTCTGCGTTCAACGATCACGCCGTCGGTTCTCATCTCTACGACAGCACTTTGCCGTCGGATTGGAAAGAGCTCACCGATTACACGTTTGTTAATAAGGCGAAGAGTGCCTATTACGCCAAATTCGCGGTGAAGGGCAACGGGGGATTTTACGTCACCAATGATGCGCCGGGCAAGTACATCTACTCCTCGCTCGCGGCGAAACGGCCGTTGGCGGTTGATCCCTGCGGCCTCCGCCATGACTTCAACGGCAGCACCAACGCCGTCTACATGTACATGAACAGCATGGCTTGGTTGATGCAGGATCCGGAGGGAACGTCTTCTGCCGTTTCTCGCACGCTTCGCTTGAAGGAGACCGTGCTCAAGGAACAGGCCAAGGGGTTGACCGGCCATGCCGAGGAACTCTAAGGGGGGAAGGGGAGTATTATGGGAAAAACGGCAATATTAGCTGCGGCGTTTTTGTGCGCCGCGCTTTCTTCGGCGGCTCAGGAGAAATCGCCCGAGCTTAAGATATCCGACAAGGTTCTCAAAATGTGGGCGG
>JAQVSS010000511.1 GCA_028700415.1 Kiritimatiellia bacterium
ACTCCGGGCACAGCAATGAGGCAAGATGGCCCAACAACACGCTACTCACCTACACCTTGCCGCGGACGGTCAAGGTGAGGGAGAGCGTGGACGTTGAAGCGGAACCGCTACGCGGAGTTAGACTCTACTTTCTTGAACCATTCCCGCATGCGGATAGGACGCACAAGCTGCGTTTTCCAGCCGGTGCGGGATACGGCGAAGTCGGATAAAGGCGCTTCTATCAAGTCGTTGGAGGGTTGAAAGGGCTCGGGTCAGGTCGGTTCGGGCGTTTTTTGAGGCCCGGCGTTGACGGCGGGCCTCAAAAAAAGTATGCTGTGGCCGTTCTCAGGTCGGGCAGGGAAAACCGATCTGACGTGTGGGTGCGGGTGCGCCTGCACGGAGAACAACGGAGGGTCGGATGTGTACGACGACCACAGCTATCCGTACGTCGGCTGTTACGGGGCGAAAGAGATGAAAACGCCGAACTTGGACCGTTTCGCGTCCGAGGGCATCATGTTCCGACGCATGTTCACCGGCGCGCCGCAGTGCGTGCCGTCGCGCGCGACGATCATGACGGGCCGTTCGCCTGTCGCGTGCCGCATCACGCGCTTCAGCTCGCCGCTGCCGCGCGACGAGATCACGTTTCCCGAGCTCTTGCGGCGGCAGGCCGGCTACTTTGTGGGTGTGCTCGGCCGCAGCTATCACCTCGACGGGTCGGGGCGCGGGCCGGAAGTCAGCGATCAGGTGTTCGACGAGAAAGGGCTGCGGACGTTCAAGGAGCGCTTCAATTACGTCGATTCCTCAAACCAAGCGTCCGTGCCCTCGCGAATGGCGGAGTTCTTCGATCAGCGCCCGAAGGACCAGCCCTATTTCCTGTGGGTGAATTTCAACGATCCGCATCATCCTTGGAACACGGGCGAGAGTCCGCCGGACCCGAAGGGTGTGACGGTTCCGGGTTACCTGCCCGACCTGCCCGGCGTGCGCGGCGACCTGTCGCGCTACATGGGCGAGGTCGAGCATGCGGACAAGGACTTTCAGACGGTGTTGGACATCGTCAAGGAACGGGCGGGGTTGGAGAACACGCTCGTCTTTTTCATGGGCGACAACGGCCTGGCCTTTCCGAGCGGCAAGGGCTCGCTGCACGATCCGGGGCTCAACGTGCCGTTGCTCGCTTGGTGGCCGGGCGTGATCAAGCCGGGCGGGGATTCGAGCGCGCTGCTTTCCGGCGAGGACATCGCGCCGACTTGTTTGGCCGCCGCGGGGCTGAAGGTGCCGGAGCGGATCAGCGGCGTGAGCTTTCTGCCGCTGTTGCGGGGCGAGGCGTTTGCCGCCGCGCGCACCTACATCTTTGGCGAGCGCGGTCCGCACGGCGGCGCCACGTTCAACGAGCGCACGACGGCGAGCGCCGTCGACTACAGCCGCTGCGTGCGCAGCGCGAAGTACAAGCTGATCTACAACGTGACGCCCAACCTGCGCTACACGCCGGTGGACAGCGGCGGCGACCCCGGCTGGCAGGAAATGACGGCGGCGCATGAGAAAGGGGCTCTGGCCACCGAGTTCGAGACGCTGTATTTCACCTCGCCCCGCGCCGTCTATGAGCTTTACGATCTCGAGGATGATCCGAACGAGCTGATCAATCTCTATGGGCGCAAAGAGCTGGCTGAAGTTGAGCGCGAGCTGAAGGAGGCACTGCAGCGCAAGATGATCCTCGATTTCGATTACCTGCCGCTGCCGATTCCGAGCGACCCCAAAAAGGCGCACGCCAAGAAGGTGGATTTGAAGGTGACGAGCCCGGAGCGGGAGGCGACGTTTGAAAAGTTGGATCTCAACCATGACGGCAAGCTGGACAAGGCCGAGTTTACGGCCAAACGCCAGCCGGAGGAGGCCGCCGCGTGGTTCGCCGCGCGCGACGCGGACCAAGACGGCTGGGTCAGCCGCGAGGAGTTCATCCGCGTCAACGTGCTGAATCCGCCCAATTCCAAGAAGAAATAACCTGTCGCTTCGCTGTGCGCAGCCGCGTCGGGCGCATGGCAGTTCTGTTGGAATACCCTTCTCGTAATCTTAATCCTAATCGTAATCTTAATCTTAATCCGATAACCGTCGATTGGCAGACTCATATTCGACCCGTTCCTCATGAACACGATCAGAGGAGGTGCTACGGATCAAGCCCACCAGCATCGAGACGATAGGCACCAAGATCTCTTTCCCCTGCTCGGCACAAGCCAGCCGCTTCTTGGCCACGAGCACATCCAGACACGCCGCACATTCCAATGCGGATCCCCGGGCAATGTCAAAGAACCGGCATCGATCCGGGGCCGTATACTTGCCGTTTCCCTCCGCAATGTTCAAGGCGATTGACGTCGAGGCCCTGTCCAACTGGTCATAGGCCGCCAGACTCTTTGGAAGTGTTTCCAGGAGGTCTCCAGCCCAAGCCACAAATCGAATCGCCTCCTGATAGACGGCCAACTTCCCGTGATCGAAGTTCGTTTTCATGGATGCAGTCTACGCCGGCAAAAGCCTTCAACTCAAGAGCAAGATTATGATTATGATTACGATTAGGATTCATCGGCACCATCAGAACTGCCATGCACCCAGCCGCGTGCTTCCTGCCATGTTCCAATTGACAGGCTAGGATTTTGGTTTTATTTTGGCCGCGCGCGCGACCGGCCAGTGCAACACCTGAAGTTTTGAAAACGGCCACGCGGTGAAGTACACTTCCTTCTTGTGATTGCAAGGAAGGAGACAAAGTGACTTACACGCGCGTGACCGAGATAG
>JAQVSS010000129.1 GCA_028700415.1 Kiritimatiellia bacterium
TCCCCGGTCGAAGTCGTGACCGTTGGCTTCTTCTTTTTCCAGATCGGCTTCCTCTGGCTGGTGCCGCCCATGCGGCCGAGCCGGCTGCGCCCGCTCTGGCTCGCCGACTTCTCGCTACTGAGTTTCTTTGCGATCTGCCGCGAACTCGACTGGCACAAACTGCTCGTCGCACCCTCCGGCCTGCCCGGCGCCACACATGGCACGCCTTTTAAAATGCGGTTCCTGCTCAACGCCAACAACCCGCTTTCCGACCGGATCATGGTCGCCCTCTGTTTTGTGCTCGTGTTTTTTCTCTGCCTCGGCACCCTCTTTTATTTCTTGCGCAGGCTCTTAAAAGGCCTCTTCAAATTCCATCCGGTCTGTTGGTCGATCGGGTTTTTCGGCGGAACCGCCATTCTGATCCAGATTTTCGACCGCGCGAATTCCGTCCTCCGCAAGGGGTTCGGCATTCACCTCTCCGAAAGCCAGTACGCCCTGACGACGATCATGGAGGAGGGGCAGGAGTTGTTTTTGCCGGTCTTCGTCGTTCTCGCTGTCCTGCAAGCCCATTTTATCTATGTCGACCGTCAAACGGATGACGCTCCGCTGACCCGCTTTAAAGAGCTGTAGCCGTGGCGGCGCTGTCCGGTGCGGGAGGGATCTATGCGTGTTTTGGTAATCGAGGACGATGAGAAAATCCAGACGTTTGTCAGCAAAGGCTTAAGTCAGGACGGCCACACCGTGGACACCGCCTCGACCGGCAGCGAGGGGCTTTCGCTCTGGGAGAATTCCCGGTACGACGCGGTGGTGCTCGACATCATGCTGCCCGAAAAGAACGGGCTCGCGCTGCTCAAGCAGATGCGGAACAAAGGCGATCCGACCCCCGTCCTCGTGCTCAGCGCAAAAAGCGCCGTCGACGACCGCATCACCGGCCTCGAAGCCGGCGCCGACGATTACATGACCAAACCCTTCTCCTTTTCCGAGCTGACCGCACGCCTTCACGCCATCACCCGGAGGATGCAGCCACCGTCCCAGAAAGGTAAGAACAGCACGTCCCTCAGCGTCAGCGGTGTCTGCATCGACTTTCTGCGGCGTTCCGTCATCCGTGACGGCAAGAAGATCGATCTGCAGCCCCGCGAGTTCGCCCTGCTGGAGCTGCTCATGCGCAACCCCAACCGCCCGCTCACCAAAACGCTGATCCTGGAGCGCATCTGGGACTACAGCTTTGACCCGCAGACGAACATCGTGGACGTTCTCGTCTGCCGCCTGCGCAACAAGCTGGATGCCGGGTTCACCAGGAAACTGATCCAAACCATGCGGGGGGTCGGCTATGTTTTCCGGGCGAATGAATAATATGTTCCGCTCGTTCGCCTTTTACCTCGTGCTGGGGTATCTGGTCGTCTACGCCCTTTGCACGGGGTCCATTTTCTTTCTGAGCAGCCGCGTCATCACCAAATCCGCCCGCAAGTTTGACCGCCAGGACGTGCGCGCCGAAAGTGAAGAGCTCGTCGAACTCATCAACCAGAACACCGACGGCAACCTGCTCGCCGAGCAAGTGACGATGGGACGTTACCCGCCCTCGACCATCTTCATCGTGCGCGTCATCAACCGGAAAGGTTATGTCGAGTACACCATCACATGGCCAAAAAAAATCGACCTCCCGGACTGGAACACCTACACCCCCAACAGCCCGGAGGCCTTGCCCTCCGTCGGCTTGAGCGAATATTACATCAAGCCCCTTCGGCGCCATATTCAAATCCAGACCACACAGCTCAAGGACGGGCGCTTTCTGCAAGTGGGGAAAGGCTCCTTTCTCGAAGTTGACCAAAAGAGCATGATGGGCCGGATGTTGCTGGTCTTCGCGGCCCTTTCAACCCTCTTCTCTCTCGTTTCAGGCGTATTCATGATGGTCATCACCCTGCGCCCGATTCACCGCATCACAGAATCCATGTCCGATATCATCGGGTCCGGGGCCTTCGAAAAAGGCGCCCCCCCCGTCAACAGCATGATCGCCGAACTGGACACGCTCGGGAAGCTCTTTACAATCATGACCGGCAAATACGCCAACCTGATCCAGGCGATGCGCGAAACCATGGACAATGTCGCCCATGACTTCCGCACCCCCCTCGCACGGATACGGGGCACCTCCGAGTTGGCCCTGAACCGCCACCCGCTTCCCGAAGACCTCGCCGACACCCTCGCCGGCATCATCGAAGACTGCGACCGCGTCCAGCTCCAGCTTCAGAACCTGATGGATGCGCGCGAAATGGAAAACGGTTTCGTCAAACTGAACATCCAGCCCTTCAGCCTCACCCAAGTCCTGACCGAAATCATCGACCTCTACTCCCTGATCGCCGAAGAAAAGCGGATCCGGCTCTCCATCGACAACCGGACCGGCGGCGAAGTCCGGATCCCGGGCGACAGGAACCGCCTCGCCCGCGCCTTCGCCAACCTCGTGGACAACGCGCTCAAATACACCCCAAAAGGCGGAAGCGTCGAGATCACCCTCGACCGCACACCCGGGACAGTCGTCACCCGCGTGAAAGACAGCGGCATCGGCATTCCCGAAACCGAACAGGGCCTCGTCTGGCAACGGCTCTTCCGCGGCAGGCAGGCGCGCGAGACGGAGAAGGGGTTGGGGCTCGGGCTGAACATCGTTCAGGTCATCATCAACGCCCACGGCGGCTCCATCACCCTTCAGAGCGCACCCGGCCAAGGCACGACCTTCTGCGTGACGCTTCCCCTCCGCAATGCGTCAACCCTAAAAAAAACAGTTGAAGATTAGCCGCAAAGAACGCAAGGAACAGAGATGGGGAAAAACCAATAGGGTAAAGGCGTTTCGTGGATTTTTCTTTGCGGTCTATGCGCTCTCTGCGGCTATTACGGATTCACCTGTTTGGTGCGGGGTCTTCGTAACGGACAAATTTTAGATTTTAGATCTGACCATTGCGTCACTGACCTGAGGTAGGGACGCATCCCCGAGGCGTCCGCAGAGCACGGCAGAGACCTGCGGCGGTTTGCGGGGAAACCGCCCTACCTGATCCACAGATTACGCAGATTCAATCCAACTCTTCGAAAATCTGTGTAATCTGTGGATAGAATAACCTGTAACCTGTAACCTAGAATTTCCTCCCCTTCACCCGCGCCCGACGGTCACCGCCCAAACCGCACGGGCTCCAGCCTTTTTCAGCACGTGCGCGCATTCGTTGAGCGTCGCGCCGGTCGTCATCACATCGTCCACCAGCAAAACGTTCCGGCGCGTCACCCACGCCGGGCTGGCCACACTGAACGCCCCCAGTATGTTCATTCGCCGGTGCGCCGCATCAAGCCGCGTCTGGGTCTCGGTTGCGCGTGTGCGCACAAGCGCCCGGGCGTCATACCGGCGCCCGATTCGTTGCGCCAACCCTTGCGCCAGCAACGCGGCCTGATTATAGGACCGCTCGCGTTCCCGCACCGGATGCAACGGCACCGGCATCACCACATCGACCTCTTCCGGCGCGAAATGCGCCATCAGGCACCCGTGCAGCAAATCAACCAAATCCTGCCTCAACCAGAGGGCCTGGCCATATTTGAACTGGTGGATCAGCTCGCGCAGAACCCCCTCAAAACGTCCCGCCGCCCGCACCCGGTCAAACGCGGGCTTCGCGCCCTTGCATGCGCCGCAGATGAAACCGTGGGCCACCTGCCCCTCCGCAAAACCCCCGCACCGCTCACACAGGCTTTGCGTATACAGCTCGACGCGGGAAAGGCAACCCCAACACAGATGCCGCCCGGGACGGTCAGACACCCGACCGCACCCCGGACAGGCGCGCGGATAGAACCAGTCGGCGATTCGCTCCGCCGTCTTCGACACGCGTCCAAGCATAAATCACCTATGACCACAACTTCTGCGGATACTCTCCTTTCGCCACCAGCGCCTGCACCGCCGCCACGACCACCGGCTTATCCTCCCGGTAGGTCACACCGAACCAGGCGCTTTCCGTCGGCAGCACCTCGACCTCCACCTTGCCCTCGCCCACCAATTCATCCACGACAAACGGAATGTACCACTCGGCTTTGGTATCCTGCGCGTGAGCCTCCAGCCATGCGGGAAAACGTTTTTCCAACGCCGCAAACAAAGCGGGGGAGAAGCCCCACAGGTTCATCGACACCCGTTCCGCCCCAGTCAGCGCGATGGGATGCCCGGGATTCTCGCGGTTCTCCGCACCGCCGGGCACGCGCACCAGCTTGGTCATCTCGGTCACCGTCTCCAGCAGCCCCCCCGCGCCGACCCGGCACACGCCGCGCGCCACACTGCCGTGCTCGGACAGGGTCTGGTCCAGCCGGTACCCGACCATCGCGAAACGCGGCTTCGCGTCTGCCGCGCAAGAGGCACGCAGAAAAACCCCCAGGCGCTGGAACGCGTCACGCCCGTAGAAATCATCGGCGTTGATCGCGGCAAACGGTGTGGTCACAACGCCCCGCGCCGCCCGGATCGCGTGTGCCGTGCCCCACGGTTTGGCCCGCCCGGGCGGCACGCCGAACCCCGGCGGCAGGTCATTGATGTCCTGAAACGCGTAATCCACCGCCACCACGCCCTCGTACTTGGAGCCGATCGCGGTACGGAACACCTCCTCAAAGTCGCGCCGGATCACAAACACGACGCGGTCGAATCCCGCCCTCACCGCATCGAACACCGAATAGTCCATGATGGTCTCGCCTGAAGGCCCCACCGGATCAACCTGTTTCAAACCGCCGTACCGGCTGCCCATGCCCGCCGCCAAAATCACCAGTGTCGGATTCATTCCAATCTTTCCGTATTCCCGTTTCAGGTTTCAGGTTCGAGACTGCGCTCAAAGATACACCCCAAGCCGAACAGCGTCAACGACGGGTCGACCACAAAATCCATGCCGCTGCCCTTGAGCGCCCAGCCCGCATATCCGCCCGTCGCCACCAGCTTGAACTCGCACCGCATCGCTTCCCGCAGGTGGGCCACGATCTCGCGCACGATGCCGCGGTAACCGACCTGCGCGCCGATCCTCATCGCCTGCAGCGTGCTGCGCCCCGCCTTCGGGCACGGCCCCTCCAGCACCACGCGCGGCAGCAGCGCCGTCCGCTCATACAGGTAATCGGTCATCAGCGGCAGGCCGGGCGCGATAACCCCGCCCACGTACCGCCGGTCCTGCGTCACGATATCAAACGTCAGCGCCGTGCCGAAATCCGCCACGATCAGAGGCGCGCCGTAACGCCGCACGCCGCCGCAGGCGTCCGCCAGGCGGTCCGCGCCGATCGTTCCGGGCGCGGGATAATCGACGGTCACGTCCATCGGCAGGCCCGCCTTGACCACCAGCAGCCCGCACCCCAGTTCGCGGCGGATCAGCCGCCGCCACGCCGCATCCGCGCGCGGCACAACCGAGCCGAGGGCCGCGCCGCTGACGCCGCCCCGCGCGGCCTTGCGCACCGCTTCGGCGCACGCCCCGGGCCGCTTCAGGATGCCGCCCTTCAGGTGCGTGGCGCGCAAAACCTTTTCGCCGTCATACAGGCCGATGCCCGTCGACGTGTTGCCGACATCTATCACGATACAGCGCATACCCTTTACACCGCGCTCCATTCCAACGAAAGATCCACGGACGGTGCCGAGTGCGTCAGGCACCCGAGCGAGATCGCGTCGACTCCCGTCGCGGCCACCTCGCGCGCCCGGGCCAGCGTGATGCCGCCCGAAGCCTCGGTCTTCGAAACCCCCTTGCACAGCGCCACGCACTCGCGCATCATTCCGCAATCCATGTTGTCGAGCATGATCCATTCGGGACGCCCCCGCAGCGCGCTGACGCACTCGGCCACGCTCTCAACCTCGACCTCGACCGCCAGCGCGGGGAACGCCTTCCGCGCCGCCGCCACCGCCAAATCCAACCGGTCCGGGTCGCCCCCCAGCCACAGCCGCCGGTGATTGTCCTTGATCAGCACGCGGTCATACAGGCCAAAACGGTGATTCGCGCCGCCCCCGCACCTGACCGCGTATTTCTCGAACGCGCGCAGCCCCGGCGTGGTCTTGCGCGTGTCGAGGATCAGCGTGCCGTACTCTTTCACCGCATCCACAAACCGCCCCGTCAGCGTGGCGATGCCGCACATGCGCTGCATGAAATTGAGCGCCGTGCGCTCGGCCGTCAGGATCGACGCGGCCTTTCCCCGGATGGTCAGGATCGTGCCGCCCGCCTCCACATCGCGCCCGTCGGGCACCACAACCGCGACCTGAAGCGCCGGGTCCACGCACTCCAGCACACTCTTTGCCACGCAGGCACCCGCCACGCGGCACGCCTCACGCGCGAGGATTTCCCCTGTCGCCGCGGCGGACGGATCGACCAGCGCGAGGGTTGTGGCATCGCCCGGCCCCACATCTTCGGCCAGCGCGGCCGCCACGGCCGTCACGGCGCGCGGGTCAAGCATCACATCCTTCAGTTCGCTTACCATTTCACGCTCCACATCCTTATGGTCAGGTTTTGGCCGCAAAGAACGCATAGAGCACAAAGATTTAAACCGCATATTCTCTGCGTTCCTTGCGTTCTCTGCGGCCATTCTCCTCTTTATCCATCCTCGCCGGCCACGCCCTGCCGCTTCAGCCTCAGGCCGTAGAGGTAGCCCGCAAAGCCACCCACGAGATGCGCGGCATACGCCACCTGCGCCTGCACAAACACGGCCTCCGCAACCGTCAGCGCGCCGAGCAGCCACGCCAGCGAGCGCGCCTTCAGCCTGAACGGTATGACGAACAGGAACAACCCGTAAACCATACGCTGGGGGAAGCACGCCGCATACGCGCCGATCAGGGCGAAAACGCCGCCCGACGCGCCGATGCACGACGCCGTTTCCAGCGTGCCTCCTGCCAGAGTGCCCACATGCAGCCACTCCCGCAACGCTTCCGGCATCCACAGCGTCAGCGCAGCCACCGGCGGCAGAACCGGCAGCAGGGCGGTCACAGCCAGCCATCCCACTCCCCCCAAGATGCCGCAACTCAAAAAAAGCCGCCAGAAGCGGCGCCCGCCGATCTCGGTCTCCAAACCGGAACCGAAGAGCAGGACGGTCAGCATGTTCAGTCCGAGGTGCGCCCAGCCGTCGTGCAGGAACATGTAGGTGAGCGGCTGCCAGAAGAAGCCTTGGCTTAAAAGCGGCCAATTCAGGCCGAAGCAGGAGACCAGCGCCTGTCCGAACGAATACCCGTAAACAAACTCCACGTCACCCGCGGACCGCTGGATCAAAAAAACAAAAAGACATATCCCCGCCAGAGAGGTTGCGGCGGGCGCCAAGAGAAAAATGCCCCGCAGACGCCAGAGCCATCTGCGCAGTGTCGTGATCAAGCCGGCCTCCGTTTCCGGCATCAGGCTGATTTGATCGCGTCCCAGTTGACGTAGAGCAAGCCGGTGATGATCACCAGCAGCACGGTCGCGACGATCGCGCAGATGCCGCCGATCTTATCGCCCCGGCCCGCATTCTGTGCCGCGAGCTCTTGCGCCGGATTGCGCAGGCGCTCCGAGATAAACGCCCCGCCCCCGGTCGCCTTCACCTCTTCCTCAACCGCCTCGATAGAAGATTTCTTCAATTTCATGGCCATGATTTTACCAGACCCCCCCCCGTTTGAGTAGCGCATTTTTCAAGGCGGGAAAAGCGGGCAGGCACACCTTCACCCGTCGAATCCCCGTTCGCAGAAGGCGCGACGCGGCGGCCGATTATTTTTTCCGCCACACCTTTACGTAATCGACCTCGAAGTCGAGCGGATACGGCAGCTTCGTGTCGACCGGGCCCACCCATCCGCCGGTCTGAAACATCGCCATCAGCAGGTACATCTTCCCTTCCGGGGTTGCCCCCTTATACACGTGAATCGGATGGCCGTCCAAATGCCACGTTATTTTCCCCTCCTCCCAATCAATGGCCCAGACATGAAATTCCCGCGTCATATCGCGCGGACAGTCGAACACCTTATGGCCGTTTGAGGTGAAGTGCACATTGAACTGAAGCTTATCGGGACTCACGCCCAGCCACTCGAAGATATCAATCTCCACCGCCGGCGATTTCCCGGGCCGTGGCGCGTTTCGCACACCCTCCGGCGAGTATTCCTGGTTTTTCGCGCCCACCGAGTGCAGCCAAAACGCCGTGTAAGCCCCGCTGCCGCATACCGGCATCCGGCAGCGGATCTCCCACCATCCATATTTCTGGGAGAACTTGACCTCGTCCCTGAATGTTTGGGTCGCTTCATCGTAGCGGTAGATCGCCGACGTAAACGCGGAGACGGTCTTGTTCGTAGGGGTGTCCCGTTTCGGCCAGTCCCTGTCCACCCGGAGTTTCAAAAGCCCGTCCTTTATGACATAGTGCGCCATAGGCGGATAGGGCTGCCACCCCCGCGTATGTTCGTTGGGATAGCCGATGCGCTTGTAGTATTCTACCCGCCCCAGCCGATAGCCGGGGAACCATTTGGATCCATCCAACTTGTCCCCCCCGAAGGTGTCCTCGAACGCCAGTTCCCACGCCGGGTCTCCCGATGGATGCCCCCCCTTTTTCTCGCCGGCATGACACATCGAAACCGCCGTCAGCAAGGCCATGGAACCACAAATCAGAACGCGCATGTTTACCCTCTTTTCGTTTTTCTCTTCTGACCACAGCCGTACCGCCTGATGGCGTTCGGCATGACCCTGCGCGCGTATCGCCAGAGCGCGGATCAGGTCAGGCAGGAGGCGTAAACCCGGCGCGCCCTCACCGGATCACGTGCAACCCGAAATTCTCACCACGAAGTCACGAAGGCCACGAAGAAGAGGCGAGTCATTAAAAAACTTCGTGCTCTTCGTGCCTTCGTGGTGCAACAACGTGTTTTTTATCATTCTTGTTGGTTGGCCAGGCATTAACGCGCGAGGATTTTTTTGGCGATCACCTGTTCGGCATAGGCGATGCCCGCGCCGGTCAGAGCGCCGTTTCTGACCAGCGGGACTCCGCTCCCGGACGTCTGGAACGCGGTGAACAGATCCACCGTCTCGACCCCGTGCGCGTCCGCCACCCGTATCACTGCCTCGGCATAGGCCCGCGCCTCGGCGGCATGCACACACGGCGCGTCCCCCGCCACACACCCGCACCCGGGCAGCACATCGAAAGCGGGAGGCGCCACCAGCAACACGCGGGGATTCCCACAGGCCGGCCCGGACAAAAGCCCCGTCATCGCCGACAGCCGCCGCTCAAAGCCCGCCGTGCCCCCTTCCCGGCTGATCCCCAACAGCGAAGGGGCGTACGCGACCACCCCGGCCGGCAACACCTCCCTCACCGCCGCGAACGGTAACAGCAGCGACATCCCCGAGGCCGCCTCGCTCTGCTCGATGGCCTGCACGTCCACCACGCGGAAGAGGTTTCCATGGTTTAGGGTTTCTGGTTTCAAGTTCCCTGTTTCCTGTTGGGCGTTGGGCGTCCGGCGTCCGGCGTTCGGCGTTCCTCCATAGATAAACCCGTCCAGCAGCACCACGCCGTTCGTCGCCGACGGCCGTGCCGCAGGCACAGCCGGCTCGCCCCGCGACGCCTTGGACGCCACCAGCACCACAAACTCGCCGCCCGCCTTGAGCGTCTCGCCCGACACCGTGTCCGGCAACACGCCGTACGGCTCGCGCAGGAAACGCACCGCGCCCCGGTCAAGCTCGACCCCGCAATGCCGCAGCGACCACGTCACCCGCGCCACGGACCCGGCCTCCGCCTCGCACAGGTACACCCGCGCCCAGCCCTTGTCCGTCACCACCGCATGCGTCAGGTTGCTGCAGCCTCCCGCCGCCCATTCCACCCCGGTATTGAGTTCATACGCCAGCCCGTCCGCCGCCGAAGTGCGCACGCGGATGATCGGATGCACCCGGTCGTCCGCGTAGCAAACCGCCGGCACGCCGGTGACCCGCGTCGTCACCCCGTACTGGCTCCACACCGGCCCGTCATACGACAAAAGGGTCTCGTACTCCGCCTTCTCCCCTGTCGCCGCCTGAGCCCGCAGCCGCAAGGGGGCAGGCAACGTGGAGGTCGCCAGCGTGAGGGACAGGGATTTCCCTTCCCCCACCACCCGGTTTCCCGCCTGCCACACCGCCACATGATTGGTTCCCCAGCACGAGGTGCCGTCCTCAAAAACAAACGGCACAAAAAGGTCATCCTTGCCCTCGAACCGGTAAACCCTGCCGCTTTTCGCGGTCGCGTACGGGTGCAGCCTCTGCCCCTGCCACTCCCAGCGCCCCTCGCGCAAATCACCGCCCGTCACCATCGCCACGTTGGTGGCGACACCCGGTTCGCCCGCCCGCTTCCACGCCAGCCCCGTGTCAATCTCCTGGCGGCAGACGGTCCGCACCCGCACCTGCCGCAGCCCCGCCTTGAGCGGCACACCCTCGCCCGACGTCCACTTGTCGAACGCCTGCCCGGCCGGATGCTCCAACACCGGCCGGCCGTCCACGAGCAGCCACGCCGGGGCAATCCCCGCCAGCCCGAAAATATAGGAGCCATCCTGCGGCACCCGCAGCCACGTCTGCAGGTCCACCAGGTGGCTCTTGCGTGTCCAGTCGCCCCGGAACCACTCCTTGAACGTCGCGCCCAGTTTGCCGAAGTCGCCGACCGTGAACCACTCCGCCTTGCCGTCGCAACGCGTCTCCAGCGTCTTCACGTCCGCCAGCGTCGCCGGGAAATCCATGCCCGCCGTCCGGCGCGCGCAGCCTCGCAGCGGCGAGGGATCGGGCGTCGCCGCCACCGACGGCACGATGGGCTTGTCGCCCGGCACGGGGTAAATCCTGAGCATCTGCCCGCGCCGCGCGCCGCGCGCGTCCACCAGAGCCGTCACATGGCTCGGGTCAACCCAGACCACCCGCGCTATAACCTCGTTGGTCGAGGCGAACGCCCGCACGGCCTCCACAGGCTTCCCCGCCACCATCCCCGGCACCCGCACCAGAAAGAAACCGTCCTGCTCCTTCTCCACCACCAGACGGCACGGCGCCTCCGCGACATTCCAGGGCGGGCGGGGCCGCGGCGCCGGGGCCGCTTGAGTGAAGGCGGCCGACGCGACGGACAGGCAGACAAGAACACCGAACGCAGAACGCAGAACGC
>JAQVSS010000512.1 GCA_028700415.1 Kiritimatiellia bacterium
TGCGGGGCGGGTTGAAACAGGCGGAATTCGCGCGCAAAGTCGGCCTCGCCCAGAACTCGTACAACCGGTACGAGTCGGGCGAACGCATCCCGGATATCGACGTGCTTACCCGATTGGCGGCACGCTTGAGCGTCTCCACCGACTGGCTGCTCGGCCTCGACGGCGGGAACGCCGCTCCGGCGACGGTTTCCCTCCCGGATCAAGTCGCCGAGCCCCACAACCCCGGCGCCGCCTACTGCCCCGCCTGCGGGCGAAAGGACCGAACGATCGCCAATCAGGCTGAGTCGATCGTGAACCTGACACGCTCAATCACGGCGCTCGCCGGGCGGAAGGCGGCGGTGTTAAAGAGCCGATAGGCAGTCGGCAGTAAGAGACATGAACGCCCAACGCCCAACTTCGAAGTTCTGAGTTGGACGTTCGGATTTCGGGGTTCGGGGTTCGTTGACACCGCCCCCGGCATAGGCTACGATGACTGGGAATTGAGGAAAACTTTATCATGACAACGCTTTCCGTGTCAGATGTGCAAAAAGCCGTCCGATCACTCCCCGCGACCGAGTTTTCCGTTTTCTCCGAATGGTTCGACACGTATGAGCAGGCTCGGTGGGATGACCGGCTCGCGTCCGACCAGCAAACCTCCCCGGCTTTGCTATCCGCCATTGAAGAGGCGAAAACCGATTTCCGGGACGGCCAATGCACAAGCCTGTGATTCATACCGCCGTCCCAGAGTTTTGGCGGCTTTACCGGCTGTTGCCGGAACCCGTCCGGACAACGGCGGATCGGCAGTTCGCATTGATGAAACGCCACCCGAAACATCCGTCCCTCCACCTGAAGAAGATTGGTGACCTTTGGTCTGTCAGAGTCGGACTCCATTACCGGGCGTTGGGAATCGACCTGCCTGACGGACAGGCAGGCATCCTGTGGTTCTGGATCGGTTCCCACGCCCAGTACGACCGCCTTACGCAAAGCCGTTGAAACGTATGAATCCGACCAGCCCGGGAAACCTGCCCGAAGGCGTTTGAGGCGGCGGCCAGTGTGTCAGCAATATCAGCGTCATGATGCCACCGACGCTCGCGGTTCCCTGCACAGGGCAGTGGGCAATGGGGAGGTTACACGTTACAGGTTTCTGGTTTCTGGTTCCAGTGGCCAGTGGGCAGGTTGGGAAATTTCCCTGTCACATGACACCTTATACCTGTAACTCCCCAAAAAACTTTAGAACTCCCGAACTTATAACTTCCCCCGTGCCTCTGTGCCCCCGTGTTAAAAAGTAGGCAGTAAATTGTAAACCTAAAAAGGGCAATTCAACTGCCCCGCAGTTCAGAGCACGCAGATTAATCTACTCCTGGCCAGATGGTTATGAATATGATACTGATATGAAGACCCCGTACCAAACAGGTGAATCCGTAATAGCCGCAAAGACCTCAAAGAAAGATCCACGAAACGTCTTTCCCCTATTGATTTTCTCTCATCTCTGTGTTCTTTGCGATCTTTGCGGCTAATCTTCAACTGCTCTTTTTAGGGTAAACGGTAGCCTGTAACCAAAAACCCTATTGCGGCTTGAGACCAAAACGGACGGGACGGGATGAGCGGGTCTGCTCAACTCAACGTAAGACGTTACCCTTTCGTTCATCCCCGCTCTGCGGGCGGCGGGGCTTGCCGATAAACTGGAAAGGTTTTTGCGTGCCTTGTCCGAAATGCGGGGGTGTGGTACATTGAATGCCATGAAACGCGAAATCGTTTTCGACGTGACGCAGGAGGCCGACGGCGGGTATACCGCCGAGGCGTTGGGCGAAGACATCTTCACCCAAGCCGACACGTGGGAGGATCTCCGCGCCAACGTCCGCGAGGCCGTTGAGGCGTATGGATTCGACCAGCCCGGGAAACCCTCCGTCCGCCTCCGCCTGACACGCGAAGAGGTCTTGGCGTGAAACTCCCCCGCGACCTGTCCGGCACGCGCCTCGCCCGCCACCTGTGCCGGGCATGGGGGTATACACTCGTCCATCAGGTCGGCAGCCACATCGTTCTCCAGACCGAAACCCCCGGCCATCACCGGATCGTGATACCGGCGCACGCGCCGCTTCGCGTCGGCACCCTGAACGGCATCCTCCAGGCCGTGGCTGTCCACAAGGGGACATTCCGGGAAAACCTGCTCGAAGGCGTTTGAGGCGGCGTTCTTGCATTCGGGGCGGGGGTGCGGTATGTTTCGCGGCATGGTTCTCAAGCGGTTAAGCTGTTTGGTGATGCTGGCGTGGCTGTGCGGCCCCGCCTCCGGCGTGGAGCCGGTCACCGTGACCTTCCTGCAGGGCTTCGATCCGGACCGGCCGGAGAACCCCGTCACCCAGCAGATCCTGAAGTTCGCGCAGCAGGAGCCGCGGCTCAACCCGCAGAAATGGGGCGGCCTCGAACTGCCCGGCGCGGGCGGGCGCGCGCCTTTCATGCTCTCGCTGGCGGGCGGCACCGCGCCGGACATTTACTTCTGCTGGTTCCACATCATCCGGCACGACATCGGGCAGGGGTTCGTCTATCCGCTGAACGAGTGGCTCGGCGACGACACCGACGGCGACGGCCAGCTCAGCGACGCCGAGGCCCGCTGGCCCGGCTGGAAGAATGTGCCGCCGCTCTGGCGGCAGGCCGCGACGCACAAGGGCAAAGTGTACGGCGTGCCGATGGCCGGCATCTGGTACTACGGCATCGTTTACCGCAAAGACCTCGTGCGGCAGGCGGGCGTGGATCCGGAATGCGG
>JAQVSS010000130.1 GCA_028700415.1 Kiritimatiellia bacterium
CGCTTGTCGGCATGCGGTCTGAGGATATCCTGTCCTGCGCGCGGTGGTTGGCGGGCGACTGCGGTCAAGAAAGGGTCACGTTACAGGCGGCGAACTGGGCGGTAACGCCGGCCCTGCATGCGGCGGTCGCGGAACCGGAACTCTTTTCTGGCGTCGGGTTATCTCAGGCACCGAACACGTGGAGTGAGGTGGTTTCCAAGGGAGCCTATCACCGCTTTTCCGACATCGTCCACGGCGCGCTGCGGGAATATGACCTTGAGATGTTGAAAAGTCAGGTGCCGGTAAAATAGCCCGAGCGGCGGGGCGGGCTTGTTTCGTGCGTTTCCAGAAACGGTTTTCGCCTTGCTTTCTCTCGGCGGAACCCCAATAATACCTTTTTCTTTCATCCTTTCAGAGGCGAAACCCATGAGTCAAACGGCGAGTGACGCATCCAATAACTCAAAACCGACCCTTGCGGCGATTCCCGAGAACCTTCCCGAAGAACTGCTCCCCTTGTACGACTGGTGGAAAGCCAGCGGAAGTCAGTTTTTGGTGACGTTGGTTGCGGCGGCCGTGTTGTTTGGCGGCGTGTGGGCATTCAAGCTGTACCGGACGGCGAAGGTTTCGAACGCCAATCAAGAGTTGCTCAAAGCCTCGTCTTTGGAAGAACTCGAGACCGTGGTTGCGAAGTTCGGCTCAACCAAGGCCGGCAACGCAACCCGCTTGCGGTTGGGGAAAGCGTACTACGACGCCTCGAAATACGATGAGGCGCTGGCCACGTATGACGATTGTATCCGCAAGGGGGCACCCGCGGGTTTCGCGGAAATCGCGGAGTTGGGCCGGGCCCACGCGCTCGAGGGGCTCAACCGCCTTGATGAGGCCTTGACGGTTTATCAGGCCTTCGACAAAGCGAACGCGGGGCATTATCTGCAGCCCTACGCCCAAATGGGGGTCGCGCGGATCTACACGCTGCAAGGGAATAAAGGCGACGCGAAAAAACTGTTGGAGAACCTGAAGGCTCAGAAAACCGGTACGCCCGCTTGGGAAATGGCGCTCGCGAATCTCGAAGGGGTCATTGACCGGTACGCGCCGCGCGTCGCGCGCTCGTTGTTCGACGCGGCAGACAGTGCGGCTAAAGCCGTCGCTCCCGTTACCGCTCCCGTTACCGTCCCGCCGCCGGCAGCGGTGCCGGCACCGGCCAAATAGCACACGCTTGCATGCGTTCAGATCGCGTAGTTGTCCGCTTCGGAGGGCTCGGCGCAGCGTCTCAACACGGCGGCAAGCGTAATGCCGGAAAGCGCCTTCTCGGCCGCCCGCTGAACCTCCAGCCAAACCGTGCGCGCCACACAGGCGTCGACCTGATCACAATATTTCGGGTTGCCGACACACTCCACCACTGACAGCGTTCCCTCCAAAATAGTCACCACATCGAGCATCGTGATTTTCTCTGTGGGCCGTGCCAGCGCGTATCCGCCTTTTGCCCCGCGCGTCACACTCAGCAGCCCCGCTGTTTTGAGCGGGTTGATGACCTGCCAAAGGTATTTCACCGAGATTTTTTGGCGCGCCGCAATTTCGTTCAGCGTCACCGCGCCTTCGGACTGATGTATTGCGATGTCCATCAGTGTGCGAAGCCCATACCGTCCTTTTGTCGAGATTTTCACATTTTCCCTCCCAAGCCAATTTGTGATCTATAGTCTACAGATTTTCTTTATTTCTTGGAACACCAAAAATAGCGGCTTATAACGGTGCTTCTGATGGATGGTCTGCGGGTGATTACACCCCTGAAAATTCTCCGGGGACGCGAAGCTTCGGTTGACTATCCGAGGAGCTTGGTCTATTATAACACATCCTTTTTTAATTGAGACAGAAGGGCCGTTCATAAAACCGCGTGAAAGCAAGGGGAGATGTTCCCATGATGGATCAAGCAGGAATGTTCCGGGCGAGTGTTTGTGTGTTTGCGTTTTCCCTGTTGGCGGTGTGTGCGCAGGAAGCTGCAAAAACGGCGGGCGTTGAGACCGTGTCTGCGGACGGACAGACGCCGACGCTTGCTAAACTTTTTGAACCCCTTGTGCGTGTGATGAACATTCAGGGCGCCTGCGAGGTTAAAGACCCGGACGGCGGGAAGTTCGTCCCTGCGCTGAACAACAAGTTTTACCCGCTCGGCACCGTTTTGAGGACAGGTTTGGGCAGTTCGGCCGTGATCATTTTCTCGGCGCAGGAGAGCGTCCAGATGCTCGAGAAATCGGAAGTGACGGTGGTTTGCTCCAAAAAGAATCCGGAAGGGCGTATCGTGCGGCTGGGGCTGGGCAAAATCAAAACGGTTCTGCGCGACAACCTGCCGGAGGGTGCTTTCGGGATTGAGACTCCCAACGCGACCTGCCAGAATGTTGCCGGCCGGGGAGAATATCTGTTGACGACGGAGTCGGCCATAGAAACCTTCCAGGCCGCCACCATCACAGGTTCCGCCCGTATCGAGGGAGCGCAATACAGTATACCTGCTCTGCGTGCCGCCAACACGATCAATATTCAGACCGCTCCTGACCGCTCGCTCAGCCGGCTCACCAGTGTCTCGGGGGATTTCCCGATTATCCTTGAGAACGGCACCGAAACGCCTGTCAGTTTCGGGATGTCGCCCAAAGCCGTGGTAAAGATTTGGCGTGAAAATGCGCCCGTCGGGGGCCGCCCCATTATCTCCACGCTGGTGGTGAGTCCCACCGGCATTGCCCGCCACCGGTTTGTGTACGCCGAAGGACGCCCTGACCTGACCACGGGTGAGCTCATTGTCCCCGTGGAGGCCGATAAGAAAGAAGAGGAGTTGCCGCTTTTGCTCTCCGTGCCCGGCAAGGACGCCGGCAAGCCAGAGGTGAAAGAGGAAAAGGCCGCCGGACAGCCGCCGCCCGCCGCGGAGGAGAAGAAAGAATCTGCCCAATAAGTGTCTGAAGGGACTGTTTTGAGGAAACCGGCGGCCTGCGCAGCCTCCGGTTTTTCTTGTCAACAAAATGTTTGCGCGTGTTTTAACCCATTTGGATAACAAGCCGTGTTCATTTATCACTTTAACCGACTCATCCGTAGCCGCATCCTCTGGGGCTTTTTCGCCATCATCATCGCTGTCGCTTTTGTCGCGGTCGACTCCTGTTTCCAGAGTCCACAGGACGCCCTGACGGCCGGCAAGATCAACGGCAAGAAAATATCCGCGTCCCAGTTTGACCAGACCGTCCAAGCCATCCGCGGTTTTGGGCGTAACCGCGACAATGAGACCTCCTCTAGCGTGGCGGACCGCCGCGCGTGGGAACAGCTCGCCGCCCGCCAGACCGCCGAGCGGGCTGGCCTGACGGCCGGCAAGGAGGAGGTCCGTGCCACGTTGCGCGAAGCGCCCGGTTTCCAAGGCGCCAACGGCTTCGACATCAACCGGTACCGCATGGTGCTCGCCGACCAGGGCCTGACGCCCGCCCTTTACGAGAATCTTGTGGCCCATCAGCTCGCCATGATGAAAAGCGCCTCCATTGTCGATGCCGCCACGTGGGTCGCCCCCATGGAACTCGAGGACGAACTCGCCGCCATGACAGACCGCTTCACGGTTCAGGTCGCGACGGTCAGCAACCGGTTCGCGGGCGTCGAGATGCGCTTGGGCGAAGAGGACTACCGCAAGTTTTACGAAGCGAACAAAGACACCTTCGCTTTGCCCGACCGCGTGGCGGTGCGCTATATCGCGATTCCGGTTTCCAATTTCTTGGCGTCTGTCAACGTGCCGGAGGGGGATATCCAGGAGTACTACGACAGCCATGCGGACACGTATACCCGCACCACGACAAATAATGCGACGGAACCGATCCCTTATGCGGAAGTGCGCGGCAAGATCCTTGCCGAACTCCAGATGGAGGAGGCGCGGTATTGCGCGTCGACGAGCGTAACCTTCAACATTTACGGCAAGCTCGCCAACGCCGGAACCAATGCCCTTGCGATTGTCGCGGTTCAAGAAAAGCTGACGATCAAGACCACCCCTCTTTTCAGCTCGGGGGAGCCGCTCTATTGGACGGAAAACGCCAAGGAGTTTGCGGACGCCGCGTTCGAGCTTGACCCGGACCGCACGGATTCCCGGTTCGGCATCGTCAAGGGCGACTTCCACATCTATGTCATTGAGCCGGTCCAACGCTCGCCAGCCCACACGCCCGCCTACGAGGATGTCCTGAATGATATCCGTTCGCGCGCGTTGGTCAAAGCCCGCACGGAGGCCTTCCAGAGTTATACCAAAGAGTTGCGGGCCGACCTCCAGAAGCTGGTTGCCGAGGGTAAGAGCTTCGGCGACGCCGTCAAAGCCAAGGCCCTCAACATCTCGACCTCATTCACCTATACGGTCAGCGAGATTCAGAACCAGAATGTCGACAACGGCTTCTCGATCGCCTACGGCGCGATGACCCTGAAAAAGGGCGACATCTCGGAGGCTGTTCCTGCCTCGGCCACGCAGTCGCTTTTCATTTACGTGCAGGACCGCCAGCCCGGCGATGCGCTTGCCGCCGAAATGATGCGCGCGCAGATCCGCTCCGGCATCGCCCGCCGCCGTAACAGCAACCTCTTTTCCGACTGGCAGGCTTGGAATCTCGCTAAACAGAAGTTTGAGCCCATCCACCCTTTGACGGATGATGAAGAGGACGTCGCCATTAAAGGCGATAAAGACGGCGAGTAATAAGCGGAGGCCGTGCCCCCTGTTTTTGGGTGCGCGAAAATTCATGTAAATCGCGCGTTTGCGGATTGACAAACAATAACCGATCAGGTAAATTCTGACCCACTTTTTGCCCCGGAAGGGGCCTGCGGATAAGACCGTTTATTCCGGCGTAGCGCAGTGGTAGCGCAGTTGGCTGTTAACCAATTGGTCGCAGGTTCGAATCCTGCCGCCGGAGCCATTTTCAAACCCCGGTTTTGTTGGAAAACACCAATGAAAACGGGGTTTTTTATATCTGCATCCGGTTTTGCCGCGTCACCGGGCGGTCGCCGGCTCCTCGCGGACAAAATCGCGGCCTTCGTACGCCGGCGGAACGTAGCCGTGCTCCGAGCCCTGCACCCAGAGAATCTTCTTGGGGCACGTCATGTTGTTCCACATCTTCGCGATCCCCGTCGGCGGACAGCAGTAGTCGCCGAGACCGGCGCGGGTGATGAACGTGAAGCAGGTCTTCGGAATGCGCTTCGCGAAATTCGCCGCGTCATAATAGCCGAGGGCATCCACCCAAGGAATGTACCAGCCGTCGCCCGCTAGCTTTTGCGCCGGATCGAGACGGAGCTTGCCGTTCGTGTACATGTCGCAGCACCAGGTGATGCCGCTCTCGGCACAGGTCACGCCCTCGCCGCAGCCCGCCGCCCAGATGGTCTGGAGACCGCCCTGGCTGCCGCCGGACGCGAGCAGGTCCTTGCCGTTCCAGCCCTTCACCGTCTTCAGGTACTGCAGGCCGCGCTTGATGCGGAGCACCATGCCGTTGAAGTACGCGGTCTCGGGATCCTCGTTCTGCTTGGGATCGAACGCATAGGTGCGATCATGCGAACGCGTCTCCCACCGGAGCGCCTTGGTGTCCGCCTCGGTCGCCCCGAACTCGACGAGCTTAAGGCCGTGGGCGTTGATGTTGAGGATGATTTCGTTGTCGCGCCCGGAAGCGGGCGCGCCATGCGTGCAGCGGTCGCCGCTGTAACCGTGGGTCTCGAGACGCGCCGGGAAGGTTTTGCCCTCGTCGGCCGCCTTCGGCACCGAGAGGTAGCCGGTTGCCGGACGAAGCCCCGCGCAGTCGACCCGGACCGCATAGAGCCGCACCTGCGGATTCTGGCACTTCAGCTCGACGAGGTCCGCCTTGACCGGCACCCGGTCGAGGCGCTTGTACTGCTTCGCCCAGAAAGCGTCGAAGTCCGCCGGCTCCGGCCGCGTCGCGAGCGTGTCGCTGTCGACGCCGGCGCCACCGTCGAAGAAGACGGCCTTCTTCTGCCTCTCGAAGTCGTTCATCGCCCTCTTGCCCTCGGGCGTCGTGGCGTCGCCGGTGAACTTCTTCTGATAACGCCGCCCGTCCTTGCCGACGACATATGCCTCGAGACGCACAAAGCCCGCCTTGTCCAGCTTGGTCCTGTAGACGAACGGGGCACCGGTGAACGGCGCTTTGCCGTTTTCCATGATCCCGTCGTCACCGCCGCGCTTCCAGTCGAGGAAGTACTCGCCCTCCGGAATCGTTCCCGCTACGCCCTGCGGCGTGAGCGTGAACACGATCTCCTCGCCGGGCTTGTAGAGGAGCGGATTCTTGTCGGTTCTGCCCTGGATCCATGCGTTGTCGAGAACTCCTCCGAACGCCGTCACGGCCGCGAACACGGCAGCAAAGGAAAATGCCAAAACAGGCTGTCTCATGTCTTTGATTCCTTCGTCGCAATTTTTGTCCCCGCCAGCCAGCGGCCATTGCGACACTGGCCGCTGGCTGGAAAAAATCGTCCCCTCGTATGAAAACAAGGGCATTGTGGCACAGGGCGGCAGGGATTTCAAGCGAAGGGCGATATTCGGTTAGAGACGGGGGCGCGCGAGGGTAAACCCCGGCATTGTGGCAGCGGGCGCGGTGCGGGGGCGTTTTATTGCGACCAGTGGAATGGACGCAAAGGTGAGGGTAAAAGGGGCGGGGCGGCTTTATCAAAAGTCAATTAAAACCCCGCGAACACGAAAACCCCTTTGCTTTTCAAGGGGCAAGGGTTGACTCTGTCAGCCTGTGGGACTACAGTGATTCGAAACAAGAAGGAGGGCTTTTGGGGCATGAAGAAGAATCGGTGGATGGTACTGTTCCTTGTCTCGGCCGTTGCTGGCGTATTGGGGGCCGGCGAGCTCGACAACGCCGTTCTGCATGGCGCGACCGATCGGCGTGCCATCGACTACAAATCGGGCGATGCGATCGTCTTCACGCTTTCGGTCGAGGGCGCTGAGGCGTTTCCGGCGGGCACGTACTTTCTCTCCTGGTCGCGCACGGGCGATGACGGCAAGCGGGAGGAAGGGCGCGAACCGCTCGTCTTCGGTCAGCCGTTCTCCCATACGACCGCTCTCGACAGGCCCGGTTTCGTGCGTATGTTTGCGACGGTCGTCGATGCGAAGGGCAAGACCGTGCTCAAGGAATTCCGCGGCGACGCGACGACGCCCGAGGGCAAGAAGGCGATGAACGAGTTCGAGAAGAAAGACCGCCGGCTTTTCTTTGACGGCAGCGCGGGCGTCGAGCCCGAGAAGCTCGCGAGCGTCCCGGAGCCGGAGGATTTCGATGCGTTCTGGGCGCGGCGGCGGGCGCGTCTGGCGAAGGTGCCGCTCGAGGCGGAGCGCCGGCCGATCGCGAAGCAGTGGAATGATTTTGAGACGATGTACGCGGTCTCGATCATGTGCGCGGGTCCCCGTCCGTCGACCGGTTACCTCTCGCTTCCAAAGAAGCCGGGCAGGTATCCGATTACCGTTTCCCTGCACGGTTACGGCCACACCTATCCGAACAAGGGCCACGTCGTCCATCCGATTTCGGGCGGTGGCGACAAGATCGCGTTCTACTTCTCGCCGCACGGCTATGAGCTCGAACGAGAGCCGGAATATTACGACGAGTTTTTCCGCTCGATCTGCTCGGGCGGCACGACGTTCTGTTTCGACGAAAAGCAGAACGCCGACCCCGAGACTTCATATTTCAGCGGCTATACCTATCGTCTGACGCGTGCGCTCGAGTATCTGAAGTCGCTCCCCGAGTGGGACGGCAAGAACCTGCGCGTCGCGGGCGGCTCGATGGGCGGCATGCAGTCGCTTTGGGCGGCAGGGCTCGATCCCGCGGTCACGCTTTGCGAGCCGTCCATTCCCTGGAACTGCGACATGGGCGGTCGCGACACCCTCAAGCGCATCATCGACCCGTGGTACATCCACGAGACGCCGGCCCTGCGTTACTACGATCCCGTCAATCTCGCCAAGCGCATTCCGAAAACCTGTTTCGTGAACGTGACGCGTGCGGGACTCGGCGACTACTGCTGTCCGCCGTCGGGCGTCTGGGCGATGTGGAACAACCTCTCCTGCCCCAAGCGCATCCGTTGGGTGCAGGGATCGACCCATGGATACGTGCCGGGCGAGCCGCACGAGGAGATCGTCATCGAGGAACCCGCGCGCGGTGGGATCGGCGACTGCCGGATGCCCGAGAATGCGTTTGTCGTGCAAAACCGGCGCGGCTACAACTCCTGGCCGATGATCCAGGCGATGGGCGAGAGGCTCGTCTGCTCCTACAGCCGCGACAATGCGTTTCCGGAAGACGGCCATACGATTGATCCGGGCAGCCGCGACGCCTATGCGAAGGTCTCGGCGGACGGCGGCAGGACGTGGTCGGCGGAGGTGACGGTCGCGGCCGATCCGAAGATCGGCGAGGTCAACGAGGGCATTGGGCTTGATTCGACGGGCGCGGTGCTCGCGTGGGTGCGTTGCTGGGGGGCGAAGAGAAATCGCAGTCACGAGCTCTACCGTTCGGTGGACGGCATCACGTTCGAGAAGATCGCCTCGCTTCGTCCCGATCCGTTCCCGATGCAGATCCTTGATCCCGTTTCCGTGTCCGGACTCGGCCTTGTCTCCCCGTGGTTTGCCGGCAACTATCGCAAGGACGGCGGGAACGCCTGGGGACTTCTCGTCAGTGCAGACGACGGGCGCACCTGGGAGCAGCGGACGATCGAATGCAACCTGTCGGTCAAGGAGTGGGTCACGGAATCCTCGATCGTCTCACTCGGGAACGGGCGCATACTTCTCATCGGGCGTTGCGAACAGGGCCTCGGCACGCAGTTTCAGGTGACGAGTGCGGACGGAGGAAAGACATGGGCGAAGGCGCGCACCAATATCGGCGACGTGCGGGAGTCGACGCCGAGCCTCATCTACGATCCGAAGACCGGTCTCGTCGCAAACTACTACTATCAACGTGGGGCACGTAAGCTCAAGCGCCGTGTCGCGAAGGGCGATTTCATCTTCACGCATCCCGAGGCCTGGCCCGAGCCGGAAGTCCTTGCCGAGGGCTTCGAGCCGCGTGCCTACGATGCGGGCAACGTGAAGGCGACCCGTCTTCAGGGAAAGACCGACTGCTGCGCCTGGTATACGGGCACGCAGTCGAACGCGACCGTCGTCGTGACGGCCGTGCCGGTGCCAGAGCGTTGAGCGCAAACACGAATGGGCGCTTTGAATTATGTAATACAAATATTCCAATTGACAAATGATATAACGGGGTGTTACCATCGCGCCCATGAAAAGCCAAGACACGTTGAGTGCGGAACAGCGGAGGCGCGGGGCGCGGGTGCTGCAGGCGCTGGCGCATCCGCTCCGGCTGGGCATCATGCAGGCGCTCGCGGAGACGCCCCTGACGTGCTCGGAACTGCAGGCGCGGATGGGGTGCCCCCAGCCGACGCTGTCGCTGCAGCTCAAAACGCTGGTGGAGCAGGGGCTCGTCTCCACCTGCAAGGAGGGCACGGTCAAGCGGTGTTCGATCCGCAACCCGGATTTTCTCAAGCTGTTCGTGTGCCTGCGCCGGCACCTGAGCGAGGTGCTTTGAGCGTGCGGAGCCTAAGAGGCTATCCACGGATTGTCAACTGATTCAGAAAGGAAAGCAAAATGAAATCCATCGGTTCGCTGCGTGTCGTTCCTTTCGCGCATCCCCAGGGGTGTTGCGGCTATCTGGTGGCGGATCCGTCCAGCAAGGAGGTGCTGGCTTTGGACCCGCATCTCGACTTCGTCCACGACATGGCGGAGCGGGTGAAAGCCGAAGGCTGGACGCTCCGCTTTGTGGTGGACAGCCACACCCACGCGGATCATCCGTCGGGGGCAGGGGCGCTCGCGGCGCAGCTCGGCGCGGTCCGCATGGCGGGCGAAAAAGCCGGTCACGCGGGGGTCAAGACCTTGCTCAAAGACGGCGACGCAATCAGACTGGGGCAGCAGGCGATCACGGTGCGCTATGCGCCCGGGCACACGCCCGACCATATCGTTCTCATTGCGGAGGGCGCGCTGTTCTCCGGCGACTCTCTGTTCATCGGCGGCGTCGCGCGCACGGATTTTTTAGGCGGCGACGCGGGGCGGCTCTTCGACACGATTCACGCGCTCCTGGCGGAGTTGCCGGGCGAAACGGTGCTTTTCCCCGGGCACGACTACAACCGGCATGACGCGAGCACGCTGGAGCAGGAGAAGCGCTCCAACCCGTGGCTGCAGCTCGCCAGCCGGGACGAGTTCGCGGCTAAGCTCGCGGCCAATCCGCCGCCCCGGCCTGCGAACATGGACGATCTGCTGCGCCTCAACCGCGAGGGCGTCAACATCCCGGCCACGATCTCGGCAAAGGACGCCGTTCGTTTTGTCGAGGCCGGCGGGGCGTACAGCGTGATCGACGTGCGGACCGGGGCCGAGTACGCGGGGGAGCACATCCCCGGGGCGCGCCTGATCCCGCTTGACCAGCTCGAGACGCGCCTCGACGAGGTGCGGGCTGTTCCCGCCCCGAGGCTGATGCTGTGCCGCAGCGGCGGGCGCGCCGGTCTGGCGAAGCAGGCTTTGGGAAAACATCACATCGGCGGGGTGACCGTGGTCGAAGGCGGCATCGGCGCCTACGCGTCCGCAGGCGGGAAGACCGTGAAAGGGACGTCCGTGATTTCGCTCGAGCGGCAGGTCCGCATTGCGGCCGGCTGCCTCGTGCTGCTTGGCGTGCTTGCGGGCGCGTTCCTCCATCCCGCTTTTATGATCCTGTCCGGCTTCGTCGGAGCGGGCCTGGTCTTCGCCGGCGTGACGGACTGGTGCGGCATGGGGCTGCTGCTGGCCAAGATGCCGTGGAACCAGGTGGCGGTGGCCGATGCCGCGCCGGCACACGGCGGGACCTGTGCCGCGAGCCTGCCGGGAGGCTGCGCGGCGGGTGAGCCCGCCGCCGACAGTTGCGCCCTCCCTGCTTCGGACGGGAAATGACGCGGCGGCGGACGGGAAAAAGGAGCGATGGAATCACTTGCACCAAGCGCGGACAACGCCAGCCTGGCGGCGCACGTCGGCGAGAATGTCGTC
>JAQVSS010000513.1 GCA_028700415.1 Kiritimatiellia bacterium
CAGCAATGAACTCACGCTTTTCGCGGAACTTTTCCGGCAAATGCTTGCCTGCAGTCTTCCTGACGCTGCTCTTGCAGGCGCGTCAGGCGCGCGCGGACGAACCCGCCACGCTGGCCTGGTACGCCATGGACGAGATAATCCAGGAATCGGGCGCGCGGCTGATCGCGGACGCGTCCGGCAACGGCCGCGACCTGACCCTCGGCGACGGGTGCCTGCTGACCAACGGCATCGCCGGACCGTGCCTGTTTTTCGACGGAACCTCGGACGCCTGGTCGTCATTCTCCGGGCCCGCCACGGGCAGCCGCACAGTCTCCATGCTCTTCCGGCGCGAGCACGGCAACGGCCCCCTGCTGGAAGGCCAGTCGACCTACCCGTACATGATTGACAAGTTTTCAAATATGCGTATACATTTCGCGACAGCGAACGACAACGTGACGGTTTACATGACCGGCCAAAGCCGTTCATGCGGCAGTTTCTCGCGCGGCGTCTGGCATCATCTGTCCTGGGTCTACGAGCAGACCGATACAGCCGAGCCGAATGTCTACAACGGCACGTTGAAAGCCTACTGCGACGGCATCCTGATTTCCTCCTCGGCGCCGCTCACGCTGACCAACACGGCCAGCGCCGGCACCGCCTATCTCGGGAATCAATCTAATAAAACCCGTCCGGTCTTCGGCTGCATTGACGAGGTTAGAATCTATGACGGCGCGCTCACGGACGCGCAGGTCAAGCAGGAGGCGCTGCGCGGCATGGAGACCGGCAAGTCCGTGCGTTTGCTGGGGCACTGGGACATGGATTCCCTCACCGAAACCAACGGCGTGTTCGTCATGCGCGACCAGACCGGCAACGGCCTGGATCTGGAGGTCGGCGACGGCTGCAGGATCACGAACGGGGTCTTCGGCAGCGCGATGAACTTCGGCGGCAACACCAACGCATATTCCTTCTTCACCAACTGCCCGGTCGTGTCGAGCTGGTCGTTCGCGGGCTGGATCCGGCAGGATCCCGCCTCGGTTACGCCGCTGATCGCAGGCAACTTTTACCATCGCATTTTTTGCGGACCCGGCAACAAGCCCATGTGGTACACGGGACCATCTGGCAAGATTTTTACCTTCCAAGGTTATGGTCATGCCACGACTCAAGCACAACCACTCGGCATCGAACTCGGTATATGGGCCCATTACGCGGTGATCAACCGCATGGGTTACAACGCCGAAAGCAATGCCTTCACCAGTGTCCCGGATTTTTATGTGAACGGGCTGCAAGTTACCACCGGCATCGAGCAGGTTGTCGGCAATCTGATATGGAACACAGGCAACAACATCTTTTTTGGCAACAATGTAAAAAACGGCACCCGCCCGTTCATGGGCGATTTCGACGACTTCCGCTTCTATGACGGGCCGCTCAGCGCGCAAGAGGTACGCGACATCTATCAGGGCGCCCCGCAAGTCTCGGCTGGCGCTGATTTCACCGTGGCATCGGAACAGGCAGCGTTGCGGGGCGCGGCAAGCGAGTCGGAAGCGACACCGATCAGCATCGGCCTGAGCGCGCAAACGTTCTGGACGCTGGTGTCGGCGCCCGCCGGCGGCGAGGGCGCGCGGTTCGAGACGCCGGAGGCGGAATCCACGCGGGTTACGCTGCCGGTCGAGGGAGAATACGTCTTCCGGCTGACAGCGTCCAACTCGGCTTATTCCGCCAGCGACGACGTGACCGTGACGCGTTTGGCGCCTCCGGGTTCCAACCAGCCTCCGACCGTCTCGCTCGCCGCCGCGGCCGCCGTCAACCTGCCGGCCCCGCTCGCACTATCCGCCGAAATAGCCGATCCCGACTCCGCGCCGGGCACCCTGCGCGTGGCGTGGAGCAAGGCCAGCGGCCCGGGCGGCGTCTATTTCGACGACGCGTCAACGAACGCGACGCGGGCGACCTTCCTGACTGCCGGCGTGTACGTGCTGCGCTGCACCGCGGACGACGGGCTGGCCAGCGCCTCGGCGGACATCGCCGTGACCGTTTCTGGAACGGGCGATCCTTTCAATGTGACCAACGGCCTGGCCCGCCATTATCCGGTGAACCGCGCGCCGTTGAACAAGGAAGCCGTCGGCGGTTCCACTCTGATGACCGTCCCTAAATATGTCGATGGCGTCTTGGGCTACGGGCTGCGCTCGCCCGGCGCCAAGGATTACAGCGACACCAGTCTGGCGCTGCCGGAAGACGGCATCATCAACCAGCCGCCAACCAACATCACGCATCTCGCCTTCAGCTTCTGGATGTTCCATGACACTGCGGACACCAACGTGTCGGCTGACGCGTCATTGTTCAACGTCGGGTACACGCTCGGCATCTACTACCGCTGCCAGAACGCGTCTCCCGGATTCCGGCTTTTCCAGCAGGGTCCGGGCGGTGCCTACACGTTGCACACATTCCCTAGCCCGGCCAATCCGCCGCAGGACCGCTGGACGCATGTCTACGCCTGCTTCGACCGCGCGGCAGGGGATGAACTCGAACTCTACATCGACGGCGCCAAACAGACCAGAGACAGTTACATCGGCAAGAGTTCGGCCCGTGTCAGGGGGGAGGGAATGCAGATCGGGGGCATGACGGTGACTACCGGCGGGCCTCAGGGGCCGATCACGAATTCGGTCAGCGGCGGCTTCTATTCGCGCGTCTTCCCCGGCATCATCGACGAGGTGCGGGTCTACAACCGCAAGCTTTCGGAAGCGGAGATCGCCTGCTTGG